>JBDTWJ010000032.1:0-27571 GCA_040006755.1 Ilumatobacteraceae bacterium | reverse complement strand
GGACTCACCAGGTGGCGAGGGTAGCAGGCGAGTATGGTCGGCAGCCGTGGGAGAACGGTCTGCGACGCGATGGCCGTTGCGCGCAGGTGTGATCGTGAGCATTGCTTCAGCGGCCCTGCTCGTTCAGCGTGCCGCGATTGCAGGCAGCGGACTGTCGTCCGGGGCGTGGGGGGCGGTGATGGCCCGCTTCGATCTCGCCGTGCCGGTGATCGTCGCCCTCGTTGCATTCGTCGCAGCCCGGCGAAGTCTCACCGGACGCAGCAGCGTGAGGTATGGAATCGGATGGCTGCCCGCGATCTATGTCGCGTGGGCACTGACCATCCTGTTCGCCAAGGCCGCGTTGCATGTCCAGGGCTCGCCAGGTCGTTTCCTGGTCACCCTGGTCTTCTTTCGAACAGGCACTCCCCTGCCTGGCCTCGGAGTCGGACCCTTGTTGCTGACGCTCGCGCTGATCATCGTCGTGATGCCGATGCTGGTGGGGCTGAGCCGTGGCGCGGTCGGACGGGCGCGTCCATGGCTGATCCCGGTATGCCTCGCGGTCGTTGCCCTCCTGTACCGGGTGGCCTGCACGGGTGCGGGTCGCACCGATCTGTTCGGCCCACTCAGCTGGTTCCCCAACCATCTGGATCTCGTTGGTCTCGGGCTTGGGCTGGCTCTGATCGATGACGCGATCAACGACCTCGGAATACGCAGGCGTCTACGACTCGGCGGGCTCACGCTCGCCGTCATCTCGTTCCTGGTGGCCGCCTTCGGCCTCGGGCTGCCGCGTTCACCGCTGATCTCGACAACAGCCACCATCCACCTGTATGGGCTCGTCGCCATCACCTTCGCCGGCAGCGCACTGTGCGCGTCGTGCCTCGTGCCGCCGTTCGTTGGTCGCACGGCGCCCCGACTCGCGCGCATCACGTTGATCTGCGCGCCTGGTTTGCTGCTCGCGGGCGAGCCTGCATTCACGCTCGTTGCGCGTCAGTACCACGAGCGAGTGATCGAGTTCGACGGTGGCGTCTTTTTACGCGGCAACGTCGTTGCCCCGTTCATCTGGTCGCTGCTGATCGCCGGCGCCTTCGGCGTCGTCATCGTCGTCGCCGTCGGCGCGATCGACCTGGCCCGGCACGGACAGTGGACGACGATCGCTCGCTCTCGATTGGCATTGCCTGCTGTTGTCGCCACTGGCTTCTTCGTCCGGGTCATCACCTTGCTGACCGTGGCTCCGGAACGCACCGATGGAGGCGACCCGCTCTTCTACCACACCACTGCAAACGTTCTCGCTCGAGGGCGCGGCTTCCCCGAACCACTGAACTGGATCGCCTTCCAAGCTCATCGGCCGAGCGCGTTTCACGGGCCGTTGTACCCCGTCGTGCTGTCGATCAGCTCACGGTTCGGCGGTACCAGCTACTTCGACCACAAGATGATGTCGATCGTGATCGGCACCGGTGTGGTCCTTGCCGCCGGCGTCCTGGGCCGACGACTCGGTGGCCCGATCGTCGGGTTGGCGGCGGCCGCGTTCGCCGCGGTGTATCCCAACCTGTGGCTGATCGACAGCCTTCTCTATCCAGAGGGACTGATGGCGCTGCTGGTCACCGTGACCATGATCGTCGCCTATCGGTGGCGCGACCGACCACGTCTCGCTATCGCCGCGTTGTTCGGCGCGGTCATCGCCCTCGCTGCGCTGGCGCGCGGTGAGGGCATCTTGTTGCTGCCCCTCCTCGCGCTGCCGTGGATCATGCTGACCCGCACCCTGTCGCGTCGCACACGCGTCCAGCACCTCGTGGTGACGACTGCAGCGTGCCTTGCGGTCCTCGCACCGTGGATGGTCCGCAATGCCATGACCTTCGAGAAGTTCGTGCCCTTGTCGACCAACGGGAACGAGGTCATGGTCTATGCCAACTGCGCCACCGCCTACAACGGGCAGTTCGTCGGCTACTGGGACTTCCAGTGCCAGCAGAAGGTCCGCGAGGCGCAAGGTGACCCCCCCGGCGACGAATCGGAGACCGCGCTGTACTGGCGCTCCCTCGGATTCGACTATGCACGCGAGCACATCGGCGAGCTGCCGCGAGTGACGACCCTGCGCGTGCTGCGGCAGTGGGAGTTGTTCCGCCCGCTGCAGAACGTCACGCTGGGAGGTATCGAGGGCCGTAACCGCGATGCGAGCTCGATGGGACTCTTGATGTTCTACGGGCTCGCTGGATTGTCGGTTGTCGCGGCCATATCGATGCGCCGCCGCCGCATCCCGATGCTTCCGGTCGGCGTGCAGTTCCTGTCGGTCACGATCACCTCGGCTTACACATACGGCACCGTGCGCTTTCGCGCTCCCGCTGAGCCTGCGTTGTGCGTGCTCGGCGCGATCGGCTTGGTACCGGTGGTTGCCCATGCCCGCCGGTGGCTGAGCCGCGGTACAACCGAGGACTTCGACGACGCCGAAATATCCGGCGCGCCATTCGTGCTCGGTGGTCGAGGCGGGCTTCGTCCACGTATCGCCGGCTCGTGGCGGCGAGGTGCCCTCGCCACATGGGCCGCTATCGCGTCGGTGTGCGCACTGATCGCTCTCCCAGTTCGCGGGCTGTACCACACCACTGGTGGCACCATGGAAGAGGCCTTCATGATGGTGTTCCCGGAGCGGATGATGAAGGGAGACCTGCCGAACCGCGACTTCCTTCACCTGTACGGACCGGGCGCGCTGCACGTCTTGATGGGTTGGTACAAGCTCGTCGGAATCTCGTTGGAATCCGAGCGCACGTTCGGCCTGATACAGCACCTCGCGATCATCTTTGCGCTGTTCACGCTGGCCAGACCGTGGGGACGGATCGCCGCCGCTGCGGTTGCCGGGTTGGCCGTGTTCTACGTGCTGACGCCGATCGGATTGACGGCAATGGCGTGGAACGGTGGCCTGGCGCTGTGCTTGTGGAGCATGGTCTTCGCGCTCCGCGCTCGCACGGTGCAAAGCCCTCGCCGATCGTTGATCGCGGCAGGCGTGCTGGCCGGTCTGGCACTGACATATCGGCCGGATCTCGCCCTGGCGTTGGTCTTCGTCTACGGCTGGTACCTGTGGCGCAACCCGCGCTGGCGCACTGTGGTGGTCAGTTCCCTTCTCGGCATGCTCCCGATGTGGGTCCACATCGCCATGGTGGGTCCGAGAACAGCTTTTCGCGGCATGGTGATCGACCCGGTGTTCAAGCTGCGCGCCGGCCGGGAGCTACCCCGGCCACCGTCGTGGAGTCATCTCGACGGATCGTTGCAGGCCATCGCCGAGCTGGTTCCCCCGTGGTGGAAGTTGCCTGCTCTCTCCGCGGAGAAGTCGCTGTTTCTCTGGTTCTTCGCGATGCTCATCGTTCCTGTGTTCCTGATGTGGATCGCGATCCGCCTCTGGAGGCGGGACCATTCGCCACGCGCTGCGACACTGATGTGCGGCGCACTGTTCAGCCTTGGCCTGGTGTCGCAGGCTCTCCAGCGCCCCGACTCGACACACCTCTCGTGGGTCACATGCATCTCGTTCCCCTTCCTGATCCTCGCGGTCGTGGAGTTGGTACGCGAACGGCGACCCAGCACAACGACTCGGCAACGACTGTTTGCCGGCGTGGCAACGGCCCTCGCGCTGACTCTCGTTGTGGCGCCGCTCTTCACGTTCCGGTACTACCTGTTACACACCCGCGTCAGCGTGGGCAACGTGCAAACTCCGTTCCCTGTCTCCCGGGACGGCCGCCGCTTCTACCTCGGTGACTTCGGTCCCTATCTCGCAAGTCGCGATGTGATCGCCGATCTCGACCGGATGTCGAAGCCGGGTGAGCGCCTGCTCGTGGGTCCCAGCGACCTACGGCGTACATGGTACAGCGACGCGTTCTTCTACTATCTCTTTCCCGAGCTGACACCGTCGACATATTTCATCGAGATGGATCCGGGTCTCGCCAACGCCCCAGGGTCGCGGCTGACTTCGGAGGTTGCGTCGTCGGATTGGGTGATCCTCACCGCATTTTGGGATGGTTGGCGAGAGCCGAACAGCTCGATGGACTTCGGATCGGACGAACCCAACCAGGTGTTGCGCAAGCATTTCTGCGAAGTAGGCAACTACCAGAACGGTCTCGTGCGTCTGTTCCACCGGTGCAGCACGTGAGCCGCGTCTCCCGACTCCGTTCCTTCCGTCGGCGTCGCATCGCGATCCCCGTCGATCACCTCGCGCTCGTGCTCGATGTGGGGAGTGGCGACAAGCCGCACTGGCGGGCCGATGTGCTGCTCGACCACTACGTCGGCGGCGCGCACGGTGGGCAACGCTCCGGCGCGGCGGCCGCGCGCGTCGATCGTCCGCTGTTCGATGCCGACGCGGGCGACATGCCGTTTGCCGACAAGGTCTTCGACTACGTCATCTGCTCGCACGTGCTCGAGCACGTCGAACGGCCCGATGCGGTGATTGCCGAACTCACTCGAGTCGCGAAGGCGGGATACATCGAGGTTCCGGAGGCCGCCAGCGCCAAGATCGTCGACTTCCCGAGTCATCTGTGGTGGGTCACGCTGGACGATGAGGAGCTGGTGTTCACAGCCAAGACCGCGCCGTACTTCGATGCTGACATCGATCAGTACCTCTCGGTGAGCGGCATGCGCCAGCCGCTTGCCGATCTGCTCGACAAGCACCTCGACCATCGCGTCATCGAACTCCGCTGGACCGACGTAGTCGCTTGCCGGGTCGTCGGTTCACCTTCGCCAGACCTGGTGGCCGCCGCACACCAAGCCGATACTCATCACCGCGGTGGCGAGAGGCTGGCGGGTCGCGTGTTGACCGCAGCGTTCGCACTTCCGCTGCGGCGGCGCAAGCGTCGCTCTCCCATCCGCTACGACGACATCGTCCGCACCGAGTTGCGCACCGGCATCAATGAGATGCTGACCGCGAAGATCTACACAGTTCCCTCGGAGCCTGCGGACTGATTCGTCGAGGGTGCGACACATCACCCCGTTGACGCCGAATCGGCGACGCGGGCGCCACGATGGTCCGATATGAACCGGTCCGGCACCCACGCCGACGATTTTGAAGGCTGTGGGCGCATGGGCTGGCGACTACTTGATGTTGTTGCGGTCGAAGATGGCCCATTTGGTGACCAGCAGCATCGACTCGGCGATGATCCGACCCGACATCTTCGACGTTCCGAACTGGCGATCGCGGAACACGATGGGGGTTTCCACGATCACTGAACTGTTGGCGATCAACTTGCGGACCAACTCGGTCAGGAAGGCGTAGCCCTCTGCCGTCGTCGATGCCGGATCGATGCCGCGCAGCGCGTCGGTGCGATATGCGCGAAAGCCGGATGTGCAATCACGAACGGGTAGCCGCAGCACCGACGCCGTGTACCGGTTGCCCCACTTCGACAGCAGACGGCGACGCAACGGCCAGTCGACGGTCGCTCCGCCTGGCACATATCGAGACCCGATCACGGCGTCTGCGCCACCCGACACCAGTTGCAGCATCGTGGGTATGACCCTGGGGTCGTGGGAGAAGTCGGAGTCCATCGAGACGATGGCCTCGTAACCCTCGTCGAAGGCGGTCGTGAACCCATGGCGATAGGCGGCGCCCAAGCCTTGTTTGCCCGCCCGATGCAGCACCTTGATGCGACCGAGTTCGGAGGCGGTCCCCTCCGCGAGCGCCGCAGTGCCGTCGGGGCTGTTGTCGTCGACGACCAGCACGTCGGCGTCCGGGACTGCCTCACGAACGGCGCGCAGAAACCCGATGATGTTCTCTGCCTCGTTGTAGGTGGGCAACACAACGACGGTACGCACGGCCTGCGAGCGTAGCCGGAGGGCATTGGAACCCGGTCTCCACAGCTAGCCTGACCGCCTCGCATGGCCTCGGATTCGCGTCTCTTTCAGCTCGACAGAATCGTCGGACCATTCGCCGAACTGCTGCTGGCCGAAGACCTGCCCCTTTTGCCGACTGGACGAAGAACCGAAGTCGTTCAGTTCGTGCAGCGAAAGGCCGCGGGGATCCCGAGTTTCACCCGATTCGGTGTCACGGTCATCGGTCTCTTCTATCGAGCACTGGTGGCCGTTCCGGGCGGTTGGATGGTCGCCAGAATCCTGATGTCGAGGCCGCTGCCGATCTTGGGCGAGTACCCGAGGTTGATCCGGTCACTCAGCTACGCCTACATCTGGGAACGATGGCCCGATACGCTCCCGACCGGCGCCTGCCCATGATCGCCGTAGCCGCTACTGCCGAGATGGACGCCGAGGTGCTGGTCGTGGGCTCGGGCGCCGGTGGAGCCACCACGGCCGCCGTGCTTGCCGAGGCCGGCTTCGATGTCTTGATCGTCGAGGAAGGAGAATGGGTCGAGCAGGGCTCAGTCGTCCCGTTCTCTCTCGAACAGATGGACCGCCAATATCGGGCCGGTGGCGTAACGGTTGCCTTGGGGTTGCCATCGATCGCCTACACAGAGGGTCGTTGTGCCGGCGGCGGCACCGAGATCAACAGTGGCCTGTACCGCCGCCCACCCGACGATGTGTTGCAGCGATGGGCGATCGATTTCCACATCCGCGAGTTCGAGAACGACGAGGTTCAGACGATCGCCGACGAGGTCGAGGAAGCGATCAGCGTATGCACCGTGCCGGGCACGCCGAGCGCGCCGAGCGACGTGCTGCGCCGAGGAGCCGAGGCACTTGGATGGCAGAACAGTGAGATCCCGCGGTGGATGAAGTATCCGGGCAAGGACACCCCTGCGGACGACTCCAACATCGGCCAGAGGCAGAGCATGACCCGCACCTACCTCCCCCGTGCTGCAGCCGCTGGAGCGCGCCTGGTGGTCGGGTGCCGAATCGACGCACTGCAGATGACGTCGGGCTTCGCCAGCGAGGCCACCACCACATTGTCCGATGGCCGGCGTGGGACCATCAGGTTCCGTCACGTGTTCGTGTGTGGCGGTGCCATCCAGTCGCCCGCTCTCCTACAGCGCTCCCGTATCTCCGGCCGGATCGGTCGATCGTTGGCGGTGCACCCGACTGTCAAGCTCGCGGCGCGGTTCGCAGACGAACTCAACGTGACCGACGATGTCCCGGTGCATCAGGTGAAGGAGTTCGCGCCGGACCTCTCGTTCGGTGGATCGGCGAGTCAACCCGGCCTCGTGGCACTTGCGCTCAGCGACCAGTGGAGCACCTTCGCGAGGGCGATCACCGACTGGCGACGCATCAGCGTGTATTACGCGGCGATCACCAGCGAGGGCCGCGGCAGGGTGCGTGCCGTGCGTGGTTTGCGCGATCCCATCGTCACCTACGCGCTGACCCGCCGCGATCGAGCTCTCCTCGGTAGCGGACTCGCGCGGTTGGCGTTGTTGATGCTCGAGGCCGGTGCCGAAGAGGTCTACCCCTCGTTTCGCGGAGCCCCTGTAGTGCGCAAGCGCGGCGATCTGGCGACCCTGGGCGCTGACTTCGCGGCTGCCAGAGCAAGCGTGATGACCGTCCATCTCTGTTCGACGGTGCCGATGGGCGAAGACACCGACAAATGTGGCGCCAACTCGTTCGGACGGGTGCACGGCACGACCAATGTCTGGGTCAACGATGCCTCCTTGCTGCCCACCGCACCGGGGGTCAATCCACAGGGGACCGTCATGGCGTTGGCAATCCGTAACGCCCGTCGATTCGCAGATGCGGAACGTCCACGTGGGTGACCGCCTCGCTCCTCCCCGAGTCACCGTCGTCACGGGCGCGTCTGGCTGGCTCGGTCGAGCGCTCGTGCATCGTTTGCTCGCCGACAGCGCGCGCCCACGGTTGCGGCTGCTCGCGCGCACTACGGCCGAGGCACACACGCTCTCGGCAATCGGCGACGTCGAGGTCGTGACCGGTGACATCGCCAAGCCCGACACGATCGCTCGCCTGTTGCACGGCGTCGGACACGACGTCGATCTCATCCACACGGCTGGCGTCATCCATCCCTCGACCACGAGGGAGTTCTTCGAGACCAACGCCAACGGCACTCGCCACGTGGCGCAGGCAGCTCTCGACCACGGCGTGCGACGGATGGTGCACGTCTCGTCCAACAGTCCGTTCGGCACGAACCCGCAGCCCAGCGACACGTTTCGAGCGCAGGAGCCGTACAACCCGTATTACGGCTACGGCCGCTCGAAGATGCAGGGCGAGTTGACGGTGTTCGAGGCGGTCGCCCGCGGTCTCGACGCGACGATCGTTCGCCCACCCTGGTTCTACGGACCGTTCCAGCCGCCGCGGCAAACAACGTTCTTCCGCCTGGTGCGCGCCGGCAAGTTCCCGGTTGTCGGCGATGGCGAGCAGCGGAGGTCGATGGTCTACATCGACAACTTGATCGACGGCCTGATCGCCGCGGAGCTCACGCCGTGTGCGGAGGGCAAGGGGTACTGGGTAGCCGACGAACGGGCCTATACGGTCAACGAGATCGTGGCGACCGTCGGTCGAGCTCTGACGGCCGAGGGCTTCACGGTGAAGTCACCATCGACGCGGTTGCCGTCCGTCGTTGGACGGCTTGCAGAGCTCGGCGACCGTGTTGTCCAAGGGCTTGGCCGCTATCAGCAACAACTCCATGTGCTCGGCGAGATGAATCACACGATCGCCTGCGATATCTCGGTGACAGCTGACGAACTCGGCTACGAACCGAAGGTGGAACTGTACGAAGGTATGCGCCGCAGCATCCGGTGGTGCGTCGAGCAAGGCCTGCAGTTGTGAAGTCTGAGGCACCAACGACCAGCCTTGTAACGGGTGGGAGTGGATACTTCGGATCGCTGTTGGTCCAGCGTCTCGTCGACGCAGGGCATTCGGTCCGCGTGCTCGACATCAACGACTCCGACAATCGACCCGCCGGCGTCGAGGTAGTGATCGGCGACATCCGCGATCGGTCGGTGGTAGCCCGCGCCATCGAAGGATGCGACGTCGTCTTCAACAACGTTGCCCAGGTACCACTGGCAAGGGATCGCCTGCTGCTGCACACCGTCAACGTAGATGGCACCAAGCTGCTGCTCCAGGAGTCGGCGCGACTCGGTGTGAGCAAGGTGGTGCACACGTCGTCGAGCGCGGTGTTCGGCGTGCCGATCTCCAATCCGGTGGTGCCGACCACCGAGCCGCGTCCTGTCGAGGCCTATGGCCGCGCCAAGGTCGCTGCCGAGCTGGCATGTGTCGACGCAGTGTCGAGGGGCCTCGACGTCACAATCATCCGACCGCGCACCATCCTCGGCCACGGCCGACTCGGTATCTTCGGGATCCTGTTCGAGTGGGTCGCCGACGGCGCCGACATCTTCGTGCTCGGCAAGGGAGAAAATCGGTACCAGTTCATCCACGCCGACGATCTCGCCGACGTCTGCATCCGCGCCGCAGCGAACCCAGGCGCGGCAGTCTTCAACGCCGGCACTGATCGCTTCGGCACGATGCGCGAGTCGCTGGAGTCACTCTGCGCACACGCCGGCACCGGGTCGCGCGTGCGTTCGCTTCCCGCCCGACCGACGGCGTTGCTGATGAAGGCAGCTGCCGCCGCGCATCTCGCTCCGTTCGCGCCGTATCACTGGTTGATGTATTCGAAGTCGCTGTGGTTCGACATCGACCACGCCCGCGACGCGCTGGGTTGGCAGCCGCGATGGTCGAATGAGGAGATGCTCGCCGACAGCTACGACTGGTTCTTGCGGAACCGAGCCGGGACCAACCAGAGCGGGCGTTCGCAACATCGCACGATCGCCAAGCAGGGCGCGCTGCGAGCGCTGAAGGTCGCCACCAAACTGCTCCCCCGCTAACGCAACGCGCGACGCGCGACCTGTCCATGCAACGCGGTGAGGATCCCGTGCGCCGATGCATCCCACGTCAGCGTGCGGGCGCGAGTCAGGGCCGCAGCTGCGAGCGTGTTGCGGCGGTCGGGATCCAGCAATACGCCGGCCATCGTCTCGCCGAGCAGGTCGAGCGATGTCAGCACCCCGGTCACGCCGTCGACGACACTGCTGCGGTGGCCGCTGACATCGGTGGCCACGGCGGGTGTCCCACACGCGGCCGCCTCCGTGATCGTCAATCCCCAACCCTCGGCAAGCGACGCGCTGCTGACCAACCACGCACGCTGATACAACGCAACGAGATCTGCATGACTCAGCCGACCGGCAAACGTGATCCAGTCCCCAGCGCCATGCGCGGCGACGCGCGCTTCGAGCGCCGGCCGCAAAGGTCCATCACCGACGATCACCACTTGCAGATCTGGCACGCGCCGGCGGGCGATCACTGCAGCCTCGATCAGTTCGTCCTGGCGTTTCACCGGCGCCAAGCGACCGACGCACAGCACGAGCGGCGACACGCTGCGATCGCCGCCGGGCTGGAACATCGGGTCGACACCATTGTTCACCGCCACCACGCGATCGGATCGGAACCCGAGTCCAAGAAGATCTTCGCGGGTCGCCTGTGACGGCGTGAGTGTCAACGTTCGCCGGTAGAAGGGCGGAGCGAACTTGGCCTCGAGCGCTCGGCCGACGCCGGCCAACGGTCGCGGCAACAGTTGATCCCACATCGGTCCGTGCACGTGGTGCAGAAACGTGATGCGCGGTTTGTGGCACCACAGCGGGCTCATCCACGGCACACCGTTCCAGACCTCGACCAAGGCGTCGTACGCACCCATCCGCCGAATCCACTCGCTGCCGACCGCCCGCGGAAACACCGAGTAGCGACTTCCGCGACGAATTACCCTATATCCATTGCGCGTCGAGGTTGACGGCTGACCGACGGCCTCCGAGGTTCGGTGCGTGACGTCAAGGCCAGCGGCGGCCCAGCGGCGCATGAACTCGTCGGCGTGCACTTCCGAGCCGCCGGCATCGGGGTCGTCGAGGTCGCGCCAAGCAAGGACATGCACGCGCCGTGCACCGGCAGCGATCATCTCGTCGGCGAGATCCTGGATCGTCGCCCGCATGGTAAGACGCGTGTCGTCAGCCAAGGGGCAGTCGTCTCCAGACAGGCCCGGGAAGGTGACGGAGCGCCGAGAACACATAACGAAGAATGCCAGGTACCCACACCATTCGACGCTTGGCTCGAAGTCCCTTCACGGTCGCATCAGCAACCTTCTCGGGCGTTGTCGCGAATGGCGCGGCCTTCAACCCCGTCGTCATTTTCGAGACCACGAAGCCCGGTCGGACGATCAGCACGTGCACACCATCCGCGGCCAACGAGTCGCCGAGCCCTTGAGCAAAGCCGTCGATCCCGGCTTTGGTCGCGCCGTACACAGGGTTCGCTCGACGAACGCGCTCGCCGGCCACGCTGCTGAGCATGACGATCGACCCATGACCCTGGTTGCGCATCTGGTTCGCAATCGCAATCGTGCTCGACACGACGCCCGTGAAGTTGACTTGTGAAATCTCGACTGCGGCCTCCACGTCGACCGATGTGACGGCGCCGTCACCGAGCAACGAGAACGCGACGATCGCGACGTCGATGTCGCCGAATTTCTCGACCACCGTGCTGATGAACTCGGCATGGTTCTCGGTGTCGGTTGCCTCGAAGGCGACCACATCGACGGAAAGCGAATGATGACGCAAGCCGGCCGCCGCTCGCTCGCCGCGGTCAGCGTCACGGCAGGCGAGTACCACCGTGCGGGTCGTGGGGCTCAGCATCTGGCGCGCGATCGCCAGACCGATGTCGCTCGTGCCGCCGAGCACGAGGATGGTTTGTGGCTGGCCGAGTGCATTCTCCATGGGGCTCCAGTGTTTGGTTGCGAATGGATCCAGGTTGCGTCAGATCAAGCCGAGGCGGCGGCCGAGATCGCTCTGCCACACGCCGAGAGGATCGACCTCGTCGCGAATGGCCTTCCACTCGTCGAGACGTGGATAGCCCCGTCGCACGGCCTCCGGGGTCATGTGCGAATCCTTGGCGAAGTAGTGACGGCCGCCGGCATCGAGCACGACACGGTCGAGGCTGTGCAGGAGATCGCCGAGACCCCGCGATGCCCCGGGGACGTCGAGCGCCAGGGTCCAACCAGCCTGCGGAAAGCTCAGCGGGGCCGGATTGGCTGCACCGAATCGCTTCAGCACCGCCAGGAAACTCGCGGCGCCACTGGCCGATAGTCGTTCGACGACGGTGCGCATTGCGTCTTCCTGACCGAAGGGGACGACGAACTGGTATTGCACCATGCCGCGATTGCCGTATAGGCGGTTCCACGAGCCGACCAGATCGAGTGGATGGAAGAAGGCGCTGATCCCCTGAATCTCGCCGACACGGCGGACCGGCGCTCGGCGGAACCAGGCCTCGTTGAACGCGGCGACGGTGGCATGGTTGAGCAGGCCCTTCTGCGGCACCAGAGGTGGCACAGCGATGAGTTGGTGTGGTGCATACGACAACGGGGCGACGCTGTCGCGGGCGTCGAGTTCAGTCAGCCGGGCGTGATCCCCGCGGCTCAGCACACTTCGGCCGAGGTTGCGGCCTTTGGCGACGAGGTCGATCCACGCAACGCTGTAGCGCACATCGTCGTCGTGGCTGCTCATGGTCGCCAGGAGTGCATCGAGATCGGCGACTCGCGATGTGTCGATGCGCATCCTGCTGGTTTCGATCGGTAGCAAGCGGATGGTGGCGTCGATCATCACGCCGGTCAGCCCCATTCCGCCGATCGTCGCCCAGAACAGCATTGGGTTGTTGCCGGGACCGATCACGGCTGTGGATCCGTCAGCCAGCATCATCGTGATCGATTCGACGTGGTTGCCGATCGAGCCATCGATGTGATGGTTCTTGCCATGGATATCGCTCGCGATTGCTCCGCCGATCGTCACGAATCGAGTGCCGGGCGTGACCGGCACGAAGAAGCCGTGCTGCACGATCACGCGCAACAGTTCATCAATGCTGACGCCGGCACCGACGGTGACCCGAGCCTCTGCGGGGTGAAGCACGATGTCGCCCGGACCCGACGCGAGGCGCAGCACCAGACCGCCACCATTCTGGGCCGCGTCGCCATAACTTCGGCCGAGGCCCCGGGCCAGCGCCCCACGGAGACCGGCCTCCTTGATCGTCGCGGCGAGGCTCGCTGCGACGATCGTCACCTCGTCGGCGACGGAAGGATTCGTACGCCCCCAGCCCGACAGACGGGCACGCGAGGGTTTCGACACGGAGCGAGAGCCTATCCGTCCAACGTTTCTTCGGCGCGGTGGTCGGTGGAGCGCTCGACGGGCGTCTTGCCGCTGTCGACCTCGTCGTATGTCCAGTCCGGCTGTTTGCCGGCAAAAGACGAGTCCACGATGGCGCCCTGTTCGCCGATGTCGACGAGCTCGGCGATGAGGTGCACCTCAACCGGTGTAGCACCCGGGCTGAACCGCGACTCGACGTGTTCGGCGAACGTGTTCATCAGGCTGCCGACCACCGCTTGCTGCTGCGATGCGAGGCTGCATCGGGCCCCGTCGGCCACGGTCGTCAGCCTCGATCTGATCGCGGCAAGATCCTCCGGCGTGGCTTCGCCGGCCGCAGCGTTGGCGAGGAGGCGAGCGATCTCCAGGCCATCCTGTTTGCACGGAGTGCACTGGCCGCACGACTCGATGGCGAGGAAACGCGCCGCGCCCGCGGCGACGCTGATCGGGTCGGTGTTGTCGCCGATCACGATGTATCCCGCGGATCCGACTCCACTGCCGATGGCTTTCATTGCCTCGTAGCTCAACTCGGTGTCGAGTTGGTCAGCGGAGAGGGCGGCACTGGAGACGCCGACCAGCACGGCACCGACATCGACCCCACGCAGCACGCCACCCGCCGCAGTGTTGATGGCGACTCGCAGCGTCGTGCCCATCGGCAACTCGAACACGCCCGGATGCTCGACATCGCCGGTGATGGTGCACACAATGGTGCCCGGCGATTCGGCCGTGCCAATGGTTCTGAACCACACGGCACCTTTGGCGATGATCGCCGGCACGTTGGCCATGGTCTCGACGTTGTTCACCAGCACCGGTGGTGCCGGACTGTCATCCTCGGTCCCGGCCATCACTACGTCGGCTGCCAGACCGCTTCCTGACTCTGCGTCGCTCTCCGACTCGACGACCTCGACGACACCGCGGCGAAACGGTGGCGCAATACGAGGGAAAGGAGGTCGTCCGTCGATCACCTCGAGCAACGCCGTTTCTTCGCCGTAGAGGTATTCGCCTGGCCCTTCCAGGATTTGGATCTCGACGTCGCCGACCCATCCGGCCCCGACGATCTCCGCGAGGGCCGACTTCAGGCGAACCACTTCGTCGGCGAAGCGCTCCTTCGTTGCGATCACGATCGACTTCGCTTCCATCGCGAGCGCAGCGATCAACGCGCCCTCGAGGACGGCGTATGGATTGGCGCGGATGATCGACCGGTCCTTGAACGTGCCCGGCTCACCTTCGGCTGCATTGACGACGACCGACGTCCGTAACAGTGGCGAAGCGAATGATTTGATCGTGCGCCACTTCTCACCCGTGGGGAACCCGGCTCCGCCGCGGCCTCGCAATCCCGACGCTGCGAGCTCCTCGATGACGGTTTCCGGGGAGACTGCACTTGCCGCGGTCAGACCTTTGCCACCGCCCGACTCGATGTAGCTTGCAAGTGACTCGTATGGCTTCGGAGGAAGCACCCGGAATTGATCATCGCCATCGAAATCGGTCATCCAAAAGCCTCCATACGAGAGTCCGGCCGTACCACGTCGCGCCGTTGATCCGCGTACCCGTTGAGCACTTCCGCCAAACTACGTTGCCAGTGGGCTGTGACGATGCATCGATGCGCGCGGTCATCCTCGTCGAGGGCACGAGCGATCAGGTGGCGTCCAAGCGCTGGCTCGCCGACGTGGCCGCGATCTCGATGCCGAGGGAGTTTCCGTCGAGGCGATCGGAGGTGCGGATGGAGTGCTCCGCCACATCTGACTCGCGGCGTACAGTGGCACTCGATGACACCGACGCTTGGCTCTCTTCATGAGGACATACGGACGATCGCTGCAGATTGGAAGGCAAACCGCGGCGAGCGCCAGACTCGTAAGCACCTCGACCGGGCCGACTTCGACGCGTTGCGCGACGCTGGCCTGTTGCTCACTGTTGTACCGGTCGACATGGGCGGCTTCTGGATCGACCTGGCCTCCTCGACCCGGATGGCGTGCGAGCTCATCCGCGACCTTTCCTCGGCCGATCCTGCCGTCGGACTCGTCTCAGCAATGCATCCCTCTGTGGTGGGCTACTGGTTGTGCAACCCCGACCCCTCGCAGCCCGATTGGGAAGCACAACGTCAGGCCGTCTTGACCCGCGTGGCCACCGGCGAACAGTGGGGCACGATCACATCCGAACCGGGCAGTGGCGGCGACATCGCGCGTACAAAGGCGACGGCGATGCCGAACGACGACGTCGGCTTCATGATCGGTCGCTCGTACGCCGTCTCCGGAGCCAAACATTTCGGAAGTGGGTCCGGCATCACCGACCGCATGATCACCACGGCAATCCCCGATGGAGAAGAAGAGCCGGCAGTCTTCGCGCTGGATTCGACAGATCACCGTTGGGACGGATCAAACGGTTGGACCTTGCTCGCCGAGTGGGACGGCGTCGGGATGGCAGCTACGCAAAGCCATGCGATGCGCCTCGACGATGCACGGGCGGTGCGGCTGGCCTATCAAGGCCCGCTCAGCGACATCACGACCGGCGCCGGGTCCTTCATCGCAACGATGTTCACCGGCGCCATCCTCGGTGTGCTCGACGAAGCGATCGCGGTTGCCAAGAAGCAACTGCGGCCGAAGGCGGCTGAGATGCGTGCGTACGAACAAGTGGAATGGACCCGGGCAGTCAGCGACCATTGGCTCGCCATCCAGGCTTACGAGGGCTCGCTGCGCGCAATCGAGACCGCCGACCCGACGGCTCGCTTTGCTGCGCTCTGCGCGAAAGAGACCGTTTCGGAGTTGGCAGAGGCCACTCTTGGTCGCCTCTCACGCGTGATCGGCGGCGGCACCTTCTCTCGCCGCAGCCCGTTCTCCTACTGGTTCGAAGATGTTCGCGCGCTCGGCTTTCTCCGTCCGCCGTGGGGCCTCGCCTACGACAACCTGTTCGGACTCTCGTTCGACTGAGCGATCTGGAGATTTTGCCGAACTGCCGGCGGACTGATGTTGCATCCACGGGACGCATGAATGGGCTAGACCATCGCAATGGGCCAATACCTCACGATCCCCGACATGGTTGAATGCGAATCGCTCGTCGCCCTATCAGCGGATTCCGACGGCATCACCTTCAGAGTCATCCTGGACGTCGGTGACACGGCTCTTCACCTCATCGGTGCCAACGAGACCGGGCAGCACATCCCACTGGTCGTCCTGACAACCGACGCTCAGATCCTGGCACTCGACTCGGTGAGTGTCACCCAGTTCTCGATGGGTGGTGGCCAACCACCGGTCGCCGAAATCACGCTCCAAGCCCAAGGAGTGCGATTCGTCTGATGGCGAAGGCTCACGCGGAGCTAGTAAGGCCACTCCGGGGTGTAGCCGATCACACGCTTCATCAGGCCGCCGAGGCGCAGTTTCAGCAGCACCTTCAGGGCGATGTTCTTCATGAACCACGGAAGTTGCGCTGTCTGGCACAACGCGTTCAAGGTGCGGGACTTCCACAGTCCGTCGAGATCCGCGCGGTACTCACTGAGCGAGCGCGAGCGGCCTACGTAACGGAACCGCCGGCTGAACACGAGCTCCCTCGCGATCGCGAGAGTGACGCCGACCGATGAGAACGAATCGTGGATCAACAGCGTTCCACTCGGCGCGACTCGCTCACCCCACGTACGAATGTCGTGTCTCGCCGGCGCATATCGATGGGCGCCATCGATGTAGAGCACCGCGATGGGTCCCGAAACCGCGTCGTGTGCTCGATCGCTGAACTCGCGCACATGCTGCACACGGTCGGACACTCCCGCGCTGGCGAGGTTGGCGGTGAAGACCTCGTAATCGCTGGCAGCCTCGATTTCGAAACCACTGATCTCCTGTGGGCCGCGATCGTTACCGGCATGCGGATCAATTGCCACGATCGTGACACCGTCGGACGCTGCTGCCGCCAGCACGATGGTGCTGCGACCCCTGAAGCTTCCGATCTCGACGATCTGGTCGCCACTGCGCGTCGCAGCTGCGGCGTCGTGCAACCTCGCCGCCTGGTCAGCGGAAAGCCAGCCGTCGACGCCTTCGAGCGCGACCAGCAACTCGGCCAAGGATCGCTGGCTCATGCGAAGTAGATCCCGAACCCGAAGACAGCGATCCAGATGAGCCCCACGACCTGCAGGACGCGGTCGTGGGCAAAGATCTCCTCCGGCGCGGCGCCGTGTCCCTGCTCGAGGATCAACGTGTAGCGCAGCAGGGCCGTTCCCATGGGAATGATCGACAGCTCGTAGAACGGCCACGTCGAGCCCGATAGCTCGCGGGTGTCGAACGCCCAGATGCAATACGTCACCATCGCTGCGCCGCAGCTCACCGAGAGCACGATCCGCAGGAAGCCAAGTGAGTAGTCATCGAGAGTCGCTCTCGTCCGCGAGTCTTCGCCGAGATCGCGCAGCTCGGCATACCGCTTCCCGGCGACGACGAACAGCGAGGCGAACGAGGTGGTCAACGAGAACCACTTGCTCATGTGCACGTCGGTGGCGACCGCACCGGCGATTGCCCGCAGCACGAAGCCAGCGGCGACGGCGATCAGATCGACGACCGCGATGTGCTTCAGCACGGCGCTGTACAGCGAGGTCAGCACGACATACCCGGCGACCACGCCCGCCGTCTCCCAGCGAGTCGTGGCCGCCAAGCCGATGCCAGCGACCAACAGCACAGAACCCACGATCCGACCGATTCCGACCGGTATTGCACCGCTGGCAATCGGACGGTGCTGCTTCGTCGGATGGTTACGGTCGTTGTCCGCATCCAGCAAGTCGTTCCAGAAGTACGTGCCGCTGCTGGCCAGGCAGAATGCGATGAACGTGACGACTGAACGCCACAGTGACGAGCCGCTGTCGAGCACCCCGGCCGATGCAGGGGCGGCGAAGACCAAGAGGTTCTTGACCCACTGCTTCGGGCGTGCCTGTCGAAAGAGCGCTGCTGTCATCCAGCAACGACCTCGGGGATTTCCGAGATGGTCGCACCATTGACCCACACCGCGTGATCCGCGCGGTCCAACAGCTCACGGTCGCCTGCGCTGTCTCCGTACGCCCAGACCTCAGCGTGAACCCATCGTCGTTCCTCGAGCCATCGATCGAACCGGCGACGCTTCTCGCCGCCGCGGCAATTGGCACCGTCGAGCCGGTCGCCATATCGATCACCCGACCGAGTGGAGTCGGTGCACAACACGTCGTCGATGCCCAGTCGCAGGGCGAGGGGGCGAAGGTACGCGGCCAGCGAAGCCGAGACCAGCACCGTGCGATGCCCCGATCGCTGATGCCAACGCAGTCTGCGCAGGGTGTCGGGGCGCAGCCAGTTGACCAGCACGTACTGGGCGAATTGCTCGCCCGTCCGTTCCACGTCGGTCACCAACTTGCCGCGCAGCGATCCGCCGACGAAGATCTCCTTCATCCGGTCGCGATCGCGACGCACCGCGGCCACGATCGTCGCGACTGGTTGGCGCAGCACGGACGTGACCAGTCGGCGGCGGCCCCCCGCCCGTTCGAGGAACGGGCGAACGCAATCGCGTGTCGTCAACGTACCGTCGACGTCGAACGCCGCGATCACCACTCTGTCGCTGACCGCATTGTCGCTCACCACCGTGTCATTCACCGCAAGCTCCTGAGCATGCGCCAGTATCCCGGCCAGCTCTTGGATACCACATCGGGATCATCGATCTGCACATCGGCCACACGCAGACCGACAAGGCCGAATGCCATTGCCAACCGGTGGTCGTGATGTGTCAGCACCCTCGACCCATGCAGCGCCGTTGGCTCGATGATCAGCCCGTCGTCGGTTTCGATGGCGTTGGCACCAAGGCGGCGGAGCTCGCCACACAGGTCGCCCAGTCGATCACTCTCCTTCGCACGAATGAACCCGACGCCGCGTATACGACTCGGCGATGTCGCGAATACGGCAGCTGCTGCGAGGGTCGGAACAAGATCAGACATCTCGACCATGTCGATGTCGACGCCAGTCAACCGCTCGTGGCACTCGACGAGGGTCGCCCTGCCGTCGCGAGTCGCCACACAACCCATGGTCGCCAGCACATCACAGAACCGAGCGTCGCCCTGCAGCGCATGGTATGTCAGTCCCGGGATCTCGACTCGGCCACCGCAGATTGCGGCGGCGGTCAACGGATAGCTCGCAGAACTGGCATCGGGTTCGATGTCGTAGTGGCGCGACGTGTAGGAACCGGCTTCGACTTCGATGGTGTCGTCGCCGATCGAGACATCGTCGTGGCCGAAGTCGGCCATCACCGCCTTGGTGATCTGCAGATATGGACGCGACACGAGCGGCGTCGGGATGTCGACCTGCAGGCCACCCGGAACGTAGGGACCGATCAGCATCAGGGCGGTGATGAACTGACTGCTGATATCCCCTCGAACCTCCAGGCGATCGACACCGCGAAGCGGTCCCCGCACCGTGACCGGCAGGTGCCCTCGCTCGTGGGCCTGCATTCTCGCTCCCAGCGCGGAGAGGGCGTCGTGTAGCGGAGCCATCGGACGGGTACGCAACGGTGGATCGCCATCGATCACATACGGTCCCTCACCGAGGGCGGCGAGGGCGGTGATGAAACGAGACGTCGTGCCGGCGAGGCGGGTTTGCAGTTGCAATGGGCCGGGGCGCAGCGCGCCTCCTGTCCCCGCGACCGTTGTCGCTCGACTCTCCTCGTCGACGCGGATGTCGATTCCCAACACCCCGAGGCATTGCAGCATGGCCTCGGTGTCGTCGCCGTCAGGCAGGTTGGTGAAGGACGACAAGCCGTCGGCCAGCGCCGCGCAGATCAGAGCCCGATTGGCGATGCTTTTCGATCCCGGCACATCCACGACTGCATTGATCGGATGCGGTAATGGTGTTATTCGATACGTTGCCACTATCCCAGCCGTTGCACAGCCGGTCGATATCCACGCGCCATCAATCCGCCGCGGTACAACTCGGCCGTTGTCACGTCCACCAACACGACCGCAACGCCGCGATTGCCCTCAATGCTGTGAACGACTTCGAAGCTGGCGATGTTGACGCCCAGTTCGGCGGCGAGCGTGAAAACTTCGGCGGCCGCTCCCGGACGGTCGGGAATGGGGATGCGCACCTCCGCCAGTTCGCTGGGCTGGACCTTGCTGGGCAGGTTCGTGCGGGCCTCGCGGGCGTGCTGCAGTCGTTCGAACAGCGCGCCGCGATCGTCTCGGTCCACGACGTCGCGCATCGACTCGAGCCCACTGATGAGCCCGTCGAGCGCCGAAAGGATCGCGGGACGATTCTCGGCGCAGATGTCGAGCCAGATCGCTGGGTGGCCCGATGCAATGCGGGTCATGTCGCGAAAGCCACCGGCCGCGAGGCGCAGGAGTGCAGCGTGTTCCTCGGCACGATCGCTGGCCAGACCCATCAGCGTTGCGGCCGCAAGGTGGGGCACATGACTGATGACAGCAACCACCTGGTCGTGGCGATCGGCCGGCAAGGCAACAACATCGGCACCCAGTTCGGCAACCACCGCGGCCACCTTGCTGAACGTGCTGTCGGCTGTCGTCGACGTCGGCGTCAACACCCAGACCGCTCCCTCGAACATCGACGCGTCCGCGCCGTCGAAGCCCTCGAGCTCGCTGCCGGCCATCGGGTGACCGCCGACGAAGCGGGGGTCGTCGATCGCGCCGGTAATGCCGCTCTTCACGCTCCCCACGTCGGTGACCAGTCCAATCGAATCGGCGAGCGCCCGTTTGACACGGTCGGCCACGGCCAGCACGGGCGTGGCGACGAACGTGATGTAGGCGTCCGGGTCGAAACCCGTGGCATCGATCGCCCCCACGGTCCGTGCTCGCTCGACGCGAGCCGGGTCGAGATCATCGCCCGTGACGTGCCAACCACGCTCGCGCAGCGCGAGAGCGATCGAACCGCCGATCAGGCCGAGACCAGCGACGTTGGCGCTGCGCAGGTTGCTCACGGGCGGTCAGGTTAGCTGCGAGGCCGCAGTCCCGACGCTCTCGATCAGGGTCTTGACCTCACCGGTGGTGAGCTCGCGCCACTCCCCTGGGCCGAGCGTCGTGTCGCGCAACGTACCGATCCGCACCCGCACCAAGCGGTCCACGGGATGGCCTATGGCTTCGCACATTCGACGAACCTGCCGATTGCGGCCCTCGTGGATCGTCAGCCGCAAGACCCCCGGGCTCGGTTGCGAGACCTTGGCCGGCGCGGTCATGCCGTCGTCGAGCTCGAGGCCCTCTCGGAGCTGGCGAAGCTTGCCTTGCGCGACGTTTCCGCCCGAGACTTCGGCGAGATACTCCTTCTCGACCCCATGGCTGGGATGGGTGAGTCGCTGGGCCAGATCGCCGTCGTTCGTCAGTAACAACAGGCCCTCGGTGTCGATGTCGAGCCTGCCGACCGAGAACACGCGGGGCTCGTCAGGCACCAGTTCGACGACGGTCGGCCGACCATGCGTGTCGCTGGCGGTCGCGACGACGCCGCTCGGCTTGTTGAGCAGGTAGTACACGAGGCCGGGCTTGAGGCCGATGGGCACCCCGTCGACCTCGACGTGGTCGTGATCGGTGTCGACACGGCGACCGAGCACGGCTACTTCCCCGTTGACGGTCACACGTCCCGCGGTGATCAGGTCCTCGCAGACGCGCCTACTCCCCCACCCCCGGATGGCCAGCACCTTCTGCAACCGTTCACCCTGCGGAAGCTCGGCGTTCTTCGTTGCCCACTGCTCCCAGAGCGGCGGCTCAAGCTGGGGCATCAGGCGACGGCGCATCGATACGAAGGCCGTATTCGAGCGCTTCGACGACGTCGGCGCCTGGCACGAACTCCGCAATCGGCGGCAGGTCCGACAGCGAGTTCAACCCCAACTTCTCGAGAAAGGTCGGCGTGGTGCCGTACATGATGGCCTGGCCGGGACCGGCGTCGCGGGCCACCTCGGTGACGTAGCCGCGGGCCTGCAACGTGCGCAACACACCATCGGGGTCGACACCACGGATGGATGCGATCTGGCCTCGCGACAGCGGCTGCTTGTAAGCGACGATCGCCAGCGTCTCCAATGCGGCGCCGCTCATCCGGGCTCGCTGGCCGTCGAGCAGGAACCGCTCCACGTAGGGAGCGAGTTCAGCGTGCGATTGATAGCGGTATCCACCCGCAACCTTGACCATCTGGAAGCCGTGCCCGGCCTCGTCGTACGCGGCAGACAACTCGCAACACAGCCGCTCGATGACTGCGGTCGGCTGCTCGAGCAGTTGCGCCAGCAGATCGGGGGCGACGGGCTCCACGGCGACCATCACGATGGCCTCGATGGCTCGCACGGTCTCGATATCGATTTCGTTCATTGTCATGTCAGCCTTCGTAGTCGTCGATGGCAATCGATCCGGCTGCAACAGGCTCGAGCCCACCTGTCCACAACACGTTGATCTCGCCGAACTGCTCGTCCTGATCGAGCTCGATCACGCCCTGCTTGAACAGCTCCAGGATTGCGAGGAATCGAACGATCACTTCCAACCGTTCGACCAGCCCACTTGTGAGGCGACGGAAGCTGATGCGACCGGTGCGAGGGAGCTCGTCGACGAGCTCGGCAACTGCGTCGGCAACGCTGGCGCGTACCGGAGCGACGTGGAAGAGGTCGATGCGCTGCACGGGTTTCGGGGTCACTGCCCGCAGGTACGCGGCGTGAATGCGCTTGCTGGTTGTACCCTCCAGCAGGTCGGGCATCAGTGCATCGAAGCGCTCGTCGGCGCCGGCGGTCCGCGGGAAAGTGCGGTCTGCATCGTCGGCGAGGCGGCTGAAAACTCCGGCGACATCTTTGAACGTCTTGCACTCCAGCAGTCGCGCCAACAGGAGGTCGCGCTCCTCCCACAACGCCAGCTCATCGTCGAGATCGACGTCATCGCGGCCTGGCAGCAGCCGGCGAGCCTTCAGCTCGACGAGCGTCGCAGCGATCAGCAGGAACTCCGTCGCGATGTCGAGATCGACAACCTGGAGGCGCTCGATCTCTTCCAGATAGGCATCGACGATTCTGCTCAACGAGACCTCGTAGATATCGACCTGTTCTCTGAGGATGAGATGAAGCAGCAGGTCGAATGGCCCCTCGAAGACGGGGGTCGCCACCGCAAATGCCATACGGGATCAGGCTAGCTCGCCACTAGCCTGGCGCGCCGTGACCCGCGTCCTCTCCTGTATCCAGCCCACCGGCGATGTCCATCTCGGCAACTACCTGGGCGCGCTGCGCAACTGGGTCACCGGCCAACATGCGGAGTCGTTCCACGGGATCGTCGATCTGCATGCCCTGACCGTCACCGAGACCCCGGGGGTGATCGGGGAGACGACATTGCGCCTGGCAGCCATGTTGTTCGCTATCGGCCTCGATCCCGACGTGGCCACGATCTTCGTGCAGAGCCATGTTGTGCAGCACAGCCAGATGGCGTGGGTGATGGAGTGCACGGTCTCGTTCGGCGAGCTGAGCCGCATGACCCAGTTCAAGGACAAGTCGGCCAAGCGCGAAGGCGACTTCATCTCGGCCGGGCTGTTCACCTATCCAGCACTGCAGGCTGCCGACATCCTCCTGTACGACGCCGAGGAGATTCCAGTCGGTGAAGACCAGCGCCAGCACATCGAGATAACGCGCGACATAGCATTGCGTTTCAACCACCGCTTCGGCGAGACGTTCGTGATCCCGAAGGCGGTCACCCCGAAAGCCGGCGCACGCGTGATGGATCTGCAGGATCCGACGTCGAAGATGAGCAAGTCGACCGACAGCGACGCCGGATGCATCATGATGACGGACGATCCGAGTGACATCGCACGCAAGTTCAAGCGGGCCGTGACCGACAGCGAAAGTGAGGTGCGGTTCGATCGGACGACCAAGCCCGGCGTCTCGAACCTGCTCGAGATCCTTGCCGTTGCAATCGGTTCGACTCCGCAGGATTTGGAAGGCAAGTACACGCAATACGGCCCATTGAAGTCCGACGCCGGCGACGCCGTCGTCGAGCTTCTTCGACCCATTCAAGCTCGCTACAACGAACTGCTGACCGACCGTGGCGAACTCGCGACATTGCTCCGCAAGGGTTCCGACAAGGCCAGCAATGTTGCAGTCGCAACGCTCGACCGGGCGTACAACGCCATCGGCTTCCTACCTCGCTAGGTCATCGTTACTGGGCCGACCCAGATCGAACCCGCCGAGCGAACTGAAACGCGACGAACAAGCCGCAACGCCATCAAGATCATCAACCAGGCAGATCGGAGCGCTCAGGAAGGCCTTCGACAGTTTGAGTGAGCGATAGCGCGACGGGCCGCGGCATCGCTTACACAAACAACTGACCATCATCTCACCCTGCTGCCGTAGTCAGGTCAGGCTGAGTTTCTAGAGGTTGTCGGCCTCGAGCAGGGCCGCCACCGCCCGGCCTGTCCCGCGGACGAGTTCGACGGTGACCTCCGACGAACCTGCTGCTGCCAACATGTCGGCGCCCAGGCTCTCGTGGGCGTGGTAGCGGCGAAAGCGCTCCGTGCGCGGACCTACGATCGTTGCGACGGTCCTGCTGATGGTTCCGAGGCCCGATTCGAGCTTGCCGATGTCGTGCAGCAACGCGCCCGCGATCTCGTCGCGAGACCACGCGCCGTTCGCGTCGAAGCGACGGGCAACCGCGATCGAATGCCGACGATCTGCGGCACTCATCCTGTGCCAGAGCCGTGACTCGCCTTCGAGCAGTTGTGAATCGACCCACGCGGTGTCGGCGACATCCGGTTCGCGACGCGACCACGACGAGATGAATCGTCGTGCGAGATGACCAAGGTGCGATGCACTCATCGGCCGAGTGCCCGTGGATGTGCCGAGCGATAGACATCGAACAGGCGCTCCTGGCTGACCCTGGTGTACACCTGCGTCGTCGAGATCGACGCGTGGCCGAGCAATTCCTGCACGATCCGCAGATCCGCGCCGTGATCGAGCAGGTGGGTGGCGCAGGAGTGCCGTAAGACGTGTGGCGACAGCTTGTGACCGAGGCCGACCCGGTCTCCGTACTTCTTCACCATTGCCCACGCCGCCTGCCGCGTCAATCGGGCACCGCGCAGGTTCAGGAAGACTGCCTCGGAATCCCCACGACGTGCCCAGCGCTGCGGTTCCATGTGCGGACGTCCAGATGGTCCGAGCCATTCCGCCAGGGCGGCAGCGGCGTGACGCCCGTATGGGACTATCCGCTCCTTGGAACCCTTGCCGAACAGCCTCACCAGTTGTTCCGAGTGGTCGAAATCGCCAAGCGAGAGACCGCAGGCCTCCGAGATCCGCGCGCCCGTGGCGTAGAGGAACTCGAGCAGGGCACGATCGCGAAGACCGACGGGCTCGTTGACTGCTGGGGCCGCCAGCAGCATCGAGACCTCGTCCTCGGACAGCGGATGCGGGATCCCGGCCGGCACGCGGATTCCTTCGATGTCCGCAGTTGGGTCGTCGCGCCGCACGCCTTCCTCAGCCAAGAAGCGATGCAACATCCTGATTGCGGCAACCTGCCGGGCCACTGATGCTGCGGCGCCACCCGCTGCCCTGCGCTCGCTGACGAAGGTGTCCAACGCAGCGCGATCCACACTCAGCAGCGTCAGACCGTGCTTCGCCAGCCAAGCCCAGTACCCCCGGATGTCGCGACGATACGCGGCGAGCGTGTTCGCCGATCGGCCGCGTTCGGTGACCATCCACGAGAGGAACTCCTCGACTTCGAGTGGGAGTTCAGGCGACGCGATCACGGTGCGGCGACGAGGCTGCCTTCGCGGAGGCGCCTGTCGACGAGAAGCAGCCCGATCACGGTCTTCGCATCGTTGATCTCGCCACGCGCCACCATCTCCACAGCCTCCACGAGTGGCATCCGGAGAACTTCGATGTGGGTCTCCTCCGGCCCATGCAAGTCTTGGTCGACAGGCGTGAGGTCGGTAGCGAGAAACAGGTGCAGTATCGAGTCGGTCATTCCGGCCGACGAATAGAAGTGCGTGAGGTGGTCGAGGCGACCCGCGGACAGCCCTGCCTCCTCGGCCAGCTCGCGTTGTGCTGTGACTTCGAGGGGTTCGTCGGCGACGTCACGCATTCCCGCGGGAACCTCCAAGACGAAACGATCGAGGGGTCCGCGGTATTGACGGACGAACACGACCGTCGGTACGCCATCTTCGAACAGCAGCGGCACGATGCCGACAGCACCGGGCGAGCGAATGACGTCGCGTTCGAACTGCTCGCCGTCGGGCGCCTCGAACGTGGCGACCGCGACGCTCCAGATGTAACCCTGGTGCACGAGCCGATCGCCGAGATGACGAAACGATGGCAACTCGTTCACGCCACGGACGAGTTGGCGTCGTCGACGACGAACAGGTGCGGAGCACGCGACTCGCGGCGCGCCAGCGCGGCATAGACAAGCTCGCGAAACAGCGGATGAGGGCGGTCGGGGCGACTCTTGAACTCCGGATGGGCCTGTGTGCCAACCCAGAACGGATGATCCTCGAGCTCGATGAACTCGACCAGGCGGCGATCGGGCGAGAGTCCGCTGCACCGCAAGCCGGCCGCTTCGAGCTTCGGCTTCAACTGCGCATTGAGTTCCCAGCGATGGCGGTGTCGTTCACTGACAACTGGCTCACCGTATGCGCGATAGACGCGCGTGTTGGGTTCGAGAATTGCGTAGTAGGCACCGAGGCGCTGCGTGCCGCCCTTGTCGACGACGTCTCGCTGATCGTGCATCAGGGCGATCACCGGATGCGGCGTCTCGGGATCCATCTCCGTCGAGTTGGCACCCGTGAGGTTCATCACGTTGCGGGCGAAGTCGATCGTCATGGCCTGCAGACCAAGGCAGATCCCCAGGCAGGGGATGTCGTTCTCGCGGGCGAAGCCAGCAGCGGCGATCTTGCCTTCGAATCCTCGCTCGCCGAAGCCGCCGGGAATCAACATCCCATCGAGTTCGCCGAGGCGGCCTGCCGCCAACAGACCCTCTACATCTTCTGCCTGGATCCAGTCGACCTCGACCTTCGCTCCGTGGTGGAAGCCTGCATGCTTGAGGCTCTCGACCACAGACAGATAGGCGTCGGGCAAGCTGATGTACTTGCCGATCAGGCCGATCTTCACCGGCTTGGTCGCCTGCTCGACCATCGAGACGACCTCTTGCCACGGCGCCAGATCGAACGGCGCGTCGATGCGCAGCACATCGCAGACCACATCGTCGAGACCCTCGTCGTGCAGGATCAGCGGCAGTTCGTAGATGTTCCTGACGTCGGCCGCGTTGACCACGGCGCGCTCGTCGACATCGCAGAGGTTCGAGATCTTGCGCTTCAGGTTGTCGCTCAGTGGCTCTTCGCTGCGGCAGACGATCACGTCGGGTTGGATACCGCGGCTGCGCAATTCGGTGACCGAGTGCTGCGTCGGCTTCGTCTTCTGCTCCCCCGACGGACCGATGAACGGCACAAGGGTCACGTGGATGTAGCACACGTTGTCGCGGCCCGCTTCCTTCCGGAACTGGCGAATTGCCTCGAGGAAAGGAAGGATCTCGATGTCGCCGACCGTGCCGCCGACCTCGGTGATGACCACGTCGACGT
>JBDTWJ010000031.1:0-27663 GCA_040006755.1 Ilumatobacteraceae bacterium | reverse complement strand
CCGACGCCGTCGTCGCCGTGCCGTCGGAGAGCCAGGTGCACAAGCAGGTCGTGCGGAAGTCGGTCGATCTCACCGGCCTGGTGATCGATCCGCAGTTCTCACTGTTCAACGTCGATGTGCCGAAGGCGGTGCTCGGCAATTCCGAATCCGTGACCGAACTGATCGGCGAGGCGGTCGCGAAGACGCACGGTGTCGAGGTACGGATCTGGAGCACGGTGGTGTTGCGCGCCGCCCACAGGGCTGCAGCGAACGACCAGGGCTCTGTCACGATTGCGGTCGACCGCGACGGCACGGCAGTTGCTGTCTGGCCGGGATTCGTCGACACGGCGTTGGGAGTCGCTATCGACGTCGGGTCCACGACTGTGGCGGGTCACCTCTGCGATCTCTCGACGGGCGAGGTGCTGGCGACCGCGGGAATCATGAACCCGCAGATTCGATTCGGTGAAGACCTCATGAGCCGCGTGTCGTACGTGATGATGAACCCCGGCGGCGACAAGGAACTGACGGCGTGCATACGCGCCGCACTCCGCGACTTGATCACGGACTTGCTGCGGCAAGCCGACTCGCCTGCCGACGAGTTGCTCGACATCGTGATCGTCGGCAATCCGATCATGCACCACATCGTGCTGGGCATCGACCCGACCCCGCTCGGGCAGGCGCCGTTCACGCTGGCCACCGCCGAGGCCATTCGCACCACAGCGCTCGATCTCGGTCTCGACTTCCCGACTGCACGCGCCTTCGTCGGTCCATGCATCGCAGGTCACGTCGGCGCCGACACCACGGCCGCGATGCTCGCCGAGGGTCCGCATCGCGGCGAGGAATGGCAACTGCTCGTCGACATCGGAACCAACGCAGAGATCGTCCTCGGATGTGCTGAGCGACAGTTCGCCGCATCGAGCCCGACCGGCCCGGCATTCGAGGGCGCGCAGATCTCCTGCGGTCAACGAGCGACAGCCGGAGCCATTGAACGCGTGCGTATCGATCGCACGACACTCGCTCCTCGATTCAGGGTCATCGGCTGCGACCTGTGGAGTGACGACCCGGGTTTCGCGGCTGCAACAGAGCACCTGTCGATCAGCGGCGTGTGCGGATCCGGGATCATCGAGGTAATCGGCGAGATGTACCTCTCGGGTGTCATCGATTCCGAGGGCGTCGTGCGCGGCGAGAAGGCCGATGACTGTCCACACATCGTGGCTGACGATCGAACATTCCGATACGTGCTGCATCAGACCGACAGCGTCGAGTTGTCGATCACGCAGAACGACGTCCGGGCAATCCAACTGGCGAAGGCCGCGCTGCGCGCGGGCATCGATCTGTTGATGGGCTACGCAGGTGTCGATGCGCTCGGCGACATGCGCCTGGCCGGCGCGTTCGGCGCGCACATCGATCCGCTCTACGCCCTCGTCCTCGGACTCGTGCCGGATGCACCCGTCGACGCCGTTCGATCTGTCGGCAACGCTGCCGGCGCCGGCGCGGTGCGGGCGCTGTTGTCGATGCGGGCACGAACCGAGCTCGAAGCAGCAGCGCGAGCGGTCGTGAAGATCGAGACAGCCACTGAGCCGCAGTTCCAGGAGTTGTTCGTCGCAGCGATGGCGTTCCCTCATGCCACTGCTCCGTCACCCCATCTCGGCGCTGTCGTGACATTGCCCGCACGAACCTCAGTCGACGCCAGTGGCGGCCGTCGACGCCGGAGACAGGAGAACAGATCATGAGTTCCACGCAATCTGGCACCGAGCACGGAAGCGACGCCGGTACAGGCCGGCGCAGCGGAGGACGGGCTGGACGTCAGGCTCTACGCGCTTCGCATGTGGTCGAGGCCGAGACCTATCTGACCCGGACGATGAAGCCGTTCGAGATCGTCAGCGACGAGGGTCTCGAGATCATCGAGCACAACGCCGACACGATCCTTCAAGAGGTCGGCGTCGAGATCCGCGACTACCCGTCGGCACTGCAGGTCTTCGCCGATGCGGGCGCATCCGTCGATGGCACGAGGGTCAAGTTTCCACGTGGTATGTGCCGCCAGATCGTGCAGGCCAGCGCGCCAGCCGAATACATCCAACACGCACGCAATCCGCTGAGGAACGTGCGCATCGGCGGCAACGCCACCGTGTTCGCTCCCAACTACGGCTCGCCGTTCGCCTTCGATATCGACAAGGGCCGCCGCTACGCGACGCTCGAAGACTTCCAGAACTTCGTGAAGCTCACATATCAGTCGCTGTATCTCCATCACAGCGGCGGCACGGTGTGCGAGCCGGTCGACGTTCCGGTCAGCAAGCGCCATCTCGACATGCTGCTGTCCCACCTCCGCTTGAGCGACAAGCCGTTCATGGGATCCGTCACTGCGGCCAGCCGGGCGCAGGATTCGGTCGACATGGCCAGGATCGGCTTCGGAGGCGACCTCGAGGATCGCACCGTGCTGACGAGCCTGATCAATGCCTCATCGCCCTTGGTGTGGGACGGGACGATGCTCGGCTCAGCCGAGGTTTACGCCCTCAACAACCAGGCCTGCATCATCACGCCGTTCATCCTCGCCGGCGCCATGGCACCGGTGACGTCGGCAGGTGTCGCCGCGCAGACCTTGGCCGAGTCGTTGGCGGGAATGACCTTCACGCAATTGATCCGTCCCGGAGCGCCGGTGATCTTCGGCTCATTCGCGTCGTCGATGTCGATGCAGACCGGCGCGCCTACGTTCGGCACACCCGAGCCGGCCATCGTGCTGTACACGATCGCTGCTCTGGCCCGCCGGCTCGGTGTCCCGTTCCGGTCCGGTGGATCGCTCAGCGCCTCGAAGATCCCCGACGCACAGGCTGCGTACGAGAGCGCGGCGACACTGCTGCCCACCGTGCTCGCCGGAACCAATTTTGTGCTCCACGCCGCCGGGTGGCAAGAGGGTGGGCTATCGATCGGCTACGAGAAGTTCATCATGGACGAAGACCAGTGCGGGATGATGGCCACGTTCGTCAAAGGGCTCGATATGTCGGAGAACGGCCAGGCAATCGACGCGATTCGCGACAACGGGCCGGGCCAACACTTCCTCGGTACGGCCCACACGTTCGCCAACTTCGAGACGGCCTTCTATCGCAGCAACGTCGCCGACAACTCCAGCTTCGAGCAGTGGACCGAGGACGGCGCGACAGACGCACCCACACGGGCCAACGCGGTGTGGAAGAAGCGCCTGGCCGACTACGAGATGCCACCGATGGACGACGCCATCGCCGAGGAGTTGAACGACTTCGTCGCTCAACGCAAGCAGGAGTTACCCGATGAGTTCGCCTGATGCCCGCCGCCGCCTGATCGAGAACGCTCGGTACGAGGTCATCCCGCTGAAGTCGTTGCGCGACCAGATACCGCACCTTCCTGCAGGTTGCTCGGTGTCGGTCACATGCTCGCCGACCAAGGGCATCGAGCCAACCCTCGAGCTCAGCGCCGAACTGAACGGCGCGGGGCACCATGCAGTCCCCCACATCGCCGCACGACTCGTGGAAGGGCGAGAGCATGTCGAGAAGATCGCAGCGCGAATCAACGAGCACGCGATCAGTGAAATCTTCGTGGTCGGTGGCGATCCCGATCCGCTCGGTCCCTATTCCGACGGGCAGTCGCTGATGCGCGATCTGCTGCCCTTGTGCCAGACCGTGCGAACCGTCGGATATCCCGCATACCCCGACCACCACACGGTCATCCCCGACGTCGCGCTCGACGAAGCATTGCTCGCCAAACAGGCGCTGGTCGGCGAACTCGGATTCGAGGGCTTCGTCAGCACACAGATGTGCTTCAACGTGAAGACCATCGAACGGTGGCTCGTTCATCAACGGGCTCGGGGGCTGATCCTGCCGGTCCATCTCGGTGTGCCCGGCGCCGTGGACCGAACGAGATTGCTGAGCCTCGGAACTCGGCTCGGTATCGGCTCGTCGTTGCGATACCTCCGCAAGAACTCCGGGGCCATCCTGCGCATGTTCTCGCCGGCCAGCTACGACCCCAACAAGCTGATCACGCCGCTCTCGCGCCGCGCCGACGAACTCGGCATCACCGCGTTGCACGTGTTCACGTTCAACTCGATCGAGTCAACTGCGACCTGGCAACGCAAGTCACTCGCCTGATTCAATCGAACGTGGCGGAGGCGCTGGCGGTGCGGGCCAGCAGCGGTTCGTTCAGCTCGATGCCGAGGCCAGGGCGATCGCTGAGCGTGACCCAGCCGGCTTCGGCCTCGATCGGCAACATCAGCGGATAGTCGCGACGATCGAGTGACCATTCCGGCGGGTCGTACGGGAACTCGAGCCACTGTGAGCCGTCGACGCCGACCGTCCCCGCTGCGAGGTGCATGTTGGCGAGAACGCCGATGCCGTTTCCCCACGTGTGCGGTGTGAACAACTTGCCCTGCGCCACTACCTTGCGCGCCAGCGGCGCGAGACCGGAGATGCCCTGTGAGCACACACAGTCGGGTTGGAACACATCGAGGCAATCCCGCTCGAGCAACTCGCGGAACTCGTACGGCTCGCGGGTCATCTCGCCGCCGGCGATCTTCACGCGCACGCTGCGGCGCAGTTCGGCATAGCCGTCATAGTCACCTCGGTCCAATGGCTCCTCGACCCAGTAGACGCCGAGTGCTTCGAGTTGGCCGGCGACATGGGTGGCCATCGCGATGTCCCACGGCCGCGCGGTGTCCCACGGCATGCGCCACGCCTGATTGCAGTCGACCATCAACGTCAGCGCATCGCCGACCGCATCGCGGATCGCGGCGACCACGGCGATGTCGTCCGTGACCGATGGACAGCCGAATCGAACCTTCAACGCCCCGAACCCGGCATCGATCGCCCGCCGTGACATCTCGACCATCTCCTCGACGGGACGGCGAACGCCGCTCGACGCATAGACGCGCAGCCTGGGCGACGAACCACCGAGCATCCGCCACACCGGTTGGTCTGCGGACTTGCCCGCGAGGTCCCACAGCGCGAGGTCGAGCGGCCACGGCCGACCCGCATGGAACTCGACGTTGGCCAGCACGGCGGCGTGGCGATCGAGGTCGCCGGCCGGTTGCCCGATGAAGTACCGGGCGTAGTCAGCGAAGCCGTACATCACGTCGCCCGAACCCACGCCTTCGCGCCCATTGCTGTCGCGTACCCGCACGATGCTGACGGGAAACTTCGTGCGCGGCTGCGGATCCCAAGACGCCGGAAACGGCGGATCGAGCGAGAGTTGGTGATGGGTGATCTCTATCGCGACGATCTCGCTCATGGGCGAAGACCCTGCGGTGTTGATCCCATAACCGGAACAATCGTACTAGGAATGACTTGTCTGACTAATCTCGCCCAGTGAGCAATGACCCGGGGAGACGCAGGAAGGGGCGCGACACCAGCCCGCGCAGCACCCTGCCGCTGCAGCGTCCGTGGGTGCAGGGTCGCATGCGGCTGAACCACACCGAGGTCGTCTCTGCCGACGAGCTCGAATCGATCCACGACGCCTCGCTGACGATCCTCGAACGGATCGGCATGGACATCTGGGACGGCGAGGCTCGCAGCCTCCTGGCCGACGCCGGTGCCGAGGTCGACGAGGCCGGGCAACACGTCCGCTTTCCGAAGGAGATGATCCTCGAACGAATAGCCACGGCTCCGTCCGAGTTCACGCTGCACAGTTGGAATCCGGAGAAGAACCTTCGCATCGGTGGCACCTGGATGGCAAACGGAACTGTGGGCAGCGCGCCGCACATCGTCGGCCTCGACGGTATACGCCGCACCGGCGATCGAGCCGGATTCGACGACCTGCTCAAGCTGGCGCACATGCTCAACTCAATCCACTTCGTGGGGGGTTACCCGGTCGAGCCGGTCGACATCCATGCCTCGGTACGACACATCCATGCCGCGTTCGACGTGTTGACCATCACTGACAAACACATCCACTGCTACAGCCTCGGGCGTCAAAAGAACCGCGACTGCATCGAGATGACGCGTATTGCACGCGGCGTGGACGACGCCACGCTCGATCGCGAACCGTCGATCTTCACGGTGATCAACTCCAACTCACCGCTGCGGCTCGACACACCGATGCTGCACGGCATCATCGAGATGGCGTCACGGAACCAGCCGGTGGTGATGACGCCGTTCACCCTCGCAGGCGCGATGGCGCCCATCACACTCGCGGGCGCATTGGCACAACAGAATGCCGAGGCACTCGCCGGTATCGCTCTCTGCCAGATCGTGCGAGCGGGCGCGCCGGTGGTCTACGGGGGCTTCACCTCCAACGTCGACATGCAATCGGGTGCGCCGGCTTTCGGGACACCCGAGTACGCCCGTACTGCGATGGTCGGCGGCCAGTTGGCCCGCCGCTACAACCTCCCGTACCGCAGCAGCAACGTGTGCGCCGCCAACGCCGTCGACGCCCAGGCGGCCTACGAGAGCGTCTTCGCGTTGTGGGGCTGCGTGATGGGTGGCGTCAACATGATGATGCACGGTGCCGGCTGGATGGAGGGTGGACTGCACGCCAGCCTCGGCAAGATGGTGCTCGACGCCGACCTGTTGCACATGGTGTCGTCGATGATGGATCCCATTGTGGTCGACGACGACACGCTGGCCATAGACGCCATCGAAGAGGTCGGGCCTGGTGGGCACTTCTTCGGCGTCGGCCACACACAGGAGCGATATCGCACCGCGTTCTACAAGCCGATGATCAGCGACTGGCGCAACTACGAGAGTTGGGACGAGGCCGGCAGGCCGGAGGCCGCTGGCAAGGCCCACGATCTCGCGGCAGCGTTCCTCGCCGCGTACGAGCCACCGGACATGGATGTCGCGCGCCGCGAGGAGCTGGAAGCCTTCGTCGCCCGCCGCGTCGCCGACGGCGGCGTTGCCACAGATTTTTAGAGCACCCGGATCCAGGAGCATGAGATGAAGTCGTCAGCACAGGTCGTCGTAGTCGGAGGCGGGGTTGTCGGTGCCAGCGTGCTGTACCACCTCACCAAAGCCGGTTGGACCGATGTGGTACTGCTCGAGCGCAAGCAGTTGACCGCCGGGTCGACCTGGCACGCCGCCGGCGGGATGCACACCCTGAACGGCGACCCGAACGTGGCGCGCCTGCAGCAGTACACGGTCAACCTCTATCGCGAGATCGAGGCGGAATCCGGGCAGCAGTGCAGCATCCATCTGCCCGGCGGACTGATGCTGGCCGACACGCCCGAGCGACTCGACTGGCTGCGAATGGCGCAAGCTCGCGGTCGGTACCTCGGCATGCACATGGACATCATCTCCATCGCCGAGGCGAAAGAACTCAATCCACTGCTCGAGGAGAAGTACTTCGTCGGGGCGCTCTTCGACCCCGACGAAGGAAGCGTGGATCCATACGGCGTCACTCACGCCTACGCGATCTGCGCACGGAATCGAGGCGCCGAGGTGTACACCGACACGTGGGTCACGGGGCTCGAGCAGCGACGCGACGGCACATGGGATGTGATCACCGACAGCAACCACACCATCCACGCTGAACATGTCGTCAACTGCGGCGGACTGTGGGCGCGCGAGGTCGGTCGCATGGTTGGCCTCGAGCTGCCGGTCCTGGCCATGGAGCACCACTACCTGCTCACTGAGCCGATGCCGGAAGTGATCGCCTACAACCAGGAGCGCGGCCGCGAGCTACCGCACATGATCGACTTCGCCGGCGAGATCTACGCGCGTCAGGAAGGACAGAGCATCCTGCTGGGGACCTACGAGCAGGACAACCGTCCATGGTCCCCCAACGAGACACCATGGGACTTCGTCTTCCAACTCCTGCCGCACGACCTCGACCGCATCGCTCCTGAGCTCGAACGCGGGTTCGAACACTTCCCGGCTGTCGGTCGCGCGGGCATCCAGAAGTTCGTCAACGGACCGTTCACCTTCAGCCCCGACGGCAATCCGCTGGTGGGTCCGATCAAGGGAATGCGCGGCATGTGGGTTGCCTGCGCCGTGATGGCTGGTCTGTCCCAAGGTGGCGGCGTCGGTCTGTCACTGGCCAACTGGATGGTCAACGGCGACCCGCAAGACGACATCTGGGGAATGGACGTGGCCCGATACGGCGACTGGGCGACGTTGGCTTATACCAACGCCAAGGTGCGCGAGAACTACTCGCGCCGGTTCCGCATCACGTTCCCCAACGAAGAGCTGCCCGCCGGGCGCCCACTGCACACCACACCGATCTACGACCGGCTCACGGCACACAACGCAGTGTGGGGCGCGGGTTTCGGTCTCGAGCACCCGCTGTGGTTCCAGGAGTCAGGTGAGGAGCCGATCGAGAACGTCACGTTCCATCGTTCCAACGCGTTCCCGTTGGTGGCGGAGGAATCGCGCGCAGTTCGCGAGCGCGTCGGCTTGTCCGAGGCGTCGAACTTCGCCAAGTACAAGGTCAGCGGCGAGGGAGCTGCCGACTGGCTGCAGGGTCTGTTCACCAACACGTTGCCGAAGATCGGCCGCACCAACCTCACCGCGATGCTCAACCAGCAGGGTCGGATCGTCGGTGAGTTCTCCGTCTCGCGAATTGGACCCGACGAGTTCTTCCTGTTCGGTTCGCAGGCTGCAGAGGTGCACCACCCGCGTTGGTTCGTCGACCACCTCCCCGCGCCGAGGGCTGGCGTCGATCCGATTCGCTTCGAGGTGCTTGCGTTGTCGATGGTCGGCCTCACCGTTGCCGGTCCACGATCACGCGATGTGCTGCAGAAGCTCACGAGGACGTCGTTGGCAGGCAGCGACTTCCCATTCATGTCCTTTCGCAAGGTCGAGTTGGGAATGGCGTCCGTGTGGCTGTCGCGCATGACCTACTCCGGTGACCTCGGCTACGAGATCTGGATGCAACCCGAGTATCAGCGCTACCTGTTCGATCTGTTGTGGGAGGCCGGACGTGAGTTCGACATGAGGTTGTTCGGCTTCCGCGCCCTCATCACGATGCGCCTCGAGAAGAACTTTGGCACGTGGTACCGCGAGTACCGCCCGATCTACACGCCTCTCGAAGCCGGCATGGACCGCGTCCTCAAGTTCGATCACGACTTCATCGGCCGCACTGCGGTCGAGGCGGAGATCGCCAATGGTGGGCCGAAGCGCAAGCTGACGATGTTCGTCGTCGAGCCCGATCCCGATTCGCCCGCTGATGTGATCGGCGACGAGCCCGTCTGGCACGTCGGGCCCGACGGCGACAAGGTGGTGGGCTGGATCACCAGCGGCGGCTATGCCCACTACTCGAGCGTCTCGTTGGCGTGGGGCTACATCCCGACGGAACTCGCCGAGCCTGGCACGACAGGTTTCGAGATCGAGATCATCGGGCGGCGGTGCCCGGCCCGTCTGCAGCCCGAGCCGGTGCTCGACCCCGCCGGCACGCGTATGCGGAGCTGAATCCTTCGCGATCAGAAGTTGGCAGGGGTGGCAGAGGCTCGATCCCGCTAGTGTCGAATGGCGGGCGGAAACAAGGCCAAGGAGTGTGCATGAGGGTGCTTCATCGTCGTATGGCGCGGGCTTCGACACTCGCCGCGCTCCTGTGCGTCAGCGTCGCGAGTGTCCTCATCGTCGCTCCGGCTACGGCCGTGCACGCCGCACCCCCGGGGGCATCGGCCTACTTTCCAGTCGCTCCGAACCGCATCCTCGACACCCGTGTCGGTCAAGGCTTCCCGCAACGCGTCACCGCTGGTGCCACCTTCACCCTGGCGCTGCCCGGCGTGCCGGCCGGTTCCAGCGCGGTGGTGTTGAACCTCACCATCGACGCACCTGCCGCTCCCGGCTTCGTGACCGTCTATCCGACGGGGACAGGCCGACCATTGGCATCGTCGATCAACGTCGACCTCCCCGGTCAGCCGATCGCCAATCTGGTCACGGTTCCCATCAGCGCCAGCGGCACCGTCGACATCTTCTCCGTCATGGCCACAGACCTGGTGGCTGATGTGGAGGGGTACTACAGGCCGACGGCGATTGCTACGTCCGGACGTTTCGTTCCGGTCACCCCGTTCAGACTGCTCGACACCCGCGAGCCGACGTCGGCCCACTTCGGTGCGCTGACGACCGGCCAGCAAATCGATCTCAACGTTGCCGGAATTGCGGGGTTGCCGGCCGACGCCAGCGCCGCCGCCTTGAAGGTGACCGTCACCGACAGCTTGGCGAGTGGCTTTTGGACGGTGTTCCCCGCAGGAACCACGCGACCGACAGCAAGCAACCTCAACGTCGTCGGCTTCGGCACGACGATCGCCAACCAGGTGATCTCGCCGCTCGGGGGCGGTGGCATCACCGTGTTCGCGCAGAACGGCGGGCACCTCGTGGTGGACCTCGTGGGCTGGTTCACCGGCAACACTGCGTTGCCCAGCGACGCCGGCCTGTTCGTTGCAGTGTCGCCGAAGCGTTTGCTCGACAGCCGCGAGCCGCCACTTGGCCTGAAGCCGGGGAAGAACCGCACCGCCCAAGTCACAGTCGCCAACATGGCCGGCCTGCCGGCCAATGGAATCGGCGCCGTCGTGGTCAACGCGACGGTCACAGACACCACGGCGTCGGGATACTTCTCCTTGTGGCCGGCTCAGACGTATCGTCCCACCGCGTCGAGCCTCAACGTGACGCGCATCGGCCAGACGATCGCCAACCATGTCATCACGCCGGTCAGCTCCGGAGGATTCGCGTTCTTCACCCAGAACGGGGCGCACCTGATCGTCGACATCTCCGGTTGGTACACGGGCAGCGAGGTGCTTGCCGTATTCCCACCGCACATTCCGCTCACAGGTCCGTCCGGTCCCCCGCCGAACCCCACGTTCTCGACGACGACCACAGCCACCGGCGCGACCGTGCGATGGAACCCCTGCACGCCGATTCGCTACACCGTCAACATGGGCGGCTACGACACCAGCTTCAGACCCTTGATCAACGAAGCGGTCGAACGACTCGAGGCCGCGACTGGCCTGCCACTCGTGCCGATCGGCGACTCGACCTTCATGCCCCGATCCAGTGCGAGAACGTCGAGTGCGCCGACCGACGGCGAGGTGGTGATCGCCCTCAGCGACGAAGTGCAGACAGATCTCGTGCCAGGATCGGTCGTCGGGCAGGCCGGGTACAGCTATAACCCGATCAACGGGGCAATATCGCAAGCCTTCGTGGTCATCGACATGGGAGATGTCGGCACCAGACCGCAGTGGTCGAGCACGGGGCCTGGGCCGGTGCTGCTGCACGAGCTCGGCCACTTCGTCGGCCTCAGCCACGTTGCTGATTTATTGCAGATGATGAACGCGGTCGCATCGTCCGGCGGACCTACGACCTACGGGGCCGGCGATCTCACCGGACTCTGGCAGGTCGGCGCCTCCCGAGGATGCATCACGTAACACCTACCCGTATGCGGCCGCCTGGATGCGGAACAGCTCCGCATACTGGGCGTCGTGTGTCATCAACTCCTCGTGGCTGCCGACTTCGACGACCCGCGCGCCATCCATCACCACGATGATGTCGGCCATGCGCACCGTCGAGAACCGGTGCGACACGAGAACGGTCACCCGCCCCGTGTTGGCGTGCGCGCGCGATGCCTCAGCGAAGCGCTCGAACAGGGCATGCTCGGTTTCCGCGTCGAGCGCAGCGGTCGGCTCGTCGAGGATCAGCAACAGCGGCGCGTCGCGCATGAAGCCGCGGGCCAACGCCAGCTTCTGCCACTGACCGAAGCTGACCTCCGCGCCCGCTTCCCACGACGGCCCGAGCTGTGTCTCCAGGCCATAGGCCAACCGTTCGACCACATCCTGTGCACCGGCGCGATCGACCGCACTCTGAGTCGCCATTCGGTCCTCGACCCGCGGCAGGTCGCCGACCCCGACGGTCTGCTGGGCATGAAGTTCGAAGCGGTAGAAGTCCTGAAATGCTCCTGCGAGACGCTCGCGCCATTCGTCGGTGGCGATGGTGGCCAGATCCACGCCGTCGACAGTGAGTCGGCCCGACGTCGGCGCGTACATCCGCGCCAGCAACTTGACGAGGGTCGACTTGCCGGCACCGTTCTCGCCCACGATTGCGACAACCGCACCTGCCGGCAGATGGAGCGTGATGTCGTCGAGCACCAGTTGATCGGTGCCCGGATACTTGAAGGAGACGTGGTCGAGGGTGATGCCGTCGGTCAGGCTCCCAGGCGCGCTTGCGGTGGCGTTGGATTCGATCCCCGCGGCGTAGTCCTCGAGCCACACCAACCGGCGCGACGAATCGAGCCAGAACCCGCGCAGGAAGCCCAATTCGCCCGCAGTCGCGCCGACATAACGAGCGAGGCGCGTACCGGCGGCGAGAACCAACACCACATCGCCCACGCTGCGGTCGAGCCCCGCTGCCACGTACACGACTGCTGCCACGTAGGCGGTGGCGAAGACGCCCCACGCAGCGGCGTGCCATGCGGCCGTCACCCAGCGGACCCTCGACGTAGGCCCGTACCACCGCTTCCACGCGGCATCGGCTGCGGTGATCAGCCAGTCTCCGGTGTTCGTGACGCGCACTTCCTTTGCAGGAGGTGCCGTGGTGCCGAGCACGAAGAGGTGCCGCGCCAGCCGGGTGTTGGCGATCACCGATTCCTCCGCCTTGCGCTCGACGGCGGGTCGCCAGGTCGACACCCAGAACGCAGGCAGAGCGAACACCATCAACAGCACCAGCACCGGGTGGATCGAGCCCAGCAAGATCGCCGTGATGGCCAGCCGGAACAACCAACCGAGGGTCGAGAACAGCGACATGAACATGTGATCGAGCGCGAAGACCTGATCGCGCAGCATCGCCAACCGGTCGAGATACTCGGGTCGCTCGTGGTGCTCGATGGTCGGCACCGAGGCCTGCAGGTGGGCGACGTGCGATTCCAGGGCGATGGCGATCCGATCGCGGAACCGCCGCTGCACGCGCTGCGACAACAGCGACAGATACCACGTTGCGGTGACCGAGAGTGCCAATCCGAAACCGGCAATGACAACTCGTCGCTGCTGTCCGTGCAGCACACCATCGACCAGGAACTTCAGCCACAGCGCCAGCAATGCGTCGGGCAGCATCATCAACAGCGCCAGGCCCAGTGAGAGTGCCAGGAGTTTCTTCTCGGCACGGTATCCCAGACGGAACGTGCGCCACAGCGATCTCATCGCCGGTGGCAGGTCGGCATCTTTGTCACCGGGCTTACGTGAGCGACTCATAGGCCACCTCCTCGCCATCCTCGTCGAACTCCGTGAACCGAGACGCCTGCAGGTCGAACATCGTGCGATAGCGGCCACCGCGTTCCATCAACTCGTCGTGGCTGCCGAGCTCGACAACTTTGCCGTCTTCCATCACGCAGATGCGGTCTGCCAACCGCACCGTCGAGAACCGGTGTGAGATCAGGATGGTCGTGCACTGTCGCGTTGCTGCGAGCACTCGTTCGAAGATCTCGGCCTCGCCGCGCACGTCGAGTTGCGCAGTGGGTTCGTCGAGCAGCACCACCCCGGCGCCCTGCTGCACCGCACAGAGCGCTCGTGCGAGGGCGACGCGTTGCCATTGGCCACCCGACAGGTCGGTGCCGCCCGGGTAGCCCTTCGACAGGATGGTGTCGAGGTTGCCGTTGGCCAGGTCGGAGCCGCCCGCCGCGGCGAGCGCCGCACGAATCGAACCGTCGGATGCACCGTTGGGAGCCACGTTGTTGCGCAGCGGGAGTTCGAAGTGGATGAAGTCCTGGAACACCGCTGTCACCTGCCCCCGCCACGCAGTGAGCTCCAACGAGGTCAACGGCTGTCCATCGATCTCGATCGAACCGGAGGTGGTGTCGTACAGGCGGCAGAGCAGCTTGGCCACCGTTGTCTTGCCCGCCCCGTTCTGACCGACGATGGCCATCGAGCTGCCTGCAGGGATCGTCAGGTCGAAGCCATCGAGCACGGCGCGACCACCGTCGCCGTAGTCGAACGATACATCGCGAAAGCGAATCTCCTTGGCACCCGGGGTTGGCAACGTCGACCCCTCGGCAAGTGCTCCCGTTGCCACGGACGCCTCGACTCGGGCAAGGGCCGCCACGGGTGCAGCGGCCCCATCCATCGCCCAGTTCAATCCTCCAAACGCGATGGACGAGACACCGATCGCGGCTTGTACGAACACCACGACGCGAGCGGTCGTGAGGCTTCCATCGTTCGCACCTCTGGCAAGCAACCAGAAGACCAGGACATTGGCGGCCAGCACCAGCACCAGGCACAACGCCACAGACCGCTCGCGCAGTCGAGTGGCTTCGTACTGCAAGTCGTAGAGGCGACGTCGCGTTGCAACGAATCGATCTGTGACCCAGCCGGCCAGTCCAAAGAATCGCAGCTCCTTCGCGGGTGCGGCATCCACGGCCAGCCGGTACGAATACTCGGCGTGCCGCTGGGCGCGGCGCACTTCGTCGGTGTTGCGGTCCTTCCACACCCCGCTCTCGCGGAGCAGCCAATGCGTCGCCAACCACGCGGCGACGAGCGCCAGCGACGCCCACCAGTGAAAGTAGGCCAGCAGGATCGCGGCGCTGATACCGACCACGAGGTCGACGAGGCCACCGGCAATGAAGTCCATGGAGATGTCGAGTGGCGGGCCCATCATGCCGAGGTCGAAGTCGCGGGCCATCGTGAGATCGGTCGTCAACTCGGCGCGCTCGAGGTGAGCGATGCCGGGCGGGGCGACGCAGACGGTGATCAGGCGGTGATACAGGTGCGCTGCCATCCGGGCGCCGAGGTTGGCCGAGACCACCTGGTGCAGCGGTTGTGAGATCAGCAGCAGTGCCAGGGAAACTCCCACCATCACCAGAGGACCGACCAGCGACACATCGCGGGTGATGGCACTGACCAGCCATCCGAAGGCAACCGACGTGACCGCCGGCAGTGCTCCGCGCAATACCGTGAGGACCCACCAGGCGATCGCGTATGCGGGAGCGGCGCGGCGCAACGTGCGAAAGAACTGCCACTCCTGTCGGGCACGAAGCCGACTGATCATCCTCGCCACCGGTTCATTGTCACGCGTACTCCTCTTCCATGTCATCGTCGAGCACAGCAGAATCGGTCGTGCCTATCATCTCCGCTGAACGGAGGACTATGCGCGACTCGGGGTCCGTGATCATCGGCATCGACAACGGTGGAACGAAGAACAACGTGACCGTGCTCGACGAGTCAGGAAAGTTCCTGATCGATCGCATGGTGGAGGTTCCCAGCAGAGTGACCGAGGGGACCGTGTTCGCTCTCGATGCGCTGGCCACCGCGTTCGAGACGGCCCTGCAGATCACCGGCGTCGATCGCTCCGACGTGCGCGCCGTCGGGCTGGACACTCCTGGGCCTGCCTCCGCCGAGGGCGTGATCTCCTCGAAGGGGGCCACCAACTTCGCACTCCCCGAGTGGTGGGGATTCGATGTGCGCGCTGCACTGGAGACTCGGCTGAGCATCCCTGTTGTCTACAGCAACGACGGCAACGCCGCAGCGCTCTATGCGCACTACGCGTACTACGGCGAGACGGCGTTGCGGCGTTCGTCGGTGTCGGCAATTGTCGGCACCGGGCTCGGCGGCGGGGTGATCGAGTCCGGCGCCGTCGTACGCGGCGCTGCCGGCATGGCGGGCGAGTTGGGCCATGTTCACATCCCGATGCACGGCCTGCTTGGCGAGGGCCAGCCGATGCCGCGCTGCAACTGCGGGTTCGTCGGCGACGTCGAGAGCGTCGCTTCGCTCACCGGCATCCGCCACAACCTCCTGCCGTACTGGCTGACTCGATACCCCCACCACGAGTTGGTGGGCATGCCGATCGATGAGGCGGCGAAGGGGTTGCGAGCCTTCGGTGAGCGTGGCGACGAGATGGCGCGCAAGGTGTTCGAGCAACAGGCGATGGCCATCGGACGGCTGTTCACGATCGCGGCCAACTTCACCGATCCCAACGCATACTTCGTCGGTGGAGGGGTGGTCGAGGCTGCCCCTGAGTTTCGTGACTGGTACCTCTCGGTGGTGCGCACCAACACTCATCTGCGCGCCGAACAGATCGGCGTCGCAGAGTTCTCGCTCGTTCCCGATCTCGACATGGCCGGCGCCCGCGGCGCTGCGGTTGCCGCGCGCAGCGCATTCCCCAGCTGAACTACCACGAACCGGAGCTGCCGCCCCCACCGCCGCCACCGACGCTGCCGCCGGAAAAGGAACTCCCACCGGACGAGCTCGACGTCGACGGCGCGCTACGCGTGCTGTCGAACGACGGGCCCATGCTGTACAGCCAGATCGGACTGGCCATGTTCATCTCGGGAGCCGGCACGTTGCTGGTGGCAAGGGCGCGACCCCACGCGTCGGCCGCGCCAAGCGCAACTGCCCATGCGCTGTATTCGCGAAGCAGACCCTGCTTCCACGCCCAATCGACGTGCTTGCCTTCGCTCGCTTCAAGGAAACGACGGAACGACTCGGCGCGCAACGTGAGCGCTGACCCCGTCGCGCTTCGTGCCGGAAGAAGAGCCGCGTACAGGAAGTGAGCAAAAACGAACGGGATCAGGATCGCAAAGATGAGCGCGGCGATCTTGTTGTTGAAGATGCCGAGCAGGGCACTGAGCACAGACCCGGCGCCGAAGACGAAGAACGCAACGATGATAAAGACGACATATCCGGCGGCTGCACCGCCCTGCGTTTCGCTGCCTGGCGGGAGGCGCTTCCACCATCCCGACTCGGCGATGCCCTCGCGCTCGAGCAACCACACCTTGTTCCACGCCTCGCCGAAGTTCTTGTTGTACGTCCCCAGTTTCAGCTCGTCCTCGTAGTCCAGCATCTGATCGACCAGCGCCTTGGTCTCGCCGTCGAGTGCGTCGTACTTTGGCCCGCGGTGGATGACGAGGTCGTCGTCGTCCTTGCTCAGCGTGATCGCGTCCTTGGCCACGAGCCCCGAAAGCCATGCGGCCACCGTGGTGCGATCGAACTTCTCGGTCAGCAACACCGCGCCCTGCCACGGCTCGAGGCCCTTCGGCGGGACGAACTCGATCGTCGCCAGTTCAGCCATCTGACTGTCGGGAACCATCCGCACCTCTGCCTGAGGGCGCGCGCCTCGAATGGGCGAGGGCAGTGACCCGTATGCGGCGTCGGCCGCGCCGCCCGCGAACACCTCGTTGCGGCCCCGACGGCGCGCCGAGTAGTAGACGGCGCCGACCGTGAGCAGCCCGAGCGGGATTGTTGCCAGCACGAACGGCAACCGGTTCTCCTGTCGCCGTCGTGCTGGGAGCTGCGGGTCTGCCGGCTCGACGACCGGAAGCTGTCCCACGACGTCGCCGCCGAGGGTGATTCCCTCGCCGGGCTCCAATGGGCTGATGACGGCGCGATAGACATCGCCGTCGCGCGCCAACGTGCACCCACCGACGGCGCCGGACTTGCCCTTGTTGCACACGGGATTCGCAAGCTCGAATCCGGTGAGGACGACCTCGAACCGAGCGGTCTGGAGTTCCTCGGGCTGACGCGGATCACCGATGATGTCGAGGCCCAGCCGACCAGTCGAGATCAACGCATCCGGCAACGTGTAGGAGAGGATGTAGCGGTGCTGGCCGGTGATCGTGGTGTTGCGATCACCGAGACGAATTCGATCACCGGTCTCGACGGGCGTGACGTCGATGTCGGCATTGGCGTCGGGCGACGATGCCTCGATGTCGACCGGGTTCCCGAAGTCGGTCGGAATGATCCGCTCGTAGCCATGGCGGTCGTGTGTGCCGAAGTCCTGGTCCACCACCTCGCGGATGCGCACACCGTTGGTACCCGCAGGCGCGACGGTGACGACCTTCGATTCGAATCGTTCGTCGATGTTTCCGCCGCCGATCACGCCGGTCGCTGCCAGCAGCGCAGTGCCTCCAATGGCACTCGCTGCAACCACATGACGCCACACACCAATTTCGCCCAGCATTCCCCCAGTCTGCCGTGCGAGACGTGAGAGCCTTGCGTTCTCACCCGCGAACACCTCGTCTCCTCGTCGCGGTAGAACGACCTGCGATCACCATTCGCTGCCGCGTGCGGATCGGATCACATCTGCAGGCGACATGCCGCCCGTTCAGATGTGACAGCCTGTCGTGATGAGTGACCGGCGATGAACGAGCCCGAGACAACCAGACTTCGCGCGGCAATCACGCTGGAGCGCGACCGGGTCGTGGAGCAGATTGCCAACCTTCAAACGAATCTCGGCGGCATCGTCGAAGCCGTCGAACTGACGTCGAACGACGACGAGCACGATCCCGAAGGCACAACCATCGCTTATGAGCGGGCCCAGGTGACGGCGCTGCTGAGCCAGGCCGAACACGATCTCGCCGCGCTCGACGCGACGAGCCAACGGTTGGACGACGGCACCGCCGAGACGTGTGAGGTGTGCGGCGGTCCCATCGCGATCGAGCGGCTCATGGCGCTGCCGGGTGTGCGCACGTGCATCGGGTGCGCCAGCTGACGTCCGTCTGCGGCGTGGCTACGATTTCCACATGGCAACCGGTCTACGGCTCGAGGTCGCTCACGCAGTCCTGTACGCGAACAACGTCGAGGACATGATCGAGTTCTACACGACCACGCTCGGCTTCGAAGTGACTGATCGCGGTCCACTCGGTCGCAACGAGATCGTCTTCCTCTCACAGAGCGCAAGCGACCATCATCAGATCGCGTTCATCACCGGCCGCGGCGAGCCCGACTCGTCGAACAGCGTGAACCATGTTGCGTTCCGTTCGGCCGGCACGCTCGACGATCTGCGTGCGTTGAAGAAGAACCTCGAGGCCAACGACCGAGTGACTGAGATCGTGCCCCTGTGCCACGGCAACGCCTGGTCGGTCTACTTCCGCGATCCGGAGTTCAACGGCGTCGAAGTGTTCATCGACACTCCGTGGCATGTGCGCCAGCCACAGGGAGAACCACTCGACCTCGACCAGTCCAACGACGAGATCGTCGAGGCGACCCTCGCCCATTTCTCGAGCGAGCCAGAGTTCGGCGCCATCGAGGACTTCTACCGCCGTCGCGCCGAGTACTACCCCCGATAGTTGCTATCCCGACCGCCCATTGGAGCGTTTGCCGACCCCCCGGGCGATCATTAAGCACTCCGTTAGGGAGTCGTCAGCGAGCTAGCACCGCGTCGAACTTCACGCCGGCCGCGTCGACCACCTCGGCGATACGGCCGGGCCCGTCCTGCCACTTCCAGTACATGTTCGTGTGAGCGATCACCTTGTCGGCGGGCGGCAAGCCGTACTCGGTGAGATCCTCCGTCGTGTGCGCGTCGGACACCAGCGTCGCGTCGTAGCCACGGGTGAACGCGCCGTGCAGCGTCGCACGGATACAGGCGTCGGTCTGCGCGCCGGTCACAACCAGTCGCCCGACGCCCCGTTTCGCCAGCTCGGACTCGAGCGTGGTGTCGAAGAAGGAATCGCCGTAGTGCTTGTGCACCAGCGGCTCGGAGTCGTCGCGCTTCAACTCCGGCACGTACTGCCAGCCGTCGCTGCCCTCGACCAAGTCGTCGTCGGAGTGCTGCACCCAGATCACGGGCACTCGCTCGGCGCGGGCCTTGTCGACGAGGGTGTTGATCTTCGCGATCACCTCGTCGCGCTGATATGCGTTGGCGACGACGTTGTTCTGCACGTCGATCACCATCAGTGCCGTGTTGGGACGGTCATTCAAGGTGGTCATTCGGGTCTCCTCTCGACACCTCACACATTACCCGACGGGTTGCAACGCGTAGTCGGGGCCATCTGAGCCGATGCCTCTCGGGCGAAAAGACGATGGAAGCGCTGCACGACGTGATGCTGACCGACGAGGAGGTCGGGTCTCTCGAGGCGCCGTACACCCCGCAAGCTCCGTACTGGTTCTGACGAGGCGTCAGGTGCGGACCAGGGTTCAACGCGTCGGCAGGAACCCCTTCAGATGTTCGAGACCTGACCGCAACTCGTCGGCCGTGATGCCGGGTACCGCGAAGGCCCACTCGCTCTTCCAAGATACTCCGTCCGTCGAAGAACGGTGAGAGCAGCCGACGTCCCCATGACTGGATTCAACGCTACCTCACAACGGCCTGATGCTCGGTCGTACGCCGCGTCGTCAATCAGCCGCGGCCGGCGAAGGGCATGCCGGCGGCCATCACGGTCATGAACAAGACGTTGGAGTTGCGCGGCAGACTGGCCATGAATCGCACCGCCCGCGCCGCGTCTTCGACATCCATCACGGGCTCGGGTCGGCGGGAGCCGTCGGGCTGCGGCACACCTTCGGTCATTCGCGCGGTCATGGGTGACTGGGCATTGCCGATGTCGATCTGGCCACACGTGATGCCATGCGAGCGGCCATCGAGCGCGATCGACTTTGTCAGGCCGGTGATGGCGTGCTTGGTCGAGGTGTACGGAGCCGAGTTGGGACGCGGGGTGTGCGCGGAGATCGAACCGTTGTTGATGATCCGGCCGCCAGGCGGGTCCTGTCGCTTCATCATTCCCATTGCCCGCTGCGCACACAGGAACGATCCGGTGAGATTGGTGTCGACCACCCGCTGCCACTGTTCGAGCGAGAGTTCGTCGAGGGGAACAGCAGGCGCCCCCACACCGGCGTTGTTGAACAGCAGGTCGAGCCTGCCGAAACGTTCGCCAATCGAGGCGAACAGCGCGTCGACGCTGGCCACATCACGCACGTCGGTCTGCTGCGCCACCGAGTCCGACTCGATCGATGCAGCGGTCTCGAGCAACGCATCGTGCCTGCGACCGGCAAGTACCACGCTGAACCCGTCGGCGGCCAGGCCGACTGCAACGGCGCGGCCAATACCGCTGCCGGCTCCCGTCACCAGGGCGACTCGTATCGTCGGAGTTGTCATCGCGCGTAGTTTCTCACGCCCTTCGTCAAGGAATTCACCGCACAGTCGTGCTGGGAAAGAGCGATTGGCTACAGTCGACCGAGCATGCGCATCGCGGTTGATGGTGAACCAATCGAGTACGCCGACGGCGATTCCGTGGCTGTCGCAATCGTGCGCGCCGGCCAGCATCCACAGCACGGTGGAACGTTGTGCCTTGCCGGCGATTGCGGGAACTGCTGCGCGGAGATCGATGGTGTTGCATTCACCCGTACCTGTCTCACATCGGCAAGGCCGGGCCTGCGGGTCACGCGGCATCCGGCGGTGGGTGCACCCGCGCTGCGGCTGGAACCTCCCGTTGATCCGGTCGCGTCTCCGAACTTCGCCACGACGAAACTGCGTCGGCTGCACGCAGATGTAGTGGTCATCGGCGCGGGTGAATCCGGCGCGGCAGCTGCGGCGGAGGCGCGATCCGACAGCCGCGATGTGATGGTGCTCGCCGGTGAGATGGGACACGACGTCGTCGGTGTCTACCCAGGCCCGGTTGTCATTGTCAGGCTCGCCAACGGTGAGATGTTGCATGTCCACGCCCACGACGTGGTCATCGCAACCGGCGCGGCGGAACTGCATCCGGTGTGCGACGGCAACATGTTGCGAGGAATCTATACAGGAGCGGCCGCCGAGAGACTCCGCGCCGCCGGCGTCGACCTCGGCGTTGTCGCAACGGTCGAGCTCGATCAGTTGAGCCGCGTCGAGGGCGACGACCGTGTCACCGTGGTGCACACCATCGATGGATCGACAACGACGTGCGACTCGCTTGTGGTCACCTCTCGTAACGCCGCGCCACGCGACCTGCTCGCACGCATGGTCGCCGACCCGCATGTGCGAACGGTCGGCCCGGCGGCAGCATCGTTCGAGTTGCCTCCCGAGCCCACGTCCGGAACGGTGTGTCCCTGTTCGAAGGTGATGGTCGAGGATCTACAGATGGTGTGGGACAAGGGGTTCCAGCACATCGAGTTGGTGAAGCGCGCCTCATTGTGCGGCACCGGAACGTGCCAGGGCGGCGCGTGCATGCCTCACCTCCGGGCCTTTGTCACAGCCAAGTCGGGCCAGCTCACTGCGCCGTTCACAGGACGGCCGGCGTCGCGCCAGTTGACCATCAGCGAGGCCGCTGCCGACATGCATCTCGACCCGTTCCGGCGAACAGCGCTGCACGGCGAACACCTCGCGCTTGGAGCGCGGATGGATCGCTTCGGCGGATGGTGGCGGCCATGGAACTACGGCAACTTCTTGGACGAGTACTGGGCGGTGCGCGAGGGCGTGTCGCTGGGCGACGTGTCGACGCTCGGCAAGATGATCGTCACAGGTCCCGATGTGGTCGAGGCATTGGAACGCATCTATCCGACAACCATCCACGATATCCGCCCAGGACGCAGTCGCTACGTGTTGCTGCTCAACGAGCGCGGCCACCTGATCGACGACGGTATGGTCTGCCGCGAGGCGACCGAAGACGGTTCGGACCGGTTCGTGTTGACGTTCACCTCGGGCGGCGCATCGTTCGCTGAAGCGTGGATACGCGACTGGATCGAGTCGTGGGACCTCGATGTGCACGTGCTCGATCGAACGTTGGGGATCGGTGCGATCAACGTCACCGGTCCTCTGGCCGGAGAGTTGTTGCGTCGCGTCGGGCTGTCGGATCCGCCGAGATTTCTGCAGCACATGCACACCGACGTCGCCGGGATTCCGTGTCACGTGCTGCGGCTGTCGTTCACCGGCGAAGCCAGCTTCGAGCTGCACCACCCCAGCGTCCACTCGGTCGAACTGTGGCAGGCGTTGATGGCAGCCGGGCGTGAGATGGGCGTGCGCCCACACGGTTTGCAGGCGTTGTTCGCACTGCGGCTGGAGAAGGGCCACGTGATCGTCGGCATGGACACCGAGATGGATTCGACGCCGCGGCGCTTGAACATGGATTGGGCGGTGAAGCTCGACAAGGAGGCGTTCATCGGGCGCACCGCACTGTTGCGCACCGCCGACCTCGACGATCGCCGAAAACTGTTCGGGCTGACGATGGATGGGCCTGCGCCAGTCGAGGGCGCGCCGATCTGGGTCGACGGCGACATCGTCGGGCATGTCACGTCGAGCTTTCGCTCACCTGGCCTCGGCCGCACGGTGATGCTGGGCTGGCAGAAGCACACGCCATTCGCCAACACGGTGACCATCGACGGTCGACAAGCACACGTCACCCACACGCCGTTCTACGACCCTGAGGGTGCTCGTGCGCGCGCCTGAGCGGTTGCACGGTTTGCGTGTCGTCGCCAAACCGGAGGCCATCGATGCCGCGGTGCTGCCTGTAGGAGCGACGCTGTTACGCATCGCGCCCGATGACGCCATCATCACCAACGTGGCAACCCTGACCCTCGACGATCCGTTCGCGATCCTCGAGCCGGAGTACGCGTTCGTCCACTGGCGGCTCTCGCTCGATGAGTTCGCAGAAGTCGCCGATCACATCGAGTGGCCACTGCCGTCGCCCGGCGAACTCGGCCAGGGTCTGATCGCCGGAGTTCCGGCGAAGATCGTCATCACGTCCGACGACGTGTTGCTGGTCGTGTCGGCAGGGCTGGCTCACGAACTCGCGGAGCGTCTCTGGTGAACGAGTTCGTCGAGACATTGCTCGAACTGACCTGGCACGAGCCGAAGTCCAGTTACGACGTCGTGATCATCGGGGGTGGCGGCCACGGCTTGGCCACCGCGTACTACCTCGCGACGCGGCACGGCATCACCAACGTGGCAGTTGTCGAGTCCGACTACATCGGGTCCGGCAACTCCGGGCGCAACACCACCATCATCCGCGCCAACTACGGCATCCCCGAATCGATCCGCTTCTACAACCACAGCATCGAGTTGTATCGCGACCTGGAAAACGAGACCGGGTGCTGGATCATGCACGCGACAAAGGGTCTGCTGTGGATGGCCCACACCGAGACGGGCATGCGTGCCGAGCGATCGCGCGTGCAACTGAACAACGCGTGCGGTGTCGAAACGTTGTTGGTCGACCCGATGGAGATCAAGCGGCTGTGCCCGCAGATCGACCTCACGGGAGGAGGCCGCTACCCGGTGCTCGGAGCGTCGTACCACGTGCCCGGCTCCACCGCCCGCCACGACCGCGTGGTGTGGGCCTATGCGCAGGGCGCGATGCAACAGGGTGTGCACGTCCTTCAGGGCACCAGGGTCACCGGATTGATACGTGATGGCGACCGAGTCGTCGGCGTGAAGACTTCGCGCGGCGACATTGCCGCCGGCACGGTCATGAGCGCCGTCGGCGGCGACGTCTCGACCGTCGCCGCTCACGCGGGCCTGCGCCTGCCGATCCGTACTCATCCCCTGCAGGCGTTCGTCACCAACGGCTACGCACAGGGGCTCGGGCCCATCGTGTCGTCGACCGACCTGCTCTGCTACGTCTCGCAAACAGCGCGCGGCCAGATGTTGATCGGCCACGAGTTCGAACGCGAGTCGAGCTATTCGCGTCAGTCGTCGTTCCAGTTTCTTCAATCGTGCTCGCTGAAGATGGCCTTCCTCCTGCCATTCGTCCGCAACCTCAAGATCCTCCGCCAATGGACCGGACGTTGTGACATCTCGGCCGACTTCTCGCCGATCATGGGGTTCACGGGAGTCGACGGATTCGTGATCTCCACCGGTTGGGGCACCTGGGGCTTCAAGGGAATTCCGGCGGGTGGCGAGCAGATGGCCGAGCTGATCGCAACCGGCAAGACCCCGGATCTCATCGCGCCATTTGCACTGTCGCGATTTGCTGCCGACCATACGATGGCCGATCAGGGCTCGACGGGAACGCGCTGATGCTGACAATCGTCTGCCCCAACTGCGGTCCGCGGCCCGTCGAGGAGTTCCGGTTCGGTGGCGAACTGCCCGAACCGCCAACACGACTGACCGACGAGTTCGACCGCGACCTGGATCGCGTGTGGATGTTCATCAACGCCGATGGCATTCAGATCGAGCGCTGGTTCCATGAGGCCGGGTGTCACCGCTGGCACACTGCGCGACGCGATACGAGCGTCGATCGTTTCATCGCCGACTGAACGTCGACGCGGTCACTTGCTCTGCAGGCGCCGCAGCTCCTCGATGGGGATGTGGCACCGCATTGCGTGGCCAGGAGCAACCTCGAGCAGCGGAGGCTCGGTCACTTCGCACACCCCGGCGATCACACGCGGGCACCGCGGGTGGAACACGCAACCAGTCGGCGGGTTGGCCGGCGACGGGATCTCACCTTCGAGGCGGATGCGCGACGTGGCCTCCCCGTCGACGCTCGGTATGGCCGACAGCAGTGCTTCGGTGTACGGATGGTTCGGTCCGTTGAACACATCGTCGGTCGGGCCTACCTCCTGGATGCGACCGAGGTACATCACTGCGATGCGGTCGGCGAGGTAGCGCACGACGCCCATGTCGTGGGTGATGAAGACGTAACTGGTCTTCTCTTCCGCCTGCAGATCGGCCAGCAGGTTGAGGATTGCCGCCTGCACCGACACATCGAGCGCGCTGGTGGGCTCGTCGCACACGACGATACGCGGATCGCCTGCGAATGCACGGGCGATCGCGACGCGCTGCTTCAGCCCACCGGAGAGTTGGCGCGGCTTGAGATCGAGGTGACGCGGCGTCAGTCGCAGATGCGCGGCGAGAGCCTCGACGCGCTTGTTGGCAGCGTCGCCCTTGATGCCCGTGAGCTTCTCGACACTGCGCATCAGGATGCGGCGCACCGACCAACTGCGGTTGAGTGCAGAGTCGGGATTCTGGAAGACCATCTGCATGGCGCGCTTGTCATCGGTGCTGCGCCCTGCTGTGCTGGGCGCGACCGTGTTGCCATCGAGCGCCACGGTGCCGCCGCTGTCGGCCGACTCGATGCCGAGGATGGTCTTGGCGAGCGTGGACTTGCCAGAACCCGACTCGCCGACGATGCCGAGCGTTTCGCCCTCCGCCAGTTGGAGGTCGACATCGACCAGTGCAGGCACCTCCGAACCGCGCTGCTTGAACGTCTTGGAAAGATTGGTGAGCTCGAGCACCTCGGGGTTGGCGTCCGATGGGGCCAGGATCCCAATCGGCGCGTCGGGCAGCGCTTCGATCATCTCCGGGATGCGGTCGGGGTGATGGCACCGAGTGAACCGCAGGCCGTCGGCGCCCACCGGAGCCACCGGGGGCACTACGGTGCGACACGTCTCGTCGGCCAGCGGACAGCGGTCGAGGAACACGCACGTTGGCAAGTTGCTGCCGATCAGCGGCAGCATGCCCGGGATGGTGGCGAGTGCTCGCTCGGTCTTGCGCACGCCGTGCCTGGGCAGGGAACGCAGCAGACCGACCGTGTACGGGTGCTGAGGATCGTCGAACACCTGATGGCTGGGGCCTTCCTCCACGATTCGCCCGGCGTACATCACACCGACCCGGTCGCACAACGAACGGATGATGCCCAGGTTGTGGGCGATCAGCAGCACAGCCGCGTTACTCTCCTTGCGCAGCACCCGAACCAGGTCGAGCACCTCGGCCTCGACCGTGGCATCGAGGCCGGTGGTCGGCTCGTCGAGCACGAGCAGCTTGGGGTCGCAGGCCAACGCCATGGCGATGACCACACGCTGCTGCATCCCACCGGACAGTTGGAACGGGTACCGGTCCATCACTCGCGCCGGGTCCGCTATCCGCACTCGATCCAGTGACTCGAGGGCCGACTTCGCGGCGTCGGCCTTGGACTGGCCGAGCAGCACGAAGCTCTCGATCAACTGCCGACCGATCTTGACCGACGGGTTCATCGCCTGCGCCGGGTCCTGGTACACCATCGATGCCTCGGTGGCCCGGAAGCTCTGCAACTGCGACGTGGTCATGTTGGTGACATCGTCGCCACCAACGAGCACGCGGCCGCCGACGATCTTGCCGTTGCGCGGTAGGTAACGCAGCGCTGCGTAGGCAGTGGTCGACTTTCCGCATCCACTTTCACCGACCAGGCCGTAGGCCTCGCCCGGGGCGATGCTGAACGACACGCCGCGCAGCACTGCGCGATCGACGCCGCGGACGGTGTAGACGACCTCGAGGTCTTCGACGGCAAGTGCCGTCGTGGTCGAGGGTGCCGAGATGGTGGTCATGATGCCTCCAACACCGACTGCACGGAGTCGGCGATGAGATTGACGGCGATGACGAGGCTGGCGATGGCCGCTGCAGGGAAGAACGTGGTCCACCAAATGCCGGCGCTGATGACGCGGAAGGCATCGCTGACCTGAGCGCCCCAGTCGGGTGATGGGGGCTGCGGCCCAGCACTGACGAACGCCAGCGTGGCGACGGTGAACACGGCGTAACCGATGCGCACGGTGAGCTCGACGATGATCGGCCCGCTGACGTTCGGCAGGATCTCTCTGAACATCACGAACGCCGACGACTCACCGCGCAGCTTGGCCGATGTGACGTAGTCGAGGTCGCGTTCGGCGAGCACCGCAGATCGCACCGTTCGAGCGACGACCGGGGTGAACAACGCGGCGACCACGCCGATCACCACCGCCGGGGAAGCACCGAGCGTGGTGACCGCCAGCAGTGCGAGGAGGATCACCGGCAACGCCAGGAACGCTTCCACGATCCGGCTCAGCACGTTGTCGAGCCAGCCGCCGAAGTACCCCATGATCATGCCGACGATCACACCGAAGAGCACGCCGAGCAGGGCGGCCAACGGGGCAACCTTGAGGACGTCGCGGGCACCGGCCATCACACGCGACAGCACGTCGCGGCCTTGTTCGTCAGTTCCGAACGGGAACTTGGCACGCGGCGACAGATGCGTTCCCGCTCGGTAGTCGAGCGGGCTGTGCGGTGTGATGCGGTCACCGAGGACGGCACAGGCCGTCCAGACCAGCACGATGAACACGCCGATGATGAACGCCGGCCGGCGCCGGATCAACCTCCAGTTCTCGCGACGAGCCTG
>JBDTWJ010000030.1:0-28214 GCA_040006755.1 Ilumatobacteraceae bacterium | reverse complement strand
TCTTCTTCGCCGACTCGCCCGGAGTTGCTGCGTTTCGCCCGCGGTTCATGGCGCAATCCGGTTTCGACCCGCTCGAGTTGCTCGCTGCGCTCGCGCCCGTCACCGAACACCTCGGACTGCTGGCAACGGCGTCGACGACGTACAGCTCTCCATGGGACCTTGCCCGCCGGTTCGCAACCCTGGATCACCTCAGCAATGGCCGAGCCGGTTGGAACATCGTCACGACCGGCAGCCCTGCGGCGGCGCCGAATTTCGCCGACGCGCCCCACCCGGGACACGGCGACCGGTACGAACGGGCACGCGAGTTCGTCGAAGTAGTTCTGAAGTTGTGGGATGGCTGGGAAGACGATGCCGTTATCGCCTCGCCCGCCACGGGCCAGTGGGCCGATGGCAAGAAGATCCATCCACCTGCTCACCGTGGAAACAACTACTCGGTCGCCGGCATCCTGCCGATCCCGCGCTCGCCGCAGGGCTATCCGGTGCTCGCCCAGGCCGGGTCGTCTCCGGAAGGCATCGACCTCGCTGCGCGATTCGCAGATCTCGTCTTCACGCCCCAGTCATCGATCGACGACTCCCTTGCGTTTCGCCAGAAGGTGCGCTCGACCGCTCAGTCCCATGGGCGTGCTCCCGACGACATACGCACCCTTCCCGGACTCTCATTCGTGCTCGGTCGCACGGACCGGGAAGCGAACGCGGCGTGGGAAGAGCTGGAGTCAGCATCGAGCGAAGAGTTCCGTCTGTTGAATCTGACCCACATCGCCGGCATTCCCGAGGCAACTGCGACCGAGATCGACGCCGACGGTCCATTTCCGTATGACATCTTCGACAGCGCCGCCGGCCTGACGTTTGCCGCAGCCGTCACCAAGGTGGCACGCGACGGCAACCTCACGTTCAGGCAGGTGGCCCACAAGTTCTCGACGCTTCCTGGTGGCCTCCACTTCACCGGTACTCCGGAAGGCCTGGCAGACCTGATCACGACGTGGTGGCTGGCCGGCGCGGCCGACGGATTCACCCTGCAACCGCTGAGATTGCCGCTCGATCTTGCTCTCTTCGTCGATCACGTCGTGCCGTTGTTGCAGCACCGCGGTATCACGCGCTCCGTGTACAGCGCGGGAACCCTGCGGGACCATCTCGGGTTGCCGCGTCCCGCCAATCGCTACACGAGGTCATCAAGCCTCCCTTGAGGTCCGGGGGCCCCCGTGGGCCGACAGCAGATGTTCGGCAACCAAGGAATGCCGCCTCCTTCGAGGTCGTTGCACCCGACTGCCAACGAGGAGGACACCATGGCCACATCCGTTCGTTTCTGGGTCGATCCCATCTGCCCGTGGTGTTGGACGACATCGCAGTGGATCCGTCGGATCGCTGCCGAGAAGGACCTCGAAATCACGTGGGAGCCCATCAGCCTGCTCGTGAAGAACGACACCCAGCCCGACAGTTCCGCGTACGAGCGCGTCGCGTGGACTCGTGGTCTGTTGCGTGTGATGGAGTCGGTTCGCGCTGCCTCCCACGAAGACCGACTCGGCGATCTGTACACCGAGTTCGGCCGGCGCATCCATCACGATGGCGAACGCAACTGGGATGCCGCGCTCGCGCTCGAGGGTGTGGGACTCGACACGTCGCACGCGACCGCTGCCTCCGACGAGACGTGGGACATCCCGCTACTCCAACGGATGAACGAAGGTCTCGAACTCGTCGGCGACGAGGTGGGTACTCCGATCATCGCGTTCCGCAGGTCCGACGGACGTGAGGTCGCAGCGTTCGGGCCTGTCATCACGAGAGCACCTGCGCACGACGACGCGCTCGCACTTTGGGACGCCTTCGTGACCCTGACATCCCTCGACGAGTTCTGGGAGATAAAGCGCACGCGGACCGTGTCGCCCGACGTCGGCGACGCACCGTGAGGCGGCAGTTTTGACGCGTCAGTCGAGTGGCGCGGCCAGGGATTGAGGCTCGGTGCTGCAGCGAACGACCATAATGAGGGCATGGGTGACGGGCAAGGGCTGACAGAGGTCGTCGGTCGACGCACCGAACTCGATCTGCTCGGCGGAGTTCTTCGCAATCTCGACCGCGGCTCAGGAGTGACGATTCGTCTACGAGGCGAAGCCGGCATCGGAAAGACCACGCTGCTCGACTGGGTAGCAACGCAGACGTCAGGCATGGTCATTCGCATCACCGGCTCCGAGTCCGATGCACACCTTGCGTATTCAGGCCTCGCAACCTTGACGAGGGCGCTGCACTCACTCCAGGTGGCCGTTCCAAATCCTCACGACAAGGTGTTGTCCGACGCGATCGGCAACGGTTCGAGCCAGGGCCAGCTGACCGTCGGAGGCGCCACGCTTGCGGCGCTCGCCGCGGCCAGCGAACAGGCACCGCTGTTGCTGCTCATCGACGACGCACAATGGGTCGACGACCCATCGTGCGCGGCGCTCGCGTTCGCCCTGAAACGCCTGCCGGACGAGCCGGTCGGCGCAGTCATCAGCGAACGCTCTGGAGTGCCATCGACGTTCGCCAATGCCGGTTTCGAGACGATCGAGCTCCGAGGGCTCGACGTCGACGACGCCAGGACGCTGCTGGGAGAGGGAACAGATCGTGCGGTTGCACAGCGATGCGTCGAGGCCGCAGAAGGCAGTCCATTGGCACTGGTGGAGCTGGCACGTCAACTCGACCACGACCAGCTTGCCGGGCTCGCACCGTTGCCCGATGAGTTGGCGGTAGGCAACCAATTGATTCGCTCGTTCGTCGACCGGATCAACGCGCTCGACGACAACGCTCGGCGGGTTCTGGCCGTTGTCGCCGCGGCACATGACTCCAACGCCGAAGAGATTCGCAATGCCGTCGAACGGGTGTCGCCTGGCGGCGCCGGTCTGCCTACCGCAGAGGCCGCTGGTATCACCCGCGTGACAGCGGAGTCGATCGAGCTCACTCATCCGGTGATGCGGACGGCGATACGCGATGCGATCGGGCCCGATGCGATGCGCGAAGCACATGCCGCCCTTGCCTTGGTCGTCGTTGACGCCGACAAGCGCGCTTGGCATCTGGCATCCGCGACCATCGGACCTGACGAGGCAGTGGCCAACATCCTCGAGAGCGTTGCCGTCGTCGCTGATCGTCGTGGTGCATGGGCAGCAGCCGCGACCACCTGGGAACGCGCCGCCGCGTTGTCGACATCGGAATACGAGCGCCATCGTCGGCTGTTGGCCGCGGGCACGTCTCGCTGGAATGCAGCCGACCCGTATCGCGCGATCGCGGTACTCGACGAAGTCGTGTCGATGTGCGCGGACCCGCTGGTTCGTTGTGACGCAATCGGCATTCGATCAGAGGGCATTGCCTGGATGATCGATCAGAGCCGGGGTCTCGACCAGCTTGCAGACGAAGCACAGGTGATCTCCACCATCGATCCGGCGCGTTCGATCGGGCTGTTCATACGAGCCGCCCTGCACAGTGCTCTGGCCGGCCGACTTCTCGATTGTCAACGATTTGCCCACTCGGCGTTCAACGTTGCGGAGCCACTGGGTGATCCGATGCTCGTCGCCGCGCGAGCCATTCGCGGGCTGTCGTCACAACGCCTCGGCGATCGCGCCGCAGCCGACGCTGACCTCGAGGCGGCGAGCATCATCGGTGCTCTCCCCGTCGAGATGCTCGACGCCAAGCTGCTACCAGTCGTGCAAGCCGCCGCGCTGGCACACCTGTCGCAAGAGAGGTGGAGCGAGGCCGAGGCCATGCTCGACGTGTCGATGGTGGCAGCCCGCCATCACGGTCTCGCCTCCGTGCTCGGATTCAGCGGGGCATTGCAGGGCGAGATGTACCTCCGCCGTGGCCGCTTCACCGAAGCCGTGTTGTCGGCCTGGCTCGACGTTGACCTCAACGACACGCCCGACCTGCCCACGGCGTCGTTCGGGCAGGCAGTCCTGGCGCGGGTCGAGGCTGTTCTGGGACGCACCTACTCGGCGCGTTTGCACGCCGACGCGGCGATCGCCCGCGCCCGACGCGTAGGGATGAAAGTGCTCGAGACATGGGGCCTCTCGGCGCTTGGACACGTCTCATTGACCACCGGCAACTACGTCGAGGCTGCAGAGCACCTTCGACGCGTGCACCGCCTGCACGCTGAAGTGCTCGACGCCGGCGACCTCTGGTACCAGGGCGATCTGCTCGAGGCATTGCTTGCGATCGGCGCCGTCGACGAGGCGTCGGATGCCATCGCCGAGGTCACGGCGAAGGCCGATCTCAGCCGATCGAAATGGGGCGCCGCCGTCGCCCGTCGCGGGCGGGGAATGCTGCACGACCGACCCGACGATCTCCGTGAATCGGCCGAAGAGCTGGCCGAGTTGGGCGCCCCTTTCGAACAAGGTCGAAGCTTGCTGCTACTCGGCGAACGTCACGGTGATCACGAGGCGTCGCGCGCCGCGCTGCGAATCTTCGAACGCCTTGGTGCCGAGCCGTGGGCGGCCCAGGCTCGCCGGATCGCCGGCCCCGTGGCACCGACGAGTTCGTCGCTGGCGTCGCGTTTGACCACCGCAGAACTGCGCGTCGCCGTTTCGATCGCCCGCGGTCGCACCAACCGGGAGGTTGCCGACGAGCTGTATCTCAGCCCGAAGGCCGTCGTTGCCCACTTCGAATCCATCCTTCCGAAGCTCAACGTCCGGGATCGTCACGAACTGACGCAGGTCGTCAACCGCGACATGGAACAAACCCCCACCTGACCCCCCACCCACCGCGCACCCAGTGCGGTGAGAGATGAGCCGCCAGACGCCGCACATCGCTCATCGCTCCACGACGGCGCACGAGTGATATGAGAGATGTGCGGCCTACGGCGGCTCATCTCTCATCGCGGGCTAGGGCGGCGAGGTCATCGAAGCGAGGCCAGAGAAGCGATGAGGGTCAGGCCGTCGAAGACATCGGTGAAGCGCGTGGTCAGTGGCGAGCACCCGATACGGACGATGTCGGGAGCTCGATAGTCGGTGATGACGCCCCGGCGCAAGAGATCGGTGACCAATCGCCTGGCATCCGGGTGGATCACGGCCACGTGACCACCACGTCGCGCCGCGTCCAACGGTGTGCGCGACTCCAGCCCCAGCTGATTGCAAAGGTCCAATCCGAACCCCGTCAAATGGCGTGCCTTTGCGGCGATCGCGGCGATCCCGGCCTCGACCGTCACTGCGATCCCTTCCTCGGCGGCAGCGAGTGCGAGGATCGATGGCGTACCGAGAAGCAGCCGGCGGATGTCGGGCTGCGGTGAGAACGTCGGTCCCATCTCGAACTGATCGGATTGCGCGAACCAGCCCCAAATCTGCTGCGGCAACGTCGCCTGAAGTTCGCGCGCGACGTAGCTGAACGCCGGCGAGCCGGGGCCGCCGTTGAGGTACTTGTACGTACAGCCGACGGCGAGCTGCACTCCGGCCGCACCGAGGTCGAACTCCAGCAGTCCGGCGGCGTGCGAGAGATCCCACAATGCAAGAGCTCCCGCAGCGTGAGCGCGGGTGGTTTCACCGGCGACATCAGCCACCTCGGCCGTGCGATAGTCGACAACCGAACGAACCATCACGGCCACATCGTGGAAGTCGTCGAAGGAGTCGGACACGCGTAGTCCGCGGCCTCTGGCGATCCCCTCAACCACGTATCGATCGGTTGGGAAGTCGCCCGAGCTGACGGCTATCACGGCGCGATCCGGCCGTAACGCGCAGGCTGCGTCGATCAGTTGGAAAAGGTTCACCGTGGTCGAATCGTGAACGACGACCTCGCCCGGCGCCGCGCCGATCAGTGGTGCCAAACGATCCCCTACCCGCTGCGGAAGGTCGACCCAATGGTCCCAGGAGCGAATCAACCCGCCTGCCCATTCGTCGTGCAACACGTTTCGAATGCGATCGGCTGTGCGGAGCGGCATCATCCCCAGCGAGTTTCCGTCGAGATACACCAGCGACTGATCAGCGATGGCGAATTGCTCGCGCCAATGCGCCAAGGGATCGTCCTTGTCCACAGACAACGCGTCCTCGCGGGTCAGCATGGGATCACTCGATCAACCGGATGAAGCTCGAGTGTCGCACGTACCCCTCGTTGGTGAACTCGGTGATCTCGACAATTGCACTCAACTCCGGCCGCACCCAGCTCGCATGACGTGAGTACTCGCGCGGCGGCGGCGTGATGAAGGGGCACGCGTCGGTGCGGAGGCGCTTCAGCTCGGCGGTCATTTGGTGCAAGACCCGTTGATTGAAACCGGTGCCAACACCGCCGGCGAACTTCAATCCCTTCGGATCAGGCACTCCGACGAGCAACGCACCGAAAGAGCTCTTGCGATTGCCCGTGCCAGGCGTGTAGCCGCCAATGACCACCTCGACCGCGCGCCTGTTCTTGACCTTCCGCCAATTCGGCGTCCGCTTGCCCGGTAAGTACGTGCTGCCGAGTCGTTTTGCCATCACGCCCTCCAACCCGAGCTCGACCGTCGCTTCGACCAACGCGGGTCCGCCGGCGATTCGATGCACGGGCACCATCCAGTTGGTGCCAGCCTCCACGAGTTCACTGAGCAGATCACGCCGTTGCTCGTACGGCAGAGCGATGGTGTCGTGACCGTCGACCGACAGCACATCGAAGATGTAATACGCAACCTGAGCGGCGTGCTGCTGCATCAACTCGAAGCTCGGTCGTCCTTCTGAATCGAGAACGACCAGCTCACCATCGACGATCGCCGATGCGGCATTGATCGCGTCGGCGAAGCTTCGGAGTTCCGGATACTTGGCAGTGACGTCGATCAAGTTGCTGCTCTGCAGCCGCGTCTGCCCGTCATCGACGAACGCCAACGTCCGATACCCGTCGTACTTGATCTCGTACGCCCAGTTCTCGTCGTCCGTCGGCAGGCTCCCGATGGCGGCTTTCATCGGCGGGACCGGATAGCGGAGTGTCATCGTCGTGGCAGTCGGCTCGAGATGATGCCCTCCGCTTCCAGGCGGTCGAGTTCGACGTCGTCGAGTTGCAAGAGTTCGCTGAGCACGGCACGGTTGTCTTCGCCTCGATATCGGGGCTCGCCGCGCAGCCCCACATCTCCACTCGCGAAGTGCCACGGAGTGTTGGGGATTCGCACTGTCCCGCCGCCGCGGTCATCCACGTCCACGACCGCATGTCGTTGCTTCGCCCAATCGGTGTCGCACAGCTCGCGCAGCGAACGCAAGGTGCCCGTAGCCAACCCGAACTCACCCATTGCCGACTCGATCACTTGCGGAGTCGACATCGTCGCAGCCCATTCGCTGAGCACGTCGAGGATCTCGTCGAAATGCTGGACGCGCGCTGGCACATCGCTGAACCGCGGATCGCCGATCATCTCTGGCCTGCCGATCGCGTTCATGTACAGGTCGAAGGTGCCGCGCTCGGCGGGATGTCCACTGATCACGAGGCTCTCGCCATTGGCCGCGGTCAGGACGGGATACGCGGCCGGGTCGAAACTGCGGATCCACTCCGGGGGAACATCGCCGTCCCACAACTGATCGTGGGCGTGCTCGTTGACATACAACATGGTCTCGGCCATCGTCACCTCGATGCGATCACCTCGGCCGGTGCGCTCGCGACTGAACAGCGCAGCCAGGATGGCCGAAACGGCTTCGAGCGAGGTGTACACGTCGGCGTGGCTGAACGGATCGTTGGCGTAATGGCCACCACGGGCATCGCCTTGGGTCTTGGTGATGCCGGTTTCGGCACCGACGACTGGTGCGTACGCCCGCCGCGATGCCCACGGTCCGGCTGAGCCATAGCCGTTGATCGACGCGTAGATGATGCGAGGGTTGCGCGCGGAGATCGCGTCGTAACCGAGGCCCATTCGATTCATCACATCCGGTCGGAAGTTCTCGATCACCACATCACAGAAGGGCACCACCTGCAGGAGCAGCTCGATCGCATCGGGCCGTCGCGTGTCGAGGCTGATGTTGCGCTTCCCGGTGTTCTGCTGAACGAAGTACGTCGCCAGACCGTTGACTCGAGGGTTGGTCATTCGGGTGATGTCACCTTCAGGAGGCTCGACCTTGATGACATCGGCGCCGAGGTCACACAACATCCGCGTCGCATGTGGCCCGCTGAGCACCCGAGTGAAGTCGAGTACGCGTAGGCCATCCAGGGGCCGCTGGGTCATGCGGCCAGGGTAATTGCCGCACTCACTAGCCTCGCATCGTGCACAACGACCTGAAGATCGTCGAGGCTCGGATTCAGCGTGAGTTGCACGAGCGAGTCCTGCCGGCCGTGTACAACTGTTCGATCCCGATGACCATCGAGGCGTGGGACGCACCCGGAGAACCGGTGTCTTACGACGAGGCAACGTCGGCTGCCTATCGGCCGTTCACCGTGGGCGACCACTGGAGCCGACCGTGGGGCACGACGTGGTTCCGGTTCACCGTCGACGTGCCACCAGAGTTGGTGGGACCACAACTTGAAGCCGTGATCGATCTCGGCTTTCACCCCGATTCGGCTGGCTTCCAATCAGAGGGCTTGGTGTGGATCGACGGACTGCCCATACAGGGGATCCATCCACGACGCACGGGCTTGCCGCTGCCGAAGGTCGCAGCGGGCAGGCTCACCTTTTTCGTCGAAGCCGCCTCCAATCCAGCGTTTCCGGGTTACCGGCCGTCACCGCTCGGCACGCTCGCTACCGCGGGGAACAAGCCTCTCTATCGATTGCGGCGCGCCTCGATCGGGCGTCGCGACGACGTCGTCTTTGGTCTACTGGTCGATGTCGACGTGCTGTTGGGGTTGGCCCGCGCGCTACCGGAGGACGAGGCGCGTCGTATCCGTGTGCTGCGTCAGTTGGAAGCCGCATTCAACCTGCTCGATCTCGACGACATCGCCGCTACCGCAGGCGAGGCGCGCCGCGTCCTCAAAACCGCACTGAACCTCACAGCCCGGGCGGGCGCACATCATGTGATCGCGGTTGGTCATGCGCACATCGATTCGGCATGGCTGTGGCCGATTCGCGAGACGCAGCGGAAGTGCGCGCGCACTTTCGCGTCGGCGATTCGACTGATGGACGACTATCCCGACTACCACTTCACCTGCTCGCAGGCTGCGCAATACGAGTGGGTAGAGCGTCAACACCCATCGATCTTCCAAGGCATCCGCGAGAAGGTCGCCGAGGGGCAATGGCATCCTGTCGGCGGCATGTGGGTAGAGCCCGACATGAACCTGCCCAGTGGCGAGAGCATCGTTCGTCAACTCGTCTTCGGACAGCGGTACTTCGAGTCACGGTTCGGTATTCGCAGCTCGGTGATCTGGATTCCCGACGTGTTCGGATATCCCGCGTCGTTGCCGCAGATCTTTCAATCGGGCGGCTGCGAACGATTCGTCACGCAGAAGCTCAGTTGGAACAAGGAGAACGTGTTTCCACATTCGACCTTCTGGTGGGAGGGTCTCGACGGTTCACGGGTGCTCACCCACTTCCCGCCGGTCGACACGTACAACGCCGAGATCACGCCGGCCGAGGTGCGACATGCCGAAACCAACTTCAAGGAGCACGGATGGAGCGACTGGTCGTTGATGCCGTTCGGGCACGGCAACGGGGGCGGCGGGCCGACCAGGGAGATGATGGAGCGGTACGAGAGGATGGCCGACCTCGACGGCGTGTCGCGCATGTCGGTGGGCACTCCGGAGGAGTTCTTCGTTCACGTCGAAGCCGAGGCCGCCAATGGTGCACCGGTTCCGGTGTGGGCTGGTGAGCTCTACTTCGAGATGCACCGCGGCACCTTGACGTCGCAATCTGCGACGAAGGTCGGCAACCGCCGTTGCGAGCGTCTACTTCGCGAAGCCGAGTTGTGGTGGGTCGCCGCTGGTGGAGCGTCGAAGGAAATGTCGGAAGAGATCGAGGGGCTGTGGAAGGACGTGCTGCTGCAGCAGTTCCACGACATCATTCCGGGATCGTCCATCGGTTGGGTGGCGGCCGACGCCGAGGCCACTCACGCACGGGTCGGCGAGCGACTCGAGGCGATCATTGTCGAGGCGCTGACCATCGCCGCCCCGGCGGCCCGCTCCATCGCCAACGCGGCGACACATGCTCGACGTGAAGTGATCGTGGTAGACGGCGAGCCGACCATGGTCCAGGTGCCAGGCTCAGGATTTGCCGAGCTCGTGCCAGCGGCCGTCGACCATCGCGTCGTGTGCACCGAGCACTCGATGAACAACGGGTTGGTCGCAGTGCGGTGGAACCTCGATGGTGAGATCGTGTCGATCATCGACTTGGTGCGCGGTCGGCAGGTGGTGCCGGAGGGCAAGCGGATCAGCCTCGAACTCGCTCCGGATCATCCTGTGGTCTACGACGCGTGGGACCTCGAATCGTGGACTCGATCGCTCGGAACGTCGATCTCGTCGGCGGTCTCCATCGACCTGGTGGCCACACACGAGCTACTCGCAGAGCTCGTCGTTCGGCGCGAGTTTGGAACGTCGGCGCTGACGCAGACTTACTCGATGCGTGCCGACAGCGCGCGCCTCGACGTCGCGTTCGACATCGATTGGCACGAGGACGAAAAGCTGCTGTCGCTGATGGTACCCATCGACGTGCACACGCGCGATGCGGTGTGCGATATCCAGTTCGGCCACGTCAAGCGCCCGACGCACGCCAGTAGCTCTTGGGATGCCGCGAAGTTCGAGGTCTGCGCGCATCGATTCGTCGACATTGCCGAGCCGTCATTCGGTGTTGCTGTGTTGAACGATGGCCGATACGGACACGGAGTGCAGGACGGCGGGGTCAGCGTTTCGTTGCTGCGCGCTGCCAAGTATCCGGATCCGGATGCCGACCACGGTCGGCACCTCGTGACCATCAGTGTGCTCCCTCACGGCGGCGGGTTGCACGAAGTGTTGCACGAGGCCGAGGCGTTGAACATGCCGCTGCGAATCGTGACGGGTCGGGCAGCGGCTGCCCCCGACCCTGTGGTGACGATCGATCAACCCGGTGTTGAGATCAGCGCTGTGAAGCACGCCGACGACGGATCCGGCGATCTGATCGTTCGGCTCTACGAGGCGTGCGGCGATCGAACCAAGTTGACTGCGCGCACGGTTTCACGAATCAGCAATGCGTGGCGATGCAACCTCTTGGAAGAGCGCGGCCACGGAATCGAGTGCAGCGACGGCATCGTCTCGCTGACGCTGAAGCCATTCGAGTTGGCCACCCTCAGACTCGAGTCATAGCCGATCCGTACTCAGCCACCGCTGAGGTGATTGAGGGCCAAAGCCGCGTACATCGCAGTGCCGGTGACCATCGCTTCCTCGTCGAACACGACGTGGTTGGAGTGATTCGGGGCAGCCGCTGCGAGGTTCTGATCGGCCGGCGTTCCGCCCAGGAACACCATGGCGCCAGGAATCTGCTGCAGCACGTAGCTGAAGTCCTCCGCTCCCATGATCGGGTTGGGAAGTCGCAACGTCTTGTCGGCACCGACGAGGGCGTCGGCGAGCCCGAGCACGGCATCGGCCTGCATCTTGTCGTTGATGGTCACCGGATACCCGTCGACGAGCTCCACCGTGACCTCGGCGTCGTGAGCAGCAGCGATGCCCTCGGCCACTCTGCGGATGCCGTCGTGAACGGCGCGTCGCGTTCGCTCGCTGACCGCACGGATCGTTCCTTCGATCTCGGCCGTTTCGGGGATGATGTTGTTGACCGTGCCGGCTGTGATCTTGCCGACTGTCACGACAGCGGGGTCGAACACGTCGATGCGCCGGGTGATCATCGTCTGCAGGGCCTGCACGATCTCGCAGGCGATGGGAATGGGGTCGAGCGCGCGATACGGCTCGCTGGCGTGACCACCTCGGCCCTTGACCGTGATGAACATCGTGTCGGCCGCCGCCATGATGGAACCACCGCGACAGCTCAGCCAGCCCGTCGGCAACGACGAGGTGATGTGCAACGCGAACGCACCTGTGACCGGCGACTCCGATCCATCGGAGCGAGCCGGCAGATCGAGCAATCCTTCCTCGAGCATGAACCTGGCGCCGTGGTTACCTTCCTCGCCGGGCTGGAACATGAAGAGCACTCTGCCAGCGATGTCGGAGCGCTGCGCGCTGAGCAACCGGGCTGCGCCGACCAGCATCGACGTGTGCGTGTCGTGGCCACAGGCGTGCATCGAGCCATCGGTGCGCGACGAGAAGTCGAGGTCGGTGGCTTCGGTCAGCGGGAGAGCATCCATGTCGCCGCGCAGCAGAACCGTCGGCCCGGGTTTGCCACCATCGAGCAGCGCGGCGATCCCGCTGGTGGACTCGTGCAACGTCACTTCGAGAGGCAAACCGTCGAGTGCCTCCAGCACCGTGTCGCGTGTGATCGGCAGATCGTTGCCGATCTCCGGCCACTGATGAAGCGTTCGGCGAAGAGACACCATGTCGCTGAGTAGATCGTGCGCTCCGTCGCGTAGCGTTTCCAGTTCCATCAGCAAATCGTAGACCTGCGCGCCCGCAGGCGGCATGGTGGCCGCGGGTGAGACGTACGAGGACGCGGCGCGGAGTGTTGCTGCCACTGCTCCTCCGTTGACTTTCCGCTTCTGTGGGGTGACCGTGTCTCTCTGTGCTGAGCAACCTTGATCCAAGAAGGAGACATCATGACCATGTACGGGGCTAATCCCGAGCAGCTGAACAGCCTCGGCCGGTCGATGAAGCAGCAGAAGACCGCTATCGACGGAGTGATCGGTGCGGTCAGTTCGTCACTGGCGGGAACGGTGTGGGAAGGCCCAGCGCGCCAACAATTCGAGAGTGAATGGAACACCAGCTTCAAGAACGCGCTCAATCGACTGAACGAAGCCTTCGAAGTGGCGGGCAGCGATTGCATCAACCGCAGCTCGGATCTTCAGCGGGTGATGGGCGCCCGCTGACGGTTACAGCGCGCCGGTCCGGCCTTCCCTACCCATCCCCGGGCCGGCTTCGCTGCATCGTTCGCTACAGTTCCGTCACGTGCTGCTGATCGAGTTCACCATCGAGCCGTTTGTCGAGGGCGAACCAGGTCCTCACGTCACATCGGCCGCCGAAGCAGCCCAGGCATTGGGTTACGAGATCGATTTCGGGCCGTTCGGCACTAGTTGCAACGTGCCCGCAGCCGAGGCGGGCGACGTCGCCAAGGCCGTACTCGAAGCGGCATTCGCCAACGGGGCCACCCATATCAGCCTGTATGCCGAGCGCCTACCGGAGGCCCCATGACTGGCCTGCCCCGCCATCCATTCGTGTTGGCGGTGAAGCCGGTTGTCGAGGCGCTCGGTGCATCGCTGGTGCCGGCAGATGAACGAGAGCCCGGCGACATGCCGTTGCGGTGGGAAGGTTCGATCATTGCCGCGGTCCGCATGGCGCCGTTGCATGGCGCTCTGGATCGGCTCATCGACGCGGTCGAGCGCGAATTCGGTGCGGCATTGCCGTCGCTCGCGCGCGAAGACAAGCAGCGAGCCATCCGATTGCTCGACGAGCGCGGCGCGTTCACATTGCGCCGTGCCGTCGAAGACGTGGCCGACGCAATGGGCGTCAGTCGCATCACCGTGTACAACTATCTCAACGCCCTGCACCGGTGATCAACCGATTGTGAGTGCATTCGACGTGATCGGCTTCGATGCCGACGACACCCTGTGGCACAGCGAGGACGGCTTTCGTGTCAACGAGGAACGATTCGTCGAACTGATCGCTCCGTACGCGCCAGAAGGCATCGAGGTGAAGGCAGCGCTGACTGCAACGGAACGCAAGAACCTCGCCACCTTTGGCTACGGCGTCAAGTCATTCGGGTTGTCGATGGTCGAGGCCGCCGTCACGATCAGCGGCGGACGGGTTCCTTCGACGGTGGTGGCCGAGATGGTCGAGATGGTCAGGACGCAGTTGGATGAACCGGTTCGGTTGCTCGAGCACGTCCCAGAGGTGCTGGCCGAGGTCGGTGCCGAGCGCAGGTTGATCCTGATCACCAAGGGCGACCTCATACACCAGACCCACAAGGTCACGACCAGCGGGTTGGCGCACCACTTCGAACACGTCGAGATCGTGTTGGAGAAGGATCCCGAGACCTACGCCGGCCTGCTGTCACGTCTGCGTATCGATCCGACGCGCTTTTGCATGGTCGGCAACAGCGTGCGCAGCGACATCCTGCCGGTGTTGGCCCTCGGTGGCCACGGTGTGCACGTTCCCTACCCGATCCTGTGGGACCTCGAACAGGTCGATCACGATCAACACGTCGTCGAACTTTCCTCGCTGGCGGACCTTCCTGCGTGGCTCCGCGGCCGCTGACGCACCGCGAGCTCAGAGGCGGCGCAGCAACACGTCGGTGACTCTGTGGTCCTTGCCCTTGCGAAGCAGGAGGTCAGCTCGAGATTTAGTCGGAGCGATGTTCTCGCTGAGGTTCTTGCCGTTGATGTCACGCCAGATGAACTTCGCGGTGTCGATGGCCTCGTCGGCTGAGAGGTCGGCGAAGTGGCGGAAGAAGCTTTGGGGGTTCTGAAAGATCGTGTCGCGCAGCTTCATGAAGCGCTGCACGTACCACTCTTCGATCAGCGCTTCGTCGGCATCGATGTAGATGCTGAAGTCGAAGTAGTCGCTCACGAACTCTGTCGCCGCGTCGGTGGGCCGACCCACCTGCAACACGTTGAGGCCTTCGATGATCGCGATGTCAGGCTGGCGAACTTCGACCGACTCACTCGCGATGATGTCGTAGAAGATGTGGCTGTAGGTCGGTGCACGAGCGGTGGCCTCGCCACTCTTCAACTCGCGCAGGAAATGCAACAAGCGACGCGTGTCATAGCTCTCCGGGAAGCCCTTGCGATTCATGATGCCGCGTTCCTCGAGCACCTTGTTGGGGTAGAGAAAGCCGTCGGTGGTCACGAGATCGACCTTCGGATGGTCGGGCCAGCGCGCGAGCAATGCCTGCAAGATGCGGGCGAATGTGCTCTTGCCGACAGCCACGCTGCCGGCGATCCCGATGATGTACGGCACCTTGGCAGAGGTGGTGCCGAGGAACTCGCCCGAGATCTTGTGGAGCTTCTGGGTTGCCGATACATATAGGTTGAGCAGGCGGGTGAGCGGCAGGTAGATCGCGGCAACCTCGTCGAGCTCGATGCTCTCGTTGATGCCCCCTAACGACTCGAGATCCTGCTCACTGAGGGTCAACGGTGTCGAGGCGCGCAGCTTGGCCCATTCGTCGCGCCCGAAGCTGAGGTAGCGGCCTGTCGCATTGGTCACGAGGTGGGACCCTACGCTCGGGTGATGCCGGTGTCCCAACGAAAGCTGCTCGGCTCGTGGTACACGCCGCCAGCGTTGGTCGACGCCGTCGTCGCCGAGGTACTTCGCGATTTCTCACCATTGACGGTGCTCGATCCGGCGTGCGGGGACGGCCGCTTCCTCGAGCCCTTCGTTGGCATCGCTCAGTGCACCGGCGTCGACATCGATCCCGCGACAACGTGGGTGCACGCGGACTCGTTGTCGAAGGATTGGGGTGACCAACAGTTCGACACAGTCGTCGGCAACCCACCGTTCCTCAACCAGTTGGCCACCTCGACATCACGCGGTGGCCGATCGAAGTTCGGCGGGGGGCCCTACGCCGACACTGCAGCGGAGTTCCTCGCGTTGGCCGTGCGGCTCACCCGCCCTGGTGGACGGGTCGGCCTGGTGCTGCCGCTGTCGATGCTGTCGACGCGCGATGTCGCGGCAATTCGCGACGACGTGTCGCGGCGCGGCGCATTGCGGTGGATGTGGTGGTCGCCGACGCAGATGTTCGATGCCAGTGTGCGCGTGTGGGCCGGAGTGTGGGAGGTCGGCGCGCCACAGGGTGAAGTGCGTCGATCATTCGGGCCGACGTTCGAGTCGAGACCGGCCATCTCGATGCCGCGGCAATGGGCAGGGCTGATTGCCGACACCGGCGAAGTCACCCACGATGGTCCGGTGCTTGGCGACATCGCCACGTTCACCGCCGACTTCCGCGATCAGTACTACGGCTTGATCGGCGCAGTGAGTGACTCGGCAACCGGACCACCGCTGATCACCAGCGGCTTGATCGAACCGAACGAATGCTGGTGGGGCAGGCGACCTGTTCGGTTCGCCAAGCAGAAATTCGCGGCACCACGGGTCGATCTGTCGGCGCTCTCGCCAGCGTTGCAACGATGGGCGGTGCAGCGGTTGGTTCCCAAGATCCTGATCGCCAGCCAGACGCGTCGAATCGAGGCCGTCGTCGACAGGGAGGGCGCTTGGCTCCCCAGCGTGCCCGTCATCACGTGCACGACTGATCGTCTGGAAGATGTGGCAGCCTTGCTCCACAGTGATGCTGCGACGCAATGGGTGCGATATCACGCAGCCGGCAGCGGCCTCAGCGCCACCTCCGTACGCCTCACTGCGCGATTGCTGGCGTCGATCCCGCTGCCCGCAACCATGGCCGCGATTCCCAGCGGCGCCAGTTGACAAAGGCGCGCAGCGTCATCCACACCAACTGAGCGCCCCACAGGCCGGCTAGGCCCAGTCGGGGATAGAGCAACGTGGCGATGGCGAGCGGAGCGAAACCGAGCAGGTTGATGATGGCCTGACGGGCAAGCCACCGCTCATCGTGGGCGCCGATGAGTGCGCCATCGAACGCGAACGCGATCGCTCCTGGGAACTGCATGACGGCCAGGATCAGCAAGCCCGCGGTCAATCGGGCGTGCACCGCGGGGTCTGAACTGAACACGTGCGGCAACACCGGGCTCAACGCGGCTAGCACAACAGCGAGCGCGACGGCACACCACAGCGACAGTCGATTGCTGGTCCGACCGACCAGCAGGGCTTCGTTGGTGTCGCTTCTGCCGAGTGCGCCGGCGACCAACGACTGCGCGGGAATTGCCAGCGCGTCGAGCATCAGGGCCAAGAAGGTGAACAACTGGATCAAGACCTGGTGCGCCGCCAGGGTGGGTGTGTCGACGCGCGCTGCCACCGCAGTTGCGGTGTTCCAGACCGCGAACATGGCGATCGATCGAACCGCGAAATGGATGCCGCTACGAAGCAGTCTCCTCATCCGCTCAGCGGTGGGGCGGCCGCCGCCACGATGAGGTCGCAGCACCCTCAAGAACATCATCGCCGCGCAGGCCTGCACGAACACCGTGCTCCACGCCGACCCGGCCACCCCGAGGTCGAGCCCGTAGACGGCGATGATCTCCAGAATGACGTTGGCGACGTTCGCCAACAGCACGATCTGCAGCGGCTTGCGCAAGTCGTTGACGCCGCGCATCACTCCGTGACCGACATACGTCACCAGCACGAAGGGCAGGCCAACGCAACTGATCCGCAGGTAGGTGACGGCATAGCCGAGAACATCCCCGCGACCGCCGAGCAGCCGAACCAAGGGATCGGCCGCCGCCGCGACGACAGCTCCCATCGGCAATCCGATGATTACCGCCAACCTCAACGCCGCGGTTGCGACATCGCGGGCCTCATCCTCCCGACCTGCCCCGTGGGCAAACGCTACGTCGGGCGTGATCCCGTACTCGAGCGACGCCGTCATCGAGATCACCGTCAGCAAGATCGTCGAGGCGATCGCCAGACCCGCAAGTTGCGGCGTACCCAGCCGCCCGACGATTGCCGTGTCGACGAGCACGTACAGCGGCTCGATAGCGAGCGTCCCCAGTGCCGGAATGGCCAGGCGGATGATCCGCCGGTCGAGCTCACGGCGGGAGTTGAAGGTCGGCGACTCCACGTCAGGAGATTACGCACAGCCGCCTCCCGTGACCGCTGAATACCAATCGGGCTGGGTCGTTTGTCGCACTTTCAATCCCTGCCGAATCGTCAGTGACGAATCACCCACTCGGTGGCCCGAGCCCTCCCGAATCGTCGGTGACGAAATACGCCTCGCCGGGGTCCCGACCCTCCCGAATCGTCAGGTGATCGTGCCTGCGTGCAGCCCGATTCGACCGAGAACGACCTCGCCATGTTGGCAACGAAACGGTCGGCGTCGGCGGACGGCGCGCAGCGAATCAGCGGCGACTGGCGCCCTGGGAGGGACGCTGAACCCCAGCTCGCCCAACTTTTCCAGGCGGTCGTATCGACATGCTCGCTCGCCCATCAGCTCTCGTAGCCGAGCTCGTCGCAACGCCGAGTTTCACCCGGTCAACGATGCCAAGGTGCCGACGGCGACACTGCACCCGGCGCGGTCAGCACCTCAAACCCATCGTCGGTGACCAAGATGGTGTGCTCGTACTGCGCGGTACGCCGACCATCGGTCGTGATCGCAGTCCAGTTGTCGTCGAACACCATCTTGTGCTGCCACGATCCCATCGTGATCATGGGCTCGATGGTGAATGTCATGCCGGGCCGCATGACGGTGCTGGCCCGCTCGTCGTAGTAGTGCAGAACCTGGATGTCGGTGTGGAACTGCTCGCCGATCCCGTGACCGATGAACGCCTTCACCACTCCATAGCGGTACTTCTTGGCGTGCGCCTCTATGGCTCGACCAATATCGCTGATGGGGCGTCCGGCCTGCACCGCCTCAATGCCGTGCCACATGCATTCCTCGGTGACGCGAACGAGTTGCTGACTGGCGGGGTCGACGTTGCCTACGAAGAACGTGGCGTTGGTGTCGCCATGAACCCCGCCGATGTATGTCGTGACATCGATGTTGACGATGTCGCCGTCTTGCAGCGCCCGCGAATCGGGGATGCCGTGACAGATGACTTCGTTGACACTGGTGCACACGCTCTTCGGGAAGTGGTTGTAGTTGAGGGGACTCGGATACGCGTTGCGTTCTATGCACAAGTCGTGCACATAGACGTCGATCTCGTCAGTCGCAACGCCGACCGCGACCTTCTCGCCCGCCAACCGCAACACCTCGGCGGCAACTTCGCCGGCGTGGCGCATGCGCTCGATGATCTCTGGCGACTTCACCCGCGACTCTGCCCACCGAACCGGCACGCCACTGTCTGCATACGGCGGACGCCTAATGTGATCGGGAACCGACCGTCGGGGACTGACAGCACCTTGCAAAACTCTGCCCTCGAGCGGCTTGTGACACCGCTTGTACTTGCGACCGCTGCCGCACCAGCACGCATCGTTGGCCTGGGGCAACGTGGACGGTGGTTGAGCTTTCTGCAACATCGCCTTCAGTGTAACTGGTCGACAATCCAGCACGGCCTTGGCATAGCGTGAGCATCCATTATGGGATCGATCCAGGTCAGCCACGTGGGTTGGCGACGTCCGGGCGGCGCAGAGTTGCTCCGTGATGTCAGCTTCAGCGTCGGCAACGGCGACCGCGTGGCGATGGTCGGGGCGAATGGAGTCGGCAAGAGCACGCTGCTGCGATTGATCGCCGGGGAGACCACCGCCACCAGCGGAACGATCTCGGTCGATGGCCGCCTCGGCGTCATGCGGCAACTGGTCGGCGAGACCGATCAGACCGTGCGCGACCTGCTGGTGTCGTTGGCTCCGCAGCGACTTCAAGACGCCGCAGCGCGACTCGCCCGTGCCGAGGCGATCGCAGGCGCCGAGCCCATGCGCTACGCAACAGCCCTCGCCGAGTGGGGCGATGCCGGCGGATACGACGCCGAGGTCTTTTGGGACGCGTGCTGCACCAAGGCCATCGGCGAGCCATTTGCGGAGCTCGAACGACGGCCGCTGCGAACCTTCAGTGGAGGTGAGCAAAAGCGGTTGGCACTCGAGGCATTACTGCGCAGCGACTACGACGTGTTGCTGCTCGACGAGCCCGACAACTTCCTCGACGTACCGGGCAAACGCTGGCTCGAGTCCGAGCTGTGCGCCAGCCGCAAGACGATGCTGTTCGTCAGCCACGACCGCGAGCTGCTGGCCGCAACTGCGACCAAAATCGTCACCGTCGAGGCCAGCGGCGCTTGGACCCACGGCAATGGCTTCGCCGGATATCACGAGGCACGCCAGGCACGTCTGGAAACCCGCGAACATGCGTTGGCGCTGTACGAGGACGAGAAGAGGAAGCTGGAGGACCTCGTCACCGAGATGAGCCGCAGGGCGAAGATCAGCGAGACCTTCGCGCCCCGACTCAAGGCGGCCGAGAGTCGGCTCCGCCAGTTCCTCGAGAAGAGCGAGGCCCCGGAGTTGGTACGCGAACAGCGCATCGACATGCGTCTCGGCGGTGCCCGCACAGGCAAGCGAGCCTTGGCCATTCGGATGCTGGAGCTTCACGGTCTCACCGATCCCTTCGATCTCGAGCTGTGGTACGGCGAGCGCGTTGCGGTGCTCGGTGGCAACGGCGCCGGTAAGAGCCACTTCCTACGAATCCTCGGCGGCGACACCTCGATCGCCCACAACGGCGAGGTGCGTCTCGGCGCGGGTGTCGTGCCGGGTCTGTTCAACCAGACTCACGAGCACCCCGACTGGACCGGGCAAACGCTGCTGCAGATCCTCCACGACAACGACGTCGTGCGCGGACCGGCCATGGGCATGTTGCGTCGCTACGAAATGCAGGGCTGCTCCGAGCAACTCTTCGAGACTCTGAGCGGTGGCCAGCAGGCACGTTTCCAGATCCTGCTGCTGGAGCTCAGTGGGGCCACACTCTTGCTACTCGACGAGCCGACCGACAACCTCGACCTCGTGTCGGCCGAGGCGTTGGAGGCTGGGCTTGCAGAGTTCCAAGGAACCGTCATCGCCGTCACCCACGACCGGTGGTTCCTGCGCGGCTTCGATCGCTTCGTCGTGTTCAACGAGAACTGCTCGGTCACGGATCATCTCGACCGTCCAGCCGAGTGGCGCTGACCGTTCAAACAGTCTCAGGCGTCGCCGAAGCCGAGGTCGCCCGCCCATGGTTTCGCGCAGGCGTAGGGCGGCGTCCAGGGGCCGCGGCCGCAGTAGACCCAGAGGTCGCTGGCCGCGTCGGCACAGTTTTGCATTGACTCCTTGACGTTGTCGACGGTCCAACCGCGACGACCCAACTCACCGTGCGGCTCGAACATCCCTGCAAGCGCGTTGAGCTGGAACGTGCAGTGCGAGTCGTCGCGCGTGGCCAGGTTGAAGTTGACCGTCTTGGCGTTGCAGCCACCCTCGCGTGACGCGATGTACGCCGCCCACTGCTGGGTGGCGTCGTCGGCGCCATCCTTGGCGAACTCCGCGGCGATGATGTTGGCGTTGTCGACCGTGCAAGCCACGTGGTTTCCGTAGAAGGGAATGCCCTCGCGGCTGAGGTTCCAATTGGCGAACGGTTCGCGCCCGGCGGGCCATGGACCCGACCGCGGCGTGGACGGCAAGGCCGTTCCGCTCCCTCCACCACCCTGATTGATGGTCTTGCCGCTCCAGATGCCCATGGCCGCCAGAGTCGACGGGCCGGCAATGCCATCGGTGGGCAACGGCGGCGTGGCGAACTGGAACCCGCGCACCGCGTCGGCGGTGGGCTTGTCGAACGTGCCGGTTGCCTTCTCGAGAAGGTAGCCGTCTTCGACCAGTTTGTCCTGCAGGCACTTCACCGATGCCCCCTTGGCACCGACTGCGAGCCGGGCATCGGCGAGGCACAGCGGCGGAGGCTCGCTATCCGTTCCTGAATAGATGCCCATCTCGGTCAGCGCGAGCGGGCTAGCCACACCGTCGACTCGCAGGGGCGGGTGATTCGACTGGAAGATTGCCATTGCCTCTGCGGTCGGCTTGTCGTACTTCTGCGTCAACGTCGCGTGATACAGCCCCAACGCGGCAAGTGTGAATTGCAGGCACGCCACGCTCTTACCGGCTGACCCGATGGCCAATCCGGCATCGCTCACACACCACGACAACTCGGGCACGTTGGCGCGCGCCAATGGCGGCGCCGGTGTCGTTGCGGTGACGATGCTGAACACCAGTGCCGCTGTGACAATCAGGGGCAAGGCCCGTCGCCGCAACTTCACGCACGTAGTCTGCCGTAGATGGCCCGAGAGCACGCCGCACCACCCAACATCTTGTTGATCACGCTCGATCAGTTCCGCGCCGATTGCCTGTCGTGTGCAGGCCATCCAGTGGTCAAAACACCGGCGCTCGACAAGCTGGCTGAACAGGGCATTCGACTCGCGAAGCACTACTCGCAAGCGGCTCCGTGCTCGCCCGGGCGGGCCGCGCTCTACACCGGTACATATCAGATGAACAACCGTGTCGTTGCCAACGGCACGCCGCTCGACACCCGTTTCGACAACATCGCCCATGCCGCGCGCCGAGCGGGCTACGTGCCCGCTTTGTTCGGCTACACGGATCAGGGTGTCGATCCTCGTACCGTCGACGATCCCGACGATCCGCGGCTGTCGACGTACGAAGGTGTGCTCCCAGGTTTCGAACCCGTGCTCGACATGAGCGGCTGGCAGCTTCCGTGGTTGCAATGGCTCAACGCCCGCGGCTACGACTTCGCGGATCCAATCTCTGCATTGGAGGTCGAGCACGAACGGCCAGCGGAGCTGTCGACGTCGACTTTCTTGACCAATGAATATCTGAACTGGCTCGACACTCAGGATGCGCCCTGGTTTGCGCATCTGTCGTACCTGCGCCCGCACCCGCCATACAGCGCCGCCGGCGACTTCTCCAAGATGTACGACCCGGCGGAATGTCCTCCGCCCCTACCGGTCCCGACCAATCATCACCGCTTGTTCAAAGCACTGCTGACAAGCCCGGCCGCGGCGCCGATCGATCACGCGGAAGTCGCTCACATGCAGGCCCAGTACTTCGGCATGATCAGCGAGGTCGACGCGCAGCTAGCCCGCGTGTGGTCCGCGTTGGAGGCCCGCGACGAGTGGAAGAACACTGTCATCGTCGTCACCGCCGATCACGCCGAGCAGCTCGGCGATCAGGGCCTCGTGCAGAAGGCCGGGTTCTACGAATCGAGCTATGCGATCCTCGGGATCGTTCGTGATCCTCGCATCGATCACGTCGGTGTCGTCAGCGACTTCACGGAGAACATTGACATCATGCCGACTCTGTGCGAAGCGATGGGCATCGATGTGCCGACGCAGTGCGATGGATTTCCCCTCACCCCGTTCCTTCGTGGCGAGCGTCCGAGCTCGTGGCGTGACGCGGCGTACTACGAGTGGGATTGGCGCGACGTCTTCATCCCACACGGCGATCACAACTGGCCCTGGGACCGCCGGCTCGAACGTCAGAACCTGGCGGTACGCCGGAGTCGTGATCGCGCCTTCGTTCACTTCGGCGACGGCTCGTGGCGGTGCTTCGACCTCGCCACCGACCCGACCTGGCAGACCGAGGTCTCCGATCCCGAGATGGTGATGGCCGAAGCGGTGGCAATGTTGAGCTGGCGTTCGCGAAACCTCGAACGAACGATGACGGGCATGCTGCTGCAGGACGGCGGCATCGGCCGCCGCCCTGCAGCGCATGTCAGAGCGGCTCTCGGGCACGTTGGTTTGATGGATGACGACAAAGGTCTTCGAGCCGACTAGGTCAACGGTCGGTCAGCCGAGCGTGTGTCGTATTGCACCGTGCCGTCGGCGGCGATGTCCTTGATCAAGGGCACCCGTACCGTGCGAGCGGACGTCACACGCCGCTCGAGCAGTGCCGCGACATCTTCGGGGAACTCGCGCAGGATGCTCGAGACCACGAGCTGTTCCTCGGTTCCGAGGAAGCACCGATTGGCATCGGTCACTGTGCGAATACGGCTCGCGATCTCACCGAGGATTTCGTCGCCGGCCTCCGCATTGCAGATGCTCGCCAGGTCTTGCGTGATCGCGACAGAACCCAACTTGCACGGCGGGCACTGGCCACACGACTCCACCGCGAGAAACCGTGACAGCTCGTGAGCGACGATGGTCATGTTGACGGTGTCGTCGTAGACCACAAAACCGGCAGCGCCCAATCCAGTCCCGCGTGCCGCGAAGTCTTCGTAGGTCAGTGGCGTGCCGAAGAGTTCGGCGCGCAACACCGCGTTGGACACACCGGAGAACGCCGCCTTGTATTGCCTGCCCGGCAGTGGTCCACCACACATATGCAGCAGCTCCGAGAACGGCGTACCCATCTCCACCTCGTGCACGCCTGGGTGCACGACGTCGCCGACCACGGTAGCGATGACGGTGCCTGGCGACTGGTCAGTGCCCATGGACCGAAACCAGGCAGCACCATTCGCCATGATGTGCGCCGCTGACGCCAACGACTCGACGTTGTTGACAACTGTCGGGTTCGATTCAGCGCGACCCGACACGGGCATGGATCCCGCTTCCCATCCAATTGCCATGTCGGTGGCGAACAGGCCGAGCTCGTACGGCGGCAGCAAACGGGGTAGCGGGTCCTTTCCCTCGATCACCTCCAGTAGCGCCTTCTCTTCGCCGTAGAGATAGTCGTCAGGCCCTTCGACGATGTTGACGCTCAATTCCTGCAGCATTCCCGAAGCGCTCATCTCGACGGCGGCCCGCGTCAGTGCCTCCACCTCCGGTCGGTACGAGCGTTTCGTCGCGAGGTAGACCGTGCCGGCGCCGACCGCGAACGCGGCGATCGCCGCGCCCTCAACGATGCGGTACGGATCGAGCCGGATCAACGTCCTGTCCTTGAACGTTGCGGGTTCCCCTTCTGCACCGTTGCCGACAACGAAGCGTTTGCCCGACCCGCCATCGCGAACCGATGCCCATTTGCGGCCCGTCGAAAAGCCCGCGCCGCCGCGGCCGCGCAAACCGGAATCGGCGATCACGTCGATGGTCTTGGAGTCTCCGACCTGTAGCGCTCGTTCGAGACCGACGCCGCCACCTGCGCTGAGGTAGTCGTCGAGCCGCTCGATCGGGGCTGAAGGCAGCAGATACCGCTGCGTCAAAGGAGCGCCAGGCTATCCGAGGGGTGGCCGCTTCTCTTTCTTCTCGCGCTTGGCTTCGCGCTTTTCCTTGAGTGACTTTCCGGCCTTCTTGGCGGACGGCTTCTGTGGCGATTTGCTGGGCATGGTGCCCTCCTCACGGCTGACTCAGAATCGTGACCCTACCAGTGCTCGAGACGCGAATCCGTCGGCGACTTCTACTCTCGATCAAGGGTTGTTTCGTACGCGTGGGCCACTCGAAGCAGATCGACATCACCGCGCGGGCGCCCGATCAGTTGCATGCCCATCGGCAATCCGCGCTCGTCGAAACCGACCGGCACGCTGAGTGCCGGCAACCCGGCAAACGTGGCGTACAGGACAGTCTCCATCCAACGGTGGTAGGTATCCATCTCGCAATCGCCGATGCGACGCGGCCATCGTTCGGTTACCTCGAAGGGCCACACCTGGGCGGTCGGAAGCGCCAGCACGTCGAAGCGATCGAAGAGCGCCGTGATGCTCGAGTAGAACGTGGTTCGCTCGACCGAGGCATCGGAGATCTGCGTACCGGTGAGGAGCGCCCCCTGGTCGACTTCCCAAAGCGCTTCGGGCTTCATGAGGCTGCGGTTCGATGGGTCGGCCAGCAGCGGCCGCAGGTTTGCCGACACCAAGAGGTGGCGCCACACCTGCCAGGCATCCCATATCCGCTCGGGCGACATATCAAATGCGGCCGGCTCGACTCTGCAATGCAGCGCTTCCATGTTGCGGAGACCCGCCTCGCAACGTTCGATGATGCCCGGCTCCATCGGCAGGTGGCCATCGAGGTCGCCGAGCCAGCCCACCCGGGTCCCGGTGACGTCGGTCGTCAACTCTGCGCGGGCCGTCTCCACGGTCGAAAACTCGTCCACGCGACCGGAGAGTGACAACGGGGAACCGGCGTCGTAGCCGGCCTGAGTCCCGAACAGCAACGCGACGTCCAACACGGTGCGGCCCATCGGCCCCTCCGTTGCCAATTGCGCGAGGTAGCTGTCACGTTCAGGCCCGCCCGGCACTCGACCCTGACTCGGCCGGAAGCCGAAGATGTTGTTCCACGCCGCAGGGTTGCGCAGTGACCCCATGTAGTCGCTGCCGTCGGCGACGGGAAGCATGTGGGTGGCAAGAGCGACGGCCGCGCCACCGCTGCTGCCGCCGGCCGTGCGAGTGAGATCGAAAGGATTCAGAGTCGTGCCGAACACGTCATTGAACGTGTGCGACCCCAGACCGAATTCGGGAACGTTGGTCTTGCCGATGACGATGCATCCGGCGAGCTTCATCCTGCTCACCATCAGACTGTCAAAGTCGGGTATGAAGTGTTCGAACAGCCGCGAGCCCATCGTCATGCGCATGCCTTTGACCGCCATCAAGTCTTTGATCGCTTGCGGCATGCCGTGCATCCAGCCACGGGATGTCCCACGCACAATCTCTGCGTCGCAGACCTCCGACTCAGCGAGGAGATCATCGCGGCCTCGTCGAGTGACGATGGCGTTGACCGATGGATTCCGCTCGTCGATGTGATCGAGGTAGGCGGTCATGACCTCGCGGCACGAGACCTCGCGGGCGTGGATCGACTCCGACAACTGCGCTGCGGACAGTTCTGTGACGTTCACCCCGCAAGCCTGACACGTCGGCTGCGCGAGCCGACCTAGCGGTGAAACACGCTGACGCCGTTGACCCACGTCTCGTCGACCGAGGCGTCCGGTACTTCATCGCCAGCGATCCCAGTGATGTCTCGGTCCAACACGACCAGGTCGGCGCGGGCACCGATGGCCAACGTGCCGGCATCGTCGTCGAACGCCTGGAACGCGCTGCCCGCGGTGTAGGCGTGGATCGCCTGGAGGACAGGGATCCGCTCGTCGGGTACCCAGCCACCGACGGGTTCTCCCTTGGTGTTCTGACGTGTGACGGCAACCGCCAGTCCGTCGAGCGGACGGTGCGACGACACGGGCCAGTCTGAGCCGAAGCTGACGGTTGCACCGAGCCGCGCAAGCGTGGCGATCGGATATTGCAGCGCGCTGCGCTGCGGACCGAGCCGCGGGATGGTGAGATCCAATTGCGAGCCGTCAAGGCATGCCCACAGCGGTTCGAAGTTGGCGATCACTTCGAGCTCAGCGAATCGCCGCCGATCCCGAGGATGGACGAGTTGCGTGTGGGCGATCACCGGCCGGCGATCGCGCGGACCGTTGAGGACCGCAGCGTGCTCGATCGCGTCGAGCGCAATTCGCACGCCGGCATCGCCGATGGCGTGGATGTGTATCTGGAACCCATCCGCATCGAACACGCGCACCGCCTCCTTCAATCCCTCGGCCGACCAGTTCGGCAAGCCGCATGTGTGCGGCGCGTCTTCGTACGGCTCCAACAGAAAGCCGGTTCCTGCCTCGATCACACCGTCTGCGAAGAACTTCACCGTGCGCGCCGTCAGCCATGCCGACGCGGCATGATCGGCCTCAAGGACGCGTCTCGCGTCGAGAAACCCACTGTGCTGACGAGTCCACGTCAGCGGATCGGCCTTGAATGCCGCGTTGATGCGGCAGGTCAACGTCCCACGACGCGCACCGTCGGCGTACACGTCGAGCTCGTCGAGTTCGACGACGGCATCCTGGCACCACACGATGCCCTCCGAGCTGAGCGCATGCATGCCCGCGGCCAGTCCACGTTCCCGCGTCGCCCGAGTGACCGGCGGCATGTGTACCTCGACGAGTTCCATCGCCCCGTGCTCCAACAACATCCCGGTGGGACGGCCATCGCCGTCACGGACGATCGTGCCGAGCGATGGTTCTGCGGTCGACGACGTGACACCGGCGAGGGCCAACGCGGCGCTGTTGGCCCAAAGGGCGTGATAGTCCGTCGGGAAGAGCACGACGGGCCGCTCGCGACACGCTTCGTCGAGCCATTCCGAGCGACCCATGCCTCCGGGAAGGAGGTGCGGTGCGTAGCAGTGTCCGATGATCCATGAATCATCACGATGCGACCGGGCCCATCTGCGCACCGTGTCGATCACGTCGTCGAACGAAGCGACGCCAGTGAGGTCGAGTTCGCCGCGGTTGATCCCGCCATGGAGCGGGTGCGAATGACCATCGCGGAATGCTGGAACGAGTGCCCGACCGTCGAGTCGCACCACTTGGTCGAACCGAACCGACGATGTTGTTACCGCATCGCCGATCGAGACGATCCGGTCGTCTTCGATGACCAGCGACCTCGCCGGTCGACCGTTGAACGTAATGACCGGTCCACCGGTGAACAGCACTCGCGACATCACCAGATTAGAGCAGGCTTGACCTGGGCGATTGCGAGTCACGCGGCGCACTCCGCTTCGGCGTCAGAGCCACGCGGGTACCGTCCGAAGGAGTCACAGACGCCCCTTCAGGAGGTAGGCACATGCCTGAAATCACCGCAAAAGCAACGGTTGTTGTCGATCGGCCACGGGAGCAGGTCTGAAAAGCCCTGACCGACCCCACCCTGTTCAGCCAGTATTTCATGGGTGCAACCGTCAAGACCGACTGGCAAGTTGGGCATCCAATCACCTTCTCAGGTACTTGGAAGGACAAGCCCTACG
>JBDTWJ010000029.1:0-29093 GCA_040006755.1 Ilumatobacteraceae bacterium | reverse complement strand
GCCCCAGATGTTGTAGCACTGGGTGGCGAACAGCCTGTTGACTTCCTCGGCGATCGCCTTCTTGCGTGAGGGGTCGGTGCTGGCCCGATTCTCGTCGAGCAGAGCATCGAGCTGAGGATCCTTGATTCGACCGAAGTTGAGTGCCAACTGACCGACCGGCAGCGAGCTCGACGAGTGCCACCAGGAGTACTGCATGTCGAGTTCGATACCGCCGTGGTTCCTCCATTGGAACACCTGGAAGTTGCCGAGGACCGCCGTGAGGATGTAGTTGCCCTGGTCGATCTGATCGATCGTGACGGAGTCGACGCCCGCTTCCTCGAAGAACTGCTTCTGGAACTGGGCGATGGTGAGGTTGGTCTCGTCCTGCGTCGCCGCCAACGACAGGTTGAGGGGACCGGGGTGCTCTGCCTTGTACTCCGCGATCAGATCCTGTGCCTTGGCCATGTTTTGCTCCAGGGGGAACCCGGTATCGGCGAGATACCCGACCTGGTCGGGCGAGAACGGGCCAGTGGCCAGTTGGCCGACTCCGGCAGAGATCGCGTCGACGATCGCTTGCTCGTCGGTGGCGTAGGCGAGCGCGCAGCGAACGCGTACATCGTTGAGCGGTGAGCCCTCTTGAGTGACGTGCAGCAGCGCATAGTTGGTCTCAGCGGTGTTGGTGATCTCCTGCATCGGGAACTCTTTGGTGTCGCGGAACTCGGCGATGGTCTCGCCGTTGGTCGTGTGCAGCAGATCGATCGTGCCGCTCTTCAGGGCGTCACGACGGTTGAGTGCGTCGGGGATCGGCCGGAACTCGACCGAGTCCAGGTACGGGAACGGCTTGTTCCAGTAGTCGGCGTTCTTCTTCATCTTGAAGTACTCGTTGGGCTTGTAGTCCTCGTAGATGAACGGACCCGTACCGACGGGCTTCGATCGCAGGGCCTCGTCACCGTCGCTGGCCAGCAGCCAAGCCGGCGACGCCATGTAGGCGGCCTGACCCATGAGCGAGAAGGGGAACGCTGCCCAAGCCGTGTTCATCTTGATCACCACGGTCATCGGGTCGGATGCGTCGACTGTGACGCTGTCGACGGGTCGCAAGACGTTGCCGGTGAGGGCTCCGGTCTTGGCTCGCGTCAGGTTCTCGGCGATCGCCGCACCATCGAACGGGGTGCCGTCGTGGAACGTGACGCCCGAGCGAGCAGTGATGGTCCACTCGGTGAAGTCGTCGTTGGGTGTGATGGATTCGGCGAGGTACGGAGCGGCCTCGCCGTCGGCGGTGGGCATTGCGAGAGTGTCGTAGATGTTGCGGATGACCTGGTGGCAGGAGATGGCGCACAGCATCTCGTACGGCCGCCAGGGGCTGGAGGTGTCGGCCTCGATGCCCATGACGACCGCCCCACCCGCCACGGGCTCGAGAGCTGCCTCGGTCGTAGGCGCGGCTTCTGTGTCGCTCGGAGCTCCGCTGGTATCCGTCGATTGCGCCACCGTGGTGTCGCCGGCTTCGGCCGTGGTCACGTCCGCAGCCACCGACGTCGCGGGGGAGCTGTTGCCGTCGCTGCCACCGCACGCGGCTGCGACAAGTCCGAGACTCAAGACCGCCGCTGCAATGATTCGTCTACCCGAGCGTTGCCTGTTGCGCACCATTCCCCCTCTTGTATCGGTGAGTTTCATGTCGTCGCGTGACAGGAAAAGATGTGACCCCCATCACAGGCCGGCTCTCGGCACCCTAGTCATGCAACGCGGCGTGTGCACGAACCAACCAGATACCGTTGTGATTCGTGGTGCAACGGCGTGAGAGGTACCTCGAGCAGCCTCACTCGCAGCGACTCTCGTCGCAACATCCGCACTTTGCTGAGATCATGGCGCGCCACGGCAGAGCGGTTACAGCAGGCAGTCCTTGTTACGAAGATCCTTCGACGGGGCTCACCGTGTTCACCGCGGCATTTCTGGCCGAACGCGATTACTGCTGCGACAGCGGGTGCCGGCACTGTCCGTTCGTCATCGGCTGAAGTACCGTCGCAGGCCATGGCAGCCAACCCAGTCGCTGAGCTACGCGTTTCCAACCCGAAGTCCTTCGCCCTCAAGAAGTGCAATCCCGACGACAAGCTGGGCTGGCACAAGGAGGAGGCGATCGAAGAGCTCCAACACGTGAAGCAGCAGCTCGACGAGCTGCAACAACGCCTCTTCGCCGAGAACAAGCGCAGCCTCCTGCTGGTGCTGCAGGCGCCCGACGCAGCCGGCAAGGACGGCACCATTCGTGCGATCTTCTCCGGTCTGAATCCAGCGGGTGTCAAGGTCACCAGTTTCAAGGTCCCCGCAGGCCGCGAAGCCGTTCAGGACTATCTCTGGCGTGTACACCTCGCATGCCCCGCCCGCGGCGAGGTCGGTGTGTTCAACCGCAGCCACTACGAGGACGTGCTGGTGGTGCGGGTCCGGGAATTTGTCCCACAATCGGTCTGGAAGAGGCGCTACAGGCACATCACGGAGTTCGAGCGGATGCTGTCGGACGAAGGAACGAGGATCATCAAGTGCTTTCTCAATGTCTCCAAGCGCGAACAGGCACTTCGATTTCAGGAGCGCCTGGAGAACCCGGCCAAGAACTGGAAGTTCCGTGCGGCCGACCTCGAGGAGCGCAAGTTGTGGCCGAAGTACCAACGCGCCTTCCAGGACGCCATTGCCAAGACATCGACGTCGTACGCCCCGTGGCACGTCGTACCAGCGGATCACAACTGGGTGCGGAACCTCGCAGTCGCCAAGATCCTGCTCAACACCATGCAGGAGATGAACCCGAAGTTCCCTGCGGCGGAACCGGGCATCGCAGAGACCAAGATCATCTAGATCACCGGGTCCTGACGTTTACCAAATGTACAGTCGCTGCTTCATGAGTGTGGTGATCTCGACAACCCTTGCCGAAGCGCTCGGCGCGCTGGCGGCCCAACCGTCGTCGACGGTGCTTGCGGGCGGCACCGACGTCATGGTCGAGGTCAACGGCGGTCATCGTCGGCCCGACGCCGTGATCGCCGTCGGACGGATCCCCGAGTTGCGAACCTGGTCGCACGACACGCAGGAGTCGACGATTCGCATCGGCGCGGGGATCACGTATGCAGAGCTCGAACGAGCGCCGTTCCTGCAGTGGGTTCCGGCGCTCAGCCAGGCCGCCCGCACCGTTGGTTCTCCGCAGATCCGGCATGCTGCGACACTCGGCGGCAACGTCGCGACGTGCTCTCCGGCGGGCGACGGCCTGCCGGTGCTCGCGGCGCTCGATGCAGTCGTGCACCTCGTCTCGGCGACAGGCTCGCGGTCGATGCCGTTCACCGAGTTCATGACCGGCCCGAAACGCACAGCGTTGGTGCCGGGTGAGCTGATCGAGGCCGTAACGGTGCCGGTGTTCAGCGGTTGGCAGGGGTACGCCAAGGTCGGCGTCCGCAATGCAATGGTGATCTCCAATGCCGGTGCATGCCTGGCCGTCGACGATCGCAATCGCGTCCGGATCGCACTGGGATCCGTAGGGCCGACGATCATTCGTTGCACCGATGCCGAGTTCTTCGCCGCATCGGTCGTCGACCACTCGTCCCGATCGGTCACCGAGGCCGACGCAGCCGAGTTCGGCCGCCTGGCCGCGTCGGCCTCGCGCCCGATCGACGATCATCGTTCGACCGCGGAGTATCGCCGTCACGCTGTCGCCGTACTGGCTCGCCGCCTGCTACGTAGGGCGTTCCCGAATGGCTGACAACAATCACTACCAACTGCATGTCAACGGTTCCTTGCGCGACATACGCGATGCCTGGATCGGCGAGAGCCTCTTGTACGTGCTGCGCGAGCGCCTCGGAATGTTCGGTTCGAAGGGCGCGTGCGAGCAGGGCGAGTGCGGCTCGTGCAGCGTGATGATCGACGACGAACTGCTTTGCAGTTGTCTGGTTCTGGCGGCCTCGGCGCCCGGTCAGGAGATCGTCACCATCGAAGGCATTGCGCCGCTCGGGTCCCCCAGCGACGTGCAACGAGCTTTCGTCGACTGCGGCGCCGTGCAATGCGGGTTCTGCACGCCCGGGCTGATCATGGCTGCCCACACTCTGCTCGAACGCACACCACAGCCTTCCGACACCGAGATCCGCGAGGCGCTGTCGGGCAACATCTGCCGTTGCACGGGCTACGGACGAATCATCGAGGCGGTGCAACGTGTTGCGGTCACGAGAGCTGCAGATCCGGACTCGAAATGAGCACCGCTACACGCGAGGGAGTGGTTGGGGAACGCCTGGGCGGTCGGCTGGGTGACAGTCCGCCGCGCCCCGATGGCATCGCCAAGGTCCAGGGCTCGTTCGCGTTCTCGGGTGACCTGTCGTCCGACGGATTCCTGTGGGGCGCGACCCTGCGCTCGCCACACCCATACGCACGAATCCTGCGCATCGACGTCGCGCCGGCATGGCGCATCGACGGCGTGGCGACGGTCATCACGGCCGACGACGTGCCAGGCAAGCCAACCTACGGACTGATCAGCAGCGACCAGCCGGTCTTCGCCACTGACGTCGTGCGGTACGTCGGCGAGCCGATCGCAGCGGTCGCGGCTGATCATCCGGAAACGTGCCGAAGGGCGCTCGACGCCATCATCGTCGAGTACGAGGTTCTGCCACCCCTCACCGATCCCGAGCTGGCGATCGATGGCAGTCATCCACCCATCCACCCATCGGGGAACATCATCCGCCATCAGCGGATCATCAGAGGCGACCAGACACTTGTCGGCGATGTGGTTGTGGAGGGCACGTACCAGATCGGCATGCAGGACCAGGCGTTCCTCGGTCTCGAGGCAGCGCTGGCAATGCCTGATCCCGGTGGAGCAGGAATCGACCTCTTCGTGGCCACGCAATGGCTGCACGAGGACCGCTCCCAGATCGCAGCGTGTCTCGACCTAGACCCTGAGAAGGTGCGCCTGACGCTTGGGGGAGTAGGCGGCGCGTTCGGTGCCCGCGAAGACATCAGCCTGCAGGTGCACACATGCTTGCTGGCTTTGCGCACGGGCCGGCCGGTGCGAATGGCGTACAGCCGGCAGGAAAGCTTTCTCGGTCACGTTCATCGGCATCCGGCCACCATCTGGATGCGGCACCACGCTACGTGGCAAGGCGTGATCCAACGAATCGAAGCGCGCATGGTGTTCGACGGCGGCGCCTACGCATCGACCTCGTCGGCCGTGTTGATCAACGGCATCACCCACACGCAGGGGCCATACAAATGCATCAACGCGACGGTCGACGGCTTCGCCGTGCGCACCAACAATCTGCCGTGCGGCGCGATGCGCGGCTTCGGTGTCGTGCAGGCCTGTTTCGCACACGAAGGGCAGATGGACAAGCTGGCTGCTGCGTGCGGACTCGATCCCGTCGAGATCCGGCTGCTCAATGCGATGGAGACAGGCGACGCGTTGATCACCGGCCAGGTCATCGAGAACGTCGCCCCTGTCGCCGAGTGCATCCGCTTGACCGCGGAACTGCCGCTGCCGGACACGCCGGTCGGAGGGCTCGACGGAGATCCGATGCACCTTCCAGGGGGCGCCGGCCTGACCGCAGATGCGGCGCACATTCGGCGCGGCATCGGGTGGGGAGTCGCTATCAAGAACCTGATGTACTCCGAGAAGTTCGACGACTACTCCACTGCGCGGTGCCGACTGGCAGACGGCGTCGCCTCGTTGAAGTTCGCGACGTCCGAGGTCGGCCAGGGGTTCGTCGTGCTGGCGCCCCAGATAGCACGTTCAGTGCTCGGTGTCGACGACGTGGTGCTCGAGCCGATCGACACCACGATCGGATCCGCCGGCTCCACGTCGGCCTCGCGACAAACGTGGATGAGTGGCGGCGCGGTCGACGGCGCCTGCCGACTCGTGCGCGAGCGACTGTTCGAGCATGTCGGTACGCGTCACGACATCGACCCCGTGCAGTTGGCCGTCGATGGGCGCGACGTCGTCGACACGCTGGGCACGCTGCGCATCTCCGTCGCAGCGGCGAGCGCCGGCGTCGTCTTCGACGAGACCTTCGAGCATCACCACCGGCCAACCGAAGAACTCGACGAGAACGGGCAGGGCAACTGCCACACGGCATTCGCGTTCGTCGCTCACCGAGCCGTTGTCGACGTCGATCCCGAATTGGGCCTCGTCAAGGTCGTGCAGATCGCCACCGCGCAAGATGTCGGAGTTGCCTTGAATCCCTTGAGCGTTCTCGGCCAGATCGAGGGCGGGATCGCGCAGGGTCTCGGCCTCGCGGTGATGGAGGAGATCGTCATGACTGATGGCCTGGTGCGCAACGCCAGCTTCACCGATTACCTCCTGCCGACGATGCTCGACATGCCCACCGTCGTGGCCACGATGATCGAGCGACCGGACCCAATGGCGCCGTTGGGTGCCAAGGGAGTCGGTGAGCCGCCGTGCATCTCGTCCACTCCAGCAATCGTGGCCGCCATTCGCGACGCGATCGGCCGCGATCTGTCGCGCGTGCCAGTTCGTCCTGCCGACATCGTCGGCTAGGTTGGCCGTCGTGGCGAATGAGCGTGAAATCATGACGTGGGAGTTGTTCGGAGAGGCTTCGCGGGACCTCTCCCAGATGGTGGCCGACGACTACGAGCCTGACATGATCCTGGCGATCGCTCGTGGCGGGCTGCTGATCGGCGGGGCGATGGGATACGCCCTGTCAGTGAAGAACGTCTACACGATGAACGTCGAGTTCTACACGGGCGTCGACGAGCGACTGGAGGTGCCACGGATCCTGCCGCCGGCACCTGATTTCGTCGACGTCAGCGACGCACGCATCCTGATCGCTGACGACGTCGCTGACACCGGCCACACCCTGCGGAGCGTGCAGCAGTTCTGCGAGGGCAAGGTCGCCGAGGTGCGCACGGCCGTGCTCTACGAGAAGAGCCATTCGGTCGTTCAGTGCGACTACGTGTGGAGGCGCACCGACAAGTGGATCAACTTCCCATGGAGCGACAAGTCACCGGTGGCCAAGCGCACGTGGGCCGTCAAGGACGCGTGATCCGAGCCTCGAGCGATGTGTGACGAGGCGGCGGTAGCCCAGTCACTCGTTGTCCGCACGGCGTGGGTACCGGAATGATCCGTATTGGACCATCCCGGTGCCCGCGTCAGTCTGAGACAGTCGCTGCGGCGAAACGGCGGGCGACGTCGGCCCAGTTGACGACGTTCCAGATCGCCTCGACATACTCGGGCTTGCGGTTCTGGTACTGGAGGTAATATGCGTGCTCCCACGCATCGATCGCCAACAGCGGCACGGCACCGAGTGTCGTGTTCATGTGGTGATCCTCGAGTTGCTCGATGATCAGCCGGCGCCCGACGGGCTCCCACGAGAAGATTCCCCACCCCGAGCCCTGAACCGTGTTGGTGGCTTGGGTGAAGTGAGTCTTGAACGCGTCGAACGACCCGAAGTGCTCATCGATGGATGCAGCGAGATCGCCCACCGGCTTGTCGCCACCGTCGGGGGAGAGGTTGGCCCAATACATCGAGTGCAGCACGTGACCACCGAGGTTGAAAGCCAGCGACTTCTCGAGGCCGACGATGGCGTCGAACTTGCCCGTCGAACGAGCATCCGCGAGCTTGTCGAGAGCGGCGTTGGCACCCTTCACATAGGTCGCGTGGTGCTTGGCATGGTGCAGTTCGACGATCTGCCCGCTGAGGTACGGTTCTAAGGCACCTGGGTCATAAGCAAGGTCCGGAAGCATGTATTCACTCATAGGCGCAACGGTACCCTTTTCGCCTCTCGGCCAACCATCTGCCGCACTAGACCGAGGCGAGGATGCGCAAGGCCGCATTGCGACCGCTGGCGCCCCAGATCCCGGCACCTGGGAAGGTAGCCGCACCGGTCAGGAACAGTCCCTTGATCGGCGTCTCGTAGCGGGTCAACTCGGGATTCTTACTGTGCAGCGCCGCAAGCGGACCGCCGGCGAAGCTCGTGGCGTGACCATGTGGAAGGTGGAACTCGCGCTCGTACCGATCCGGAGTCATCGACCGCCAATCGATCAGTGAGTCGAGGAATCCCGGGGCGAGCACAGTCGCCACCTGATCGAGCCAGCGCCGCGGCTCTGCACTGTCGGGCCAGCCTCCTTGCAGACCGTACGGCGTGTAGAGCACCTCGAGGCTGAACACGTGGCGGCCGTGCGGCACCAGGGTCGAGTCGAGCGCCGAGGGTGAGTTGACGAACATGCCGGGTCGATCGAGTATTCGGCCGCCAGCCATCAACGAGTGACCATTGTGGATGTCGGCGAGCGAGGGAGCGATCACGGTGGTTGCGCCAAGCGCTCGGCCATCCGACAGACGCGGTTCGCTGTCCACGATTGCATCGACCTTCGACTCGTAGCCCTCGCCACGAGGGATGCCCCTCCACCGTGCGACGAGCGACTGAGCATGTGGTGGCGGATTCTTCAACCACGCCAGAAAGGTGTCGTGAGGATTGCATGCCGATACCACGATCGGCGCAGTCACCTCGGTGCCGTCGATGCACGTCATGCCCCGGATGGCATCGCCCTCGCAGTTCAGATGGGCGACCGTGGTATCGAGCAGCAGCGTTCCGCCGGCGGACTCGAAGGCGCGGCGCAGCGTCTCTGGCACCATGCCGCTGCCGCCGACGGGCCTGCCGACACGGGCCACATGGCGCAAGGCGTAAGTCAATGCGCCGAGGCCCGTACCGGACATCTCAGGCGACACGCCCCAGACCATCGGTCCGGCGACCATTGCCGGGGCGCGCAACGCCTCCGCGGTGAAGAAACTGCGCATCAAATCGGCAGCGCTGTGCCGGCTCCACATCAGCAGCGTGGCAGCGCCGCGACCACGACGGGCGATCACTTTGCGACCGATCGTCCGCAGCGATGGGGGATCGTTGGCGTTGTCGAGCACCATCCGTACCGCCGGGATCGCCGCCTTCAGGTAGCTGCGATATCCGTCGACCTCGTCGGGGAATGCATGCGCGATCGACTCGATGGTCTGCTCGACGTCGTGAAAGATGGTCCACGGCACACCGCCGTCCCACGACATGTTGTGCTGGGCGGGATCAATGTCGATGTACTGCAGACCGTGGTCAACGAGACCGAGTTCCTCGATCACGGGAGTTGTGCGAAACGTGATGTGGTCGCAGTTGCAGATGTTGACCATGCCGCCGCCGAACGGCTCGCTCGACGCAGTGCCGCCGACCGACGAACGGGCCTCGACGAGGAGCGTTCGTAAGCCGGCACGAGCCAGGTAGGCGGCGCAGACGAGGCCGTTGTGACCGGCGCCGATCACCATGGCGTCGTAGTCGGCGTCGAAACGGGCGGCGGTCACGTGGCCATTCTGGCCGATCGATACTGGGGGTATCGTGACGCCGTGACTTCGAGCGAGCGTTACTTTCCCAACCTCACCGGTCCGCAGGTCGGCGAGCGGCTCACCGATCGCAGCATCATCGTTCAGCCCCTAGGAGCCATCGAGCAGCACGGCCCGCACCTGCCTCTCAGCACCGACTCGGTCGTCGCCTCGGCGGTCGCCGCTGCCGCAGTGAACCAGGTCGGCGACGAACTGGATCTGTGGTTGATGCCGACGCTGCAGTACACGAAGTCGAACGAGCACGCCTGGTCGCCCGGCACGGTGTGGCTCTCGGCGACCACGTTGCTCGCAATGCTCGACGACATTGGCCGCTGCATTGCCACCACTCCCGCCAAGCGGCTCGTCTTCCTCAACGGCCACGGCGGCAACAGCTCGTTGCTCGGCGTCGCCAATCGCGAGCTGCGGCTGAAGCATGGCCTGATGACATTCCTCGCCCACCCGGGCATGCCGGTCGATCAAGGTGGTACATCGCCGGCCAGCGAACTCGGCATGGGTGTGCACGGCGGCACCGACGAGACGTCGATGATGCTGCACCTCGCCCCGGACCTGTGCGACATGAGCAAGGCACAACGCCACGTTCCCGACAAGCTCGTCGAGAACTCCTACGTTCGGTTCGGCGGTCGTGTCAGCTTCGGTTGGCTCTCCAACGACTTCCACCCCGACGGCGTGATCGGCGACCCAACGGCGGCCACTGCCGAACGTGGAGCCGAGTTGTTCGACGGGTCCGTGCTTTCGTTCTGCGACGCGCTTCGCGAGATCTCGACCTTCGACTTCGGCCGCTGACCATGGCTGGCTGGCACAACCTACGCATCGACGGAGATCGCCTCTGGCAACGGCTCGAGGCGCTCGGAGAGATCGGGGCCGTCCACGGATCCAACGGCGAGCGAGGATGCGCGCGGTTGGCCCTCACCGATCTCGATCGCGATGGTCGGGACCTCGTGGTGTCGTGGATGCGAGACCTCGGCATGGAGATCGCCATCGACGCCATCGGCAACGTGGTCGCCACTCGCGCGGGTAGCGATAGCGGCGCGGCCGCTGTGATGGTCGGCTCGCACATCGACACGGTTCGCACCGGCGGACGGTTCGACGGAAACCTCGGCGTGCTCGCCGGGTTGGAGATCGTCGAGACACTTGCCCAGCACGCCCTCACCACGCGTCGACCTATCCAGGTCGCGTTCTTCACCGACGAAGAAGGCGCTCGCTTCGCACCCGACATGCTCGGCAGCCTGGTCTACGTGGGCGGTCTGGCCGTTGAAGAGGCGCTCGATATCCGAGCCGTCGACGATGGTGCTCGTCTCGGCGACGAGCTGAGCCGGATCGGATACGCAGGCCCCACACCGGTGCCGGCGGCGACCTGCCCTCACGCATACGCCGAGTTGCACATCGAGCAAGGCCCGGTTCTGGAGGACGAGGGGATCACGATCGGTGTCGTCACCGGCGTGCAGGGGATCTCGTGGACCGAGGTGACGGTGACGGGGCAATCGGCACACGCCGGCACGACACCCATGCCGATGCGCCACGATCCGCTCGCGGTCTCCGCCCGATCGATCCACGAGATTCGCTTGATCGCGAGCGAGCGCGGCGCACCTCAGGTGGCCACCGTCGGTCGACTCGATGTCGTGCCGAACCTCGTCAACGTGGTTCCCTCGAACGTGGTGTTCAGCGTCGATCTTCGCCACACCGACGACGCGGTGTTGAAAGCGGTCGAGACAGAGGTGTTCGACGCGTGCCGGATGTTCGCAGGCGACGAGGGTTGCGAGATCTCCATGCGAACCCTGGCCCGCTTCGAACCGGTCGAGTTCGATGCCGAGATGATCGATCTGGTCGAGGCCACGGCGCAGCGGCTCGGTCTCTCCACACGGCGAATGCCATCGGGTGCCGGACACGACGCTCAAATGCTGGCGCGGGTCTGCCCGACCTCCATGGTCTTCGTGCCCAGTGTCAACGGCCTGTCACATAACATCGCCGAGTACACGGCGCCCGACGACATCACGGCGGGCGCCAACGTGCTGCTGCAGGTGGTGTTGGAAAAGGCGCTCTAGCAAAAGGGCATAGAGGCAAAGGGCGCCGGCCGCAGCCGACGCCCTTCAATGCTCTGTACAGATCGTCCTTTACAGATGAATGGAATCGTCGATGAACTCGTTCGTGACGATGTCCTCTGCCGTCAAGCCTTCCTTCGGAGGGCTGTCCTGCGCGGTGTAGAGCGGGACGGCCTTGGCGATGAGGTCGGTGACGCGCTGGATGTCGAACTTGCCCATCACACCGTCGGCGCCATTCGAGACGAGCCCATCATCCTTGATCGTCTTGACGGCGTAGTCGGCCGTGCCCTGGTCGTAGACCCAACCGAAGTCTTCGCCGAACTGCTTGACTGCATCGAGGATCGTGGCGGTTGCCCGTGTCGGATCGTTGATGAAGTCGACGCTGGCCTGCTGGATGATCGGCACCAGCAGCTTGAAGCAGTCTGCGTACTTCGTGATGTTCTCAGGCTTCGTCGCGATCGATTCGGCGTAGTTCTCCCAGCCGACGTCGTTGATGTACTGGAACTTCACGGGCTTCAGCCAGCTGGTGATGACCTTCTCGTACAGGTACGGCTCGGCCGAGCCGAAGCCCTGCTGAGCAGCCTTGCCCTCGTCGGTGACGTACAAGCTCGGATCGCCGCTGTATGAGCCGTCGACCTGCGCCTTCTTCAGGATGCCCGAGCCGGTGAGGAAGTCCATGTACGCACCGCCGGCGAAGTAGCGCACCAGTGCGTCGGTCTTGCCGAGGTCGGCGATCGTCTGCACGTCGGGATACACCGTCGGGTCCCACATGATCATCTGCGGGTTCTTGTTGAAGCCCGACTCGACGGCGACCGATGGCTTCGTCGCCGAGTTCTGGATGGCCTCGTCGGTGTAGATGTACGCGAGGAACGTGTCTTCGTTGTTGTACATGATCGTGCTGGGGCTGTCGAAGTTCTGAGCAGCACCACCGGAGCGGATCTGCAGTTTGACGCCGGTGTCGTTGCCGTCGGCATCGATCAATGGGCCTGTGACGTACGCCTTGGCCTTGTCGATCTCATAACCGTCGCCGATCATCTGATAGACGAAACCGTGCTCGGCCTCTGGCATCCAGTCTGTTTGCAGGACCATCGTGTCGGGGCAGACGCCGGCCAGCTTGCCGCCCTCCGTGCTTGCCGTTGTTGTGTCGGTGCCTTCCACCGATGTCTCCGCTGCCAGGGTGGTGTCGGCGGCCAAGGTTGTGTCGGCGGCCGGAGCTGCAGTGTCGGCCGCGGGTGCGGCCGTATCGGAGCTCTTCTCGTCGTCGCCGCACGCGGCCATGACGAGACTTGCGCCGATTGCTATGGCGAGCAGCGACTTGCTGCGTCGAAAATTCATTCTGTTCTCTCCCTTTGGTTGGTGTTCACGCTGCTGAGGCGGCTGGATCGAGCGGCCGCGTTGGATGGATCAGTCCCCGATGTATCAGGACTATGTCTCTCGCTTTCCAGCATCGAACCAGCTGCCGATGACGGCTTTGCCGATGAATCCGAAGAGCAAGAACGTGAGGATTCCTATGAGGCAAGCAATGATCACGCCGCCGTACAACGGAGCGTAGATCCCCTTCACCCGATAGATGTCCATGACTATGCCGACGCCGGGCTTCGAGCCCGTGCGGAAGAACTGCTCGCCGACGACGGCGCCGATCACCGACAAGCCTGCGGAGATTCGGAAACCGGTGAAGATGTTGGGGAGTGCCGATGGGATCTGCAACTTGACGAGCCGCGTCCATCGCGACGCATTGCGAAGCGTGAAGAGATCATGTTGCCCAGGATCGGCGGAGTTGAGGCCGAACAGGGTGTTGGTGACAATCGGGAAGAAAGCGATCATGATGCACACGAAAAAGCGCGGCGCCAAGCCTCCGCCGAAGACCGAATAGATCAGCGGGATGACTGCGAGCACCGGGACGGCCTGCAGCGCGACGAGGTATGGATAGACGGCGCTCTCCATCCACTTCGCTTGCGACATCAGGATGGCCAGCGTGCAACCGATCACGATGGTGACCAGCAGGCCTCCGAACGCGACGATGCCGGTCCACTTGATGCCTTCGATGTACCGGTTGCGAGCAATCGGTCGGATGACCGTGGCATCCCAGACCTGCAGCGGGGTCGGTACCAACCGTTTGCCGTCCTTGTCGAAGAAGAAGCGCAACCCCCAGTAGTGCATCAGGTACCAAATTCCGATGAAGATGGCGAGCAGGACGACGGGAGCGACGACTTGACTGAGCGCAATCCGCTTGCGCTTCTCAGGGCCAGGCGGTGACCCGAGATCCTCGATGACCAGCGGTTGTTGGTCGATCGGCGCAGGGGTGCCCGCTACGGTCGTGCTCACGAGTGGACTCCTCTCAAGTGCGTCGACACTTCACCGCAAAGTTCGGCAAACGCGGGATCGAAGCGCAGCTCCGGTTGACGCGGGTAGTCGAACGGAACCTTGAAATCGCCGACGATTCGGCCAGGGCGGGGGCTCATCACCAGCACCCTGGTCGACAAGAAGACAGCCTCACTGATGGAGTGGGTGATGAACAGACCGGCAAAGCCCTTGCGTAGGAAGAGAGCGATCACTTCGTCGTTCAACCGTTCGCGAGTGATCTCATCGACCGCGCCGAACGGCTCGTCGAACAGGAAGACCTTGGGGTCCAGCACGAGGGAACGAGCCAGCGAAGCGCGCATCTTCATGCCTCCGGACAGCTGCTTCGGGTACTTCTTCTCGAAACCAGTCAGGCCGACGAGTTGGATCGCATCGTCGGCACGGCGCTTGCGATCCGCGGCCGACAGGCCTTCCAGCTCGGCGAGCAACTCGACGTTCCGTTGCACGTTGCGCCACTGCAACAGCGTGGCGTCCTGGAAGACGTAACCCACGCTGCTGCGGTCGATGGCGACGGAACCGACCGTTGCCTTGGTGAGGCCCGACGCGATGCGCAACAACGTGCTCTTGCCGCAACCCGAAGGCCCGACCACGGTCACGAATTCGCCAGGGCGCACATCGAACGTGGTCTCCTGAAGTGCGTGCGTGCCGTCGGGGAAGACCATCGAAACCCTGTTGAATCTCAGAGCAGGAGCTACCTCGACGTCGCCCATCGGCTCAACCGTAGTCGCACCCGGTGAGGCGTCGAATATTTCCGCGGTGCTCAATGCATCACCATTCCGCCGGTGACGTTCATCGCTTGACCGGTGCAGTACGAGGCCTCGTCCGATGCCAGGAAGACAGCCATGTTGGCCACGTCGGACGGCTCCGCCAACCTTCCGAGTGGCGACTTCGACGCCCACTCGCGGACCATCTCGTCGGTGCGCGTCGCTGCACCCATCTCGGTCAGGACATAGCCGGGGCAGATGCAGTTCACGGTGATCCCGTACGGGCCGAGCTCCTTCGCGGCGACCTGGGTGAGCGAGATCACGGCGGCCTTTGATGCCGCGTAATGGGCCTGATTGGGACCACCGACCTTGCCACCCATGCTGGACATGTTGATGATGGTGCCACCGCCATTGGGAATCATCGCCTTGGCCGCGAGCTGGATCGTGACCAGCATCGCCCGCACGTTGACAGCGAATGTCAGGTCCCAGTCGGCCGGGTCGATCTCCAGCAGCGGCGCCATCTTCAAGATGCCGGCGTTGTTGACGAGGATCTCCATGCCACCGAGCTCGTCGATGGCTGTGCCGACCACTTCGACGGTTGCCTCAGTGTCGGCCAGATCCACGCCGTACACCTTCGCGCCGAGCGCGGCACCGGTGGTTGTCAGCCGCTCGATGTTGACGTCTACCAGGGCGAGCTCGGCTCCCTCGCGGTGGAACGATGCGGCGATCTCGGCACCGATTCCGCAGGCGGCACCCGTGATCAATGCACGCCGCCCAGCGAGACGACCCTGGCTTGTCCCCATGGCGACGGAGTGTAGGGCAGGGATTCCGGCGGCTCAGCCGCGATCGTGTGAACGCTCTGTTTCCGAACTCGAGAATTCCAAGGTCGAGACATCGCGGACGACCAGCCGATCCGCAGGCCCGAAGGCAATCGCCTCGCGAATGGTGGCCGCCCGCACCGCCACATGATCCTGGCTCGGACCGAGACCCATCGCCGTGCGTGCTGCAACGCTGATCATGTCGAGGGCATCGTTCGGCATCACGTGGGCCGTCATGATCATCAGCCCGGCAGTCTCCAACGGGTCGCCGCGACCCATCGGATTGAACGGGTCTTGCAGGTTGTCGGCGCCCGCTGCGATGTTGACGCCAGCGGCGCGCAATGCCTTCACCGCCGTCACAGCTCGAGGCATGGCGACCTGGCAATCTCGTCCCTGCAGGAACAGGTTGGTGTGGGGGAGCGCGATGACGCTGATCCCGGCTGCAGCGACCTTGTCTGCAACCTCGCGCTGGCGCATCTCGGACTGCAGCACCAGCGATACGCAATGACTGGCCGCAACCGAGTACGCGAAGCCAGTGCTCATCACGCGCTCGGCAAGGTCCTCCAACGCCAGCATCGACGGATTGAGCGTCTCGTCGGTGTGCAGGTCGACCGGTAGGCCGGACTCTGCCGCAAGCGTCAGCAGTGAATCGTTGGCGGCGGCCGGGTCGGTCTCGAGGTGCGGGCACCCGCCGACGACGTCGATACCCATCGCAATGGCTTCACGCACGAGCGCCCGCTGGTTCGCACCTTCTGGGCCGATCGACGGCCAAGCGCACAACGCAACGACTTGGATCTCGACGAGTCCGCGAAGGCGCTCGCGTACCTCGATCAACGCCTCGACTGAGCTGAGTCCTCCGGCCAGCGTGAGGTCGACGTGGGAGCGAATGGCTGTGCATCCGTTCGACGCAAGCAACCGAGCAGCCCGTTCGGCGCGCTCGATGGTGTCGTTGACGGTGATCGAAGCGCGCGCTTGTTCCATGGCAAGGATCGCGCCGAGAAGGTCGCCGGTGGGATTGTCGACCCGCTCGGCGAGGAAGGCCTTGTCGAGATGGGCGTGCGGCTCGGCAAACGCTGGCAATAGCAGATAGCCGTTGTCGGCGAGCGTCTGCGCTGCCGGTGTCAGAACTCGCGTGACGCTCACCCCGGCGCTCAAATGAGGGGCGAACCGGTGATCGGACGTTGCTCGATCGGCTCGCCGAGCCGCGGGAAGACCTCCTCGGCGACGAGGTGCATCTGCTCGATCATTTCCTCGCGGCTCAAACCCGGATAGTCGAGGAAGAAGCAGATGTGCTTGAGGCCCAACAGGTCTCGCCAGTATCCGATTGCATCGACGGCGTCGTCGATGGAACCGACGATCTGGATCTTTTGCTCGTTGCTCTCCTCGACGGTCGGGCAGTGATTGAAGTCGACCTTCGTCCCGTCGGGATTGCGGTAGCTGCTGAACCGCCCGTACGGCGAGAGGAACTTGTTGAACTCGTCCTGTCCAGGCCGACCTTTCACCAACGCCTCTTCGCGCGTTCGAGCGACGTGCAGGTTCAGCACCAGGCAGCGATCCTCACCTGGGCCGACCGGCGTGCCACAGGCCTCGCGGATCTCGGCATAGCGATCCCACTTCTGCTTCTGACTGTCGGCGTTCTGTAGCCAGTACACGGCCTTGTGCCCGGCCTTGGGTACGTATTCGATGGTCTCAGGCGAGGTGACGGGCTGGTAGATGTCGACGTGCCTGAGCGGGCGGGGGACCAGCGTGAGGTCGTTCACCATCGAGCCGCGATCGGGAACGTCGTCGGGAGGCAGCACCAGGTGCTTGCCGCGATAGCTGAACTGCTCCTGATACCACGCCAGCTTGATGACTTCCATCGACTCCTCGAAGATCTCGCGGTTGATGCGGTCGTGTTCGGCCGACATCTCGTTGTCGCCGCTGGCCACGACGGTGCCGAGCGCCCATGCCTCACGAGGCACCGTGCCGCGGCCGACGCCGAACTCCATGCGGCCGCCGGTCATGATGTCGGCCAGCGCGAAGTCCTCGGCGAGCCGCAACGGATGCCACTGCGGCACCACGTTGAACATCTGTCCGAGGCGGAGTCTCTTGGTGAGCATCGCCAGGTGCTGTCCGAACAGGATCAGATTGGGCAGTACCTCGTAACCCTCGTACTGAAAGTGGTGCTCGGTCAACCACATTGTGTCGAAGCCGAGCTCATCCGCCGTCCGCGCCCATTCGACGAGGTTCTTGTAGCACTCGATCACAGCGTCGTTGCCGAAGCGCCGCGCTGTCGAGGCGACCGAAGGATCGCCGGCGTCTGACATGGGAACCGTGCAGAAGAAGTTCGAATCGACTCGCATCACCGAATCGTACTTCTAGTTGCCGGCAGCGGTACCGATCATCGTTCGGGGATCGGCGACTCCGGTGCGGAATCCGTCGTCGTCGATCACGATTGCATGGGCGTGCCCGAACCCACTGTCATACGGCGGTCTGCCGGCGACGTTGTGGCCACGTGCAGCGAGCACAGCCATCCAGTCGTCGGGGGCATTGCCTTCGACGGTCACGGTCGGCGCGTCGCCGCTCGTCCACGTGTCGAAGCCGGTGGACGATCCCTGCAGCGCCCATCTGCCGGCGTGAATCGCGACGGCGGGTGATTGGCCATAGTGGAAGAGCCGTGCGGCCAGCTGCAGCAGGATCTGGGGCTGGGCATCGCCGCCCATCGTGCCGAAGACGGCGCGGAGGTTCCCGTCCGACGTCGCCATCGCAGGACAGAGCGTGTGCGGTGGTCGGTGTCCCGGCAGGAACTCCGCCGGGTGTCCTTCGCGCAGGTTGAACCCGATGCCACGGTTGTGCAGGTTGATCCCGGTGTTCGGTTCGGCCAATGCGGAACCGAAACCTGCGGCGTTCGACTGGATCAACGAGACCCCCATGCCCTTGCCGTCGATGGCGCACAGGTAGGTGGTGTCGCCGTCACGACCTGGCGCCCAGCGCCGCGAGGACCGTTCGGTGTTGATCTGATCGATTCGCTGAGCGATCGACAGCAGCAGTTCCTCGCCGATCGCCGCGTCGCTGAGCACATCGGGCCGATCGAAGCCGGCGGCCGTCGCTGCCTCGATCAGCAGATGGGCAAAGCGAGGGTCATTCGGGTCGACCGGCAGCTCCAAGCGCCCGGCCAGTTCGGCCGCGGCCAACATCAGGTATCCCTGCGAGTTGGGCGGGATCGTCCACAGGTCGACTCCGAACGTGCGCACGGTCAGGGGGGTCACCCACTCCGGCAGTGGCGTCGTGAAGTCGTCGTCGCTGTACAACCCGCCACCTAATGCCCTCAGACCGTTGCCGAATTCACCCTCGTAGAACGCTGTGCGACCGCCTTCGGCGATGTCGGTGAGCGCACGGGCCGCACCGCGACGAACGACTCGCGCGCCGGGGCGTGTGAGCTGGTTGATGAGGTCAGAGAGGTTCGCGCTGGCTCCCTCGTCGGCGCGTTCGCCGGCGCCGATCAGCAACGGACTGGCAGGGAACCCGTCGGCCGCAAGGGCGATAGCCGGCTGCAGCAGATCGGAAAGCGGCACGCTGCCGAACCGTTCGTGCAGTGCCATCCAACCATCGACACATCCGGGCATCGTGACCGACCTGATGTCGTGCCGGAACGGCATCTCGGTGTAACCCTCTGCGCGCAGCGCGGCCGCATCGGCGCCGGCTCCCGCCCGTCCAGTCGAGTTGAGAGCGAAGACCTCGCCGTCCCGATGGACGAGGGCGAACAGGTCGCCTCCCATCCCACAGAGGTGTGGACTGGTTACGGCCATGACTGCGTTGGTCGCTACTGCAGCGTCGACCGCGTTCCCACCGAGAACCAATGCTCGCAATCCCGCCTGCGTGGCCAATTGGTCGGCGCTGGCAACCAGACCATTTGGAGAGCGGATCGACTGGAACCGAGGGGATGCCATGATCGGAACCTACGCTGCCGCGGTGCAGCGGATTCTCATCGGGCGACTGCTTGCGACCCTCGGCGCGACCGTTGCCGCAGTGGGCACATTCGTGCCGTGGTTGCTCTCGGGCACCCGGCAGCGCAACAGCTACGAGATCTTCTCGCTGGTCGATCGCCTAGGTTTCTCGCAATCCAGCGTGGCCGGCTTGGGGCTGAGGTTGTGGCCCGCTCTGCCGTTCCTGCTCGTTCTGGCGGTCGCGCTGCAATGGTTCCACCGCAGGTGGATCACCGGCCTCGTTGCGACCGTCGTCGTTGTCTACGCCGGCATTGTCTCGCTGGCCGTGAGATCGGCGCGGTCGACCTCGCTGATCACGATCGAGTCGGGCTCCCTGGTGACCCTGATCGGCACGGTCGTCCTGGCGGTCGGTGCCCTGGTCAGCACCCTGCTGAATGAGCCCTCTCGAATCGTCAGTGACGAAACTCGTGAGACGAACACGAGTGGCGAAACGAACCCGCGTGTATAGATACGTACGGTGCTACGAGTACCACGATCCGCGGGATTCGAGGACTTGGCGCAGGACCACCGGGCGGTCGGTCATGAGACCGTCGACGCCCAAGTCGAGCAGTCGATGCATCTCCGGCGCATCGTCGATCGTCCACACGTGCACCTGCAGTCCGAGCCGGTGGGACCGCTCGACGAAGGCATGGTTCACCACGGTCAACGGCCACTGTCTCACCGGGACCTGCGCGGCGAGCCCCACAGGGTGTCGACTCAAGCCGAATCGCAGGATTCCCAGCTCGCCGGGTCCGAGCGAGCTGCACAATTCGCTGCCCAACTCCTTGCGTAGCTTCCGCAGCCGTGAGTCGCTGAACGCCGCGACGCAGACCCGGTGCAGCGACTTCGTGCGACGCAGCGACGAGACCAGCGCGTCGATTGCGGCATCGGACTTGCAGTCGATGTTGATGCGAGCTTCCGGCCACGTGCCGATGAGGTCTTCGAACAACGGAATAGGTGCCCGACCGTCGACGAGCGCCTTCGAGACCTCCGACCACCGCATCTGGCTGATCTTGCCTGGTATCCGGCATGTGCGTGTGAGGTCGTTGTCGTGGAACGCTGCCAAAACCCCGTCGGACGTCACCTGCACGTCGGTCTCGAGGTACCGGTAACCGAGCTTGACGGCGTAGTCGAATGCCTCCATCGTGTTTTCGGGCACGTCGCTGGCGCCGCCTCGATGGGCGAATGGCAGCGGTCCATCCCAGTCGAGGAACGGATGACGAGGGCTGGTCATAGGGCAAGTATCGTCGGTTGACATGGCTCAGACGATCACTGTTCGCTCGCCGTTCGACGACTCGGTCATCGGCGAGATCCCGGCCCAGAGCGACGAGGACGTGGCGGCGGCAGTCGCCGGCGCAAAGGCTGCGCTGAAGACCCCGTTGCCGTTGTGGAAACGGGCCGCGATCCTCGACAAGGCTGCGCAGCTCCTCGGTGAACGCCGCGACGAGTTCGCGACCATCATCGCCAAGGAGGCAGCCAAGCCCATCAAGACCGCTCGCGCCGAAGCCGAGCGCGCTGTCGGTACGTTCCAGTTCGCCGCGGCGGAGGCGCGCAAGTTGTCGGGGGAGATGATCCCGCTCGATGCCCTCGCCGCAGGCGAGGGCAAACTCGGGTTCACGCTGCGCGTTCCAATCGGGGTGGTCGGCGCGATCGCTCCGTTCAACTTCCCGCTCAATCTCGTCGCTCACAAGCTGGCACCGGCAATCGCCGCCGGGTGTCCCGTCGTGCTGAAGCCGGCCAGCCAGACCCCGTTCAGTTCGATAGCACTCGCCAAGCTCTTGATCGACGAGTGCGGACTGCCAGCGGACTACCTCCACGTCGTCACCGGTGGAGGCGGCACCGTTGGCAATGCCATCGTCGACCATCCCGACATCGCCCTCATCACCTTTACCGGATCACCCGACGTCGGGTGGGGCATCCGAGCGCGCGCACCACGCAAGCGCGTCGGTCTGGAGCTCGGCAACAACGCTCCTGTCATCATCGAGCCCGACGGCGACTGGAAGACCGCAGCAGCGAAGATCAAAGTGGCGGGTTTCAGCCATGCCGGTCAGAGTTGCATCTCCACCCAGCGGATCTACATCCACAGCTCCATCGCCGACGACTTCACGGCGGCTCTCGTCGAGCACGTCAACTCGCTGGTCGTCGGTGATCCCCTCGACGAAGCCACCGATGTCTCGGCGCTCATCTCCAAGAGCGAGCGCGACCGTGTCGTGTCGTGGGTGGCAGAGGCAGAGGCCGGCGGCGCAAAGGTGCTGACCGGCGGAGCACTCGACGACGACGGCGTGTTGCGACCGACAGTCATCACCAATGCCAAGCCCGACATGAAGGTTTGCTCGCACGAGGTCTTCGGACCCGTTGTTGCCATCGCGACATACGACGACCTCGACAACGCCTTCGAACTGGCCAACGACTCGACGTTCGGACTGCAGGCAGCCATCTTCACCACCGACATCAGCAAGGCGCTGCGAGCCATTCACACCCTGGACTACGGGGGTGTGCTGGTCAACGAGGTGCCGACCTGGCGCGCCGACCAGCAACCGTACGGCGGTCTGCGCGACAGCGGCAACACGCGTGAAGGTCCGGCGTACTCCGTGAAGGAGATGACCGAGATCAAGATGGTCGTGCTCGGCGGATGAGACACGCATGTTGAGGTGGGGAGTCCTCGGCGGATCGAGCCGCATCTTTCACGAGGCGTTACGACCTGCATTCGAGCAGGTCGGTCACCCAGTGGTCGACGCGCGGAGCAGACGCGGCGATGACTTCGCGCCGTACGACGAGATGCTCGCCCGCAGGGATATCGACGCGGTGTACAACCCGCTCCCCAACCACCTCCACTCCGAGTGGAGCCACAAGGCGCTCGACGCCGGCAAACACGTGCTGTGCGAGAAGCCCCTGACTCTGACACCGCAGGAGAGCGCCAGTCTGTTCAACCACGCCGAGTCTGCGGGTCTGACCATCCTCGAGGCGTACATGTGGCCGCATCACCCACGGGCTCGCAGGATTCTGGAGATGGCGGCCGGCGGTGACCTGGGCTCCTTGCAATCCGGCCAATCCTCGTTCTGCTATCCGATGGACATGAGCAGCGGCGACCACCGCATCGACCATCGCGGCGCCGGCGCGGTCTTCGACATCGGCATCTACAGCATCGCCCCGTTCCTGCTCATGGCGAACCGGGATCCTGTTGGCATGGCTGCTACCGCTACCCGCAATGAGTTGGGCGTCGACATCGTCATGTCGGGTTGGATCGACTGGGGAAAGGGCTCGAGCAGCAACAGCTTCAGCTCTGCATTCGACGTCTCCTTCGACGCTCCGCTGCGCAAGCAGATGTCGCTCACGGCGAGCGAAGCCCTTGTCAATGTCCCCGGCGAGCATGTGCCCGGTCCGACCGACGCGAACGAGTTCACCATCGAACGGCGCGACGGTTCGTTGGAGACCGTCGAGTGCGCCGGCGCCAATGCGTACGCGGGGATGGTCGAGCACTTCGAGGCGGTAATCGCGGGCAAGCAGGATCCGATCTTCGGTCGAACGGAAAGCCTTCGTCTCGCGTCGATCCTCGATGAGTTGCACCGCAAGACGACCTGACCAACTCAGATCGCGCGACCTGCAGCGCGCCAGTACTCGTCCTTCAACAGCCGCTTGTAGAGCTTGCCGGTGGGGTGTCGTGGCAACTCCTCGCGGAAGTCGATCGAACGTGGGCATTTCAAGTCGGCGAGCTGCGAACGGCAATATGCCATCAACTCCTTGGCGAGTGATGCCTCGGCCTCGGGCGACGACGGCATCGTGACCGGCTGCACGACGGCCTTCACCTCTTCGCCGAGGTCTTCGTTCGGGACTCCAAAGACCGCAAGGTCGACAACCTTGGGATGCATGACGAGTGCGTTCTCGATCTCCTGGGGGTAGACGTTGACGCCTCCGCTGATGATCATGAACGCCTTGCGGTCGGTCAGGTAAAGGAAGTTGTCGTCGTCGAGGTAACCGACATCGCCAAGCGTGCTCCAGCCCATCGGGTGCCGGGATGACGAAGTCTTCTCCGCGTCGTTGTGATATTCGAACGTTGCGCCGCCCTCGAAGTACACCGTGCCCCGCTCGCCACGGGGTAGCTCCTCGCCGTCTTCGTCACAGATGTGCACGACGCAGTTGATGGGCGCACCGACGGTTCCCTCATGACTGAGCCACATCTCGCTGTTGCAGTACACGAACCCGTTGCCTTCGGTGCCCGCGTAGTACTCGTGCAGGACCGGTCCGAACCATTCGATCATCTGCTTCTTGACAGGAACAGGGCATGGTGCCGCAGCGTGTATGACGCACCGCATCGACGACACGTCGTAGGCGTTGCGCACCTCAGGATCGAGCTTCAGCAGGCGTACGAACATCGTCGGCACGGCCTGGGTGACCGTGGCCTGGAAGCGGTTGATCAACGACAGGAACTGCTCGGCATCGAAGTGTTCCATCGCCACCACCGTCGCCCCCAGCGCCTGAGCCGCCATCGAGAATCGCAACGGAGCAGCATGGTAAAAGGGCGCGGGGGAGAGGTAGACGCTGTCGCTCGTCCCACCGAACAGGAGCTGGAGGATCGGTGCAACCGAGCCGGGTGTCGTTTCCAAGGGCAGTGGCGTGAACGGCCTGGTGACACCCTTCGGACGACCCGTTGTGCCGGAGGAGTAGAGCATGTCCATGCCAGCAACACGATCGCCCTCCCGTGGCTCCGGCGGATGATCGGCGACAGCCTGCTCGTAGGAGTCATATCCATCGATCGTCCCGTCGAGCATCAACCTGACGGAGACGTCCGGGATGTCGTCGATGATCTCTGCGGCCTGCCCAGCCTTGTACTTCGACGTGATGAACACCTTCGCGCCGCAGTCGTTGACCACGTAGCGCAGCTCGCTGCTCGTCAGCCGGCTCGAACATGCCGTGTATACAGCCCCAGCGTAGTGGCACCCCCACACGACCTCGAAGTAACGGTCGTGGTTCTCCATGCAGATTGCCACGTGGTCGCCGGGTTCGATGCCGACCGCGCACAGCAGCCGGCTCAACCGGTTCGCGGCAGCGTCGAGCTCTGCGAACGTCTGGGTGAAGCCGGACCCGGCCATGACAAGCGCGGGCTTGTCGGGTTGCGAGTCGACGAAGGCACCCGGATACACGTGGGCGAAGGTAGCCGACGCCGGATACCTTGCAGTGATGGACCCGGTCGCACGGTTTGCCGAGATCGTCAACGGAGCCTCGGCCGATCGACATCTCGACCTCCTGTGCGCGCTCGCCGCGACGACAATCGATCACACTGCCGAGGTCGGCGCGATCGTCCTCGGCCTCGACAAGATCGCGGAGTCATGTCCCGCATCGTTCGACGGGATCGTCGACACACTCTTCACGTCGGGCATGTTCAGCGGCGACGGCGACGACTACCACCATCCACGCAACTCGCTCCTGCACGAGGTGCTGGCGCGCCGCACGGGCATGCCCATCACCCTCTGCGTGGTCGCGATCGAGGTCGGCAAACGGCTCGGTGTGCCGATTCGCGGCGTCGGCCTGCCGGGACATTTCGTGATCCGCGACAAGGCGTCCGGAGCCTTCGCCGATCCGTTCGGTCACGGCCTTCGCTACGACGACGCAGGGATGATCTCGTCGTGGAAGCAACGCATGGGCAGCGATGCCACCTTGCAGCCATCGATGTTCGCACCAACGGGTGCGCACGAGATCATGCTGCGGATCCTCAACAATCTGAAGCACAGCCTCGTCACTCGCGACGAACCCGTGCTGCTCGCTCGACTGGTGCCACTGCGCGCTGCGTTTCCCGAGCTTGCATCCGAGCGCGGCGAACATCGCCGGTGGATGCGACACTTCAACTGATGATCGACCCCACCATCAAGCGCAGCCTCGGGCAGATGATGAAGGGCGTTCAGGTGGTAGGTGCACATCACGGTGGGGCGACACGGGCGTATTGCAGTCACTGGGTGTGTCAGGTGAGCTTCGACGAGCCGATCATCATGGCCAGCGTCTCGCCGAAGCACGACACGTATCCGCTCATCGTCGAGAGCGAGGAGTTCGCCGTCAGCATCCTCGCCGGCGACCAGGTCGATGTCGGCCAGTACTTCTCGTACCCCGGTCGAAGGTTCCGCTACATCGCCGACGAATACCTCGAGACGATCCCGGGAAGCGGCTTGCCCGTCGTGCGCAACTGCATCGCCTGGCTACGTTGCAAGACTTTCGAGATCAAGCCGATGGCCGATCACGTCCTGTTTTTCGCGAGAGTCGTCGACGTGGGCGCTGGCCGGTTGAAGGAACCGCCGCTCTTGTACAGCAGCAGGCTCGGCTGGCGAGTCACCGGCGACAAGGCCCGCGACCCTGGGCGCAGCATCCGCGACGAACTGTTGGTACGCCTCGCGGCAGCGGGATTCGACGCTCCCGCCGTGGCCGACGAGGCTGACGAGGGTTCGGATGAATGAGTGGATGAGTGAGCGATCGACCAACTCCGCGGTACTTGTAGCGCGCCAGTATCGTTGTCGGCCATGACCGCCACTGAGATCCAAACGCACGGAGCGAAAGAAGCGGAACAGCTCGTCGACGACCTCGCGCAGCAACTGCTCGAGGAATGCGACCCGATGACCAACGACGCGGTCACGTTCCTCGGTGCCCAGTTCGACAAGGGATTGGCGTGGGTCCACTTCCCGGTCGGGCACGGCGGTCTCGGCGTCAACCCGAAGCTGCAGCGGCTCGTCAACGAGCGCTTGCTCGCTGCCGGAGCGCCGAGCCCTTACTACCGCAACCCGATTGGTTACGGCATGTGCGGGCCAACGGTGGTGGCGTGGGGGAGCGAGCAACAGAAGCAGCGATACCTCCGCCCGTTGTTCACGGGCGAGGAGATCTGGTGTCAGCTGTTCAGCGAGCCCGGTGCCGGCTCCGACTTCGCCGGGCTGGCGTCGAAGGGTGTGCGCGACGGCGACGAGTGGAATGTCAACGGCCAGAAGGTGTGGACGACGTTGGCCCATCTGTCGCGTTTCGGGTTGTTGGTCGTGCGCACCGATGCCGAGGCCGTGAAGCACGCCGGCCTCACGGCATTCGTTGTCGACATGCACGCGCCGGGCGTCGAGGTGCGACCGCTGCGCCAGATGACCGGCGAGGCGGAGTTCAACGAGGTCTACTTCACCGATGTCCGCATCCCCGATGCCGAGATGTTGGGCAACGCTGGTGATGGATGGCGTGTCTCGCTCACGACGCTGATGAACGAACGCGTGTCGATCGGCGGCACGATGCCGGCCAAGGGGTCTGGCACCATCCAGGCCCTCACATCGACGTGGGCCAGCCTTCACGACGACCGAAAGGACGCGGCATCGCTCGACGAGGTCATGCAGTTGTGGTCACGCGCCGAGGTGCTTCGACTCACCAACATTCGCGCCAATCAGAATCGAAAGATGGGCGACCCCGGTCCGGAAGGTTCCATCGGCAAGATGGCCTCGGCTGATTTGAACAAGGACATCTACTCGAAGGTGATCGATCTGATGGGCGCCGAGGGAATGCTGTACGGCAGCTACGAGATGGTTCGCCCAGAGCACGCGATGGCGTTCGAGAACATGCAGAAGGCATTCCTGCGCAGCCGAGCCAACTCGATCGAGGGTGGCACCACCGAAGTGATGAAGAACATCCTTGGCGAGCGGGTGCTCGGCCTACCAGGTGACGTGCGAGTCGATCGTGAAGTTCCGTGGAGCCAGGTGCCGCGTAACTAGCTGACTCGCAGTGCTGCCAGCACGTCACTCGCAGCGAACTCGTGATCGTTCATCGTCGCCGAGTTGACAACGGATCCACCCAGCAACGCGGCTGCGGCCGTGCCGATGGCTGCTTGTAGTTCGCGGATGTTTCGCGGTGGCGGGAAGTACTCGTCCTCATCGGTGACCTTCACCGGCTCGACGCCGTGACGTGGGTTGAGACGTTGGAGGATCTCGTCGACCAGTTCTTCCGGGGCAGACGCGCCGGCGGTGACACCGACCGTGCCGTGCAAGTCATCGGGTAGTTCTCCAGCGTGGTTGACGCGGAAGACCTGCGGACAGCCTGCCTCGATCGCCAACTTCTCGAGTGCGCGCGTATTGGAGGAGTTCGACGAACCGATCACGACGATCGCGTCACAATGCGTAGCCATGGCCATGAGCGCCGATTGACGATTGGTGGTCGCGAAGCACAGATCGCTGCGGCCCGGCGACCAGGCTTCGGGGTACTTGGCGATCACGGCTTCGGCCACGCCAGACCAGTCGCGATGCGAAAGGGTTGTCTGCGCCAACAACGCCACCGGTTGGTCGAACTGCGGCAACGCCTCGACCTCGGCGACGCTCTCGACGCGGCTGATCGACGTCGGCGCGACGGCCATCGTGCCGACCGCCTCCTCGTGTCCTTCGTGCCCCACGTAGACGATTCGGTAGCCCTTCTTGGCCCGGACCTTCACCTCGTGATGGACCTTGGTCACCAGCGGACACACCGAGTCGACGACATAGCTGCCGCGGGCACGTGCCGCGGCGACGACCTCGGGGGCCGATCCATGCGCCGACAGCATGATCGGTGAGTCCGGCGGCACCTCGGAGATGTCGTCGACGAAGACCACCCCCTGCTCGACGAAGCGATCGACGACGATCTTGTTGTGAACGATCTCGTGATAGCAGTAGACCGGCGGATCAAAGGTGCGCACCATCCACGCCAACGCCTTGATCGCCATCTCCACACCTGCGCAAAACCCACGTGGCTCGGCCAGGAGAACCCGATCGACGTCCACGCTCGCAGGCTACCCGGGCATGCCGCCGATAGCCTGGGGAGCCATGTCTGCACCGGTGGTTGTCAGCGTCGCGCCCGGGTCCGCGGCCGAGCGGGCCGGCATGTGCGCGGGCGACGAGGTGGTCACCATCAACGGGATCGTGCCGCGCGACGTCATCGAATGGCAGTTCGCGGCCGACGAACCCGACATCGAGATCGAGTTGCTACGCGGCGGCCTGCAGTCGTCGCTCGAGATCACCAAACGTCCCGGCGAGCCGCTGGGGGTCGAGGTTTCCAGCGCGGTCTTCGATCGGGTTCGAACCTGCGACAACCACTGCGAGTTCTGCTTCATCTACCAATTGCCCACCGGCATGCGTCGCAGCCTGTACTTGAAGGACGACGACTATCGGCTCAGCTTCCTCTACGGAAACTTCACGACCTTGACCCGCTTCACCGAGGCCGACCTCGAGCGAGTCATCACCGAGCGACTGTCGCCGCTCAACGTCAGCATCCACGCCACCGATCCCGACGTGCGGTCACGCATGTTGAAGAATCCCCGCGGTGGGATGAGCCTTCGCTGGCTGCGCGCCCTGCTCGACAACGACATCGTCGTGCGCGGCCAGGTCGTGCTGTGCCCCGGCGTCAACGACGGAGAGATCTTTGATCGCACGATGGCAGGTGTGCTCGACGAGTACCCCGACCTCGAATCCGTCGCGGTCGTGCCGTTGGGGTTGAGCAAGTTCAACAAGGAATCGTCGATGCGATTGCACACGCACAGCGAAGCCGAAGCAATGGTCGATGCGATCGAGGACTGGCAGGACGTGTTCCTGCACACCGTCGGTCATCGCATGGTGTTCGCCGCCGACGAGTACTACCTCATGGCCGATCGCCCGTTTCCCGCCGACGACATCTACGAGGACTTCTCGATGCACGAAGACGGCATCGGCATGGCTCGCACCTTCGAGATGGAGTTCAACGGACGCTCGCAGACCCCCACCGGCCCACAGGCCGGCTTCTTCGCAGCCGTCGACACACCACCGAATCCGGCCGCGTACACCGGTCTTCGGGCGCGCACCGCTTGCAACAGCGACACGGGCACCAACTCCGCTGTCAACACCACCGACACCGATGCAACGCCGTTGCGCCTCAGCGCT
>JBDTWJ010000028.1:0-29298 GCA_040006755.1 Ilumatobacteraceae bacterium | reverse complement strand
AGATCCAGGGGATCTACGGCCGCCGGATCTTCGAGACCTGGTACAAGATGGCCGCAATGCTGCAAAGCGGCCTCGACATCAGCGGCATCATCACCCATGAACTGCCCGCAGATCGGTTCGAGGAAGCCTTCGAGATCGTCGAGGGCGGCGAATGCGGCAAGGTCATCCTCGACTGGGCCTAACCCGACCCATCTCGAGTCCCGAGTGTGTGCGACCCGCCCGGGCGCCACGAAAACACTCCGACGCACCCTCGTGTCACGCAAACACTCGGATTCAGGTGGTGGATGCGATCATGGCGTTGGTGGCTTCTCCGCTCATGCGCGCCAGGTGACCGAACACGTCGTCCATCTCGAAGTACACGTCCTGCAGATGGCGAGGGCCATCGGGTCGGTAGGCGGTACGGGCGTGCAGCACTCGGTGACCGTTGACGAACAAGGTGTCGCCTGCTGAGAGTCGGAACGAGACGTGGTTGGCGGGGTCGGCGATAGCCGAGCCCAACAGCCGGTACGCCGAATACCAATGGGCAAGATCACCGTCGTCGAAGGCCAACGGCTGCATCAGTTGGTTCGAGAACCTGAGGTGCACGAAGCGACCGATCCGGTCGCGGACAACCAGGGGCGCCCGGGTGAACGCGTCGGCCTCCTTCGAGTACTGCCGAAACCCGACCTCGACACGGGCCAGCGCGTCGATGGCCCCGGGATGATCACGGTTCAGCTGGTCGAGCACCGACCATCCGTCGACGATCACGCTGTTGCCGCCCTGTGCATCGTTGACGAGCATCGCCAACACCTGGCCGCTCGGCGGATGCGTGTATTGCGCGTTGTCGTTGTGCGGAGGGACCTCCTCGGCAGTGAACGCGATGTTGTAGCCCTCGGGATCGAGCTTGACGTCGAAGATCAAGCCGAGCGACGAATCGCGAACTGTCAGGCCGACTGCGCGAAGGAACTCGAGGACCGTGCCCGGCTCCGTCGGTGACCCGGTGACCACGGCCGCGCCGTCGCGTCGGATCGCTTCGAACAGGCCTCGTCGTGTTACCTGGTCGGTGATGGACTGATGATGGTCGAACCGCTCGATGTCGTAGCCGGAGCTCCAGAGCCTGGCTGTCCACGCTCCACGGGCGCCCGTCGAGCGGATCTTCTGCCACTCGGCAGGCCCGAAGATGGAGTGGTGACCGCCTTCCCAATCGACGTGCAGCTGGCTATCGACGACATCGACCGCAACCACCCTCGGCGCTGTGGGCTGGATCCAAGGCTGCCAGCGGCGTTCGTCGGTCTGCACAATGCGGCATTCGTTGCACAAGCAGTTGTCGCGCAACCAATCGGGAAGGAACGTGGCCGAGCCCTCGGTGAACTGTACGAGGATGCCGGCATCAACCGGAAAGGCCGCCGTGACAGTGCCAGCAGGTAAGCGGCCACCAACCGGACCCATCTCGATCTCGCGGAACGAATCGCCCAGTACGTGCATATTGCCGAGATTAGTCGTCGAGCCGTCAACTGACGGCGTCGACGATTTCCAACCCACCGTCGCGCGACTCGTGATACGCCAGCACGCACAGAGCGGCCACGACCCCGGTCATCGCAAGTCCTTGAGCCAGCGACACCCGCTCGTGGAGGATGATCCAAGCCGCTGTCGAGGCGCCGACGGGTTCGAGCTGGATCAACACCGAAGTGACCGAGGCATCGACGCGTGGCTGCGCCCACGCGACCAGACCGTGGCCGGCGATTCCGGGACCGATCGCGAGCAGGCCGACCCACAACCATCCCCTGCCGTGCACCTCACCCAGGTCGTCGCTGCCGATGACGGCCAGCAACGACACCGTGGCTGCGCCGATCACCGACACGACGAACATGAAACGCACCGTTTCGACGTTGGGCCGAACACCTTTCGACACGAGCAGATACGCGACCCAGAACGCCAATGCCAGAAGTGCCCAGAGAAACCCGATCGTCGAGCTCGACGTGCCCGATCCACTCGACGGTGCAACGAGAACCGCAACAATGACTCCGGCGACCGATACAGCAGCGCAGATCACCTTCACGCGCGTCAGCCGCTCGCCGAACTGCAGCACCGAGACCGGTAACGCCACGACCGGGGCCAGGGCAGCAATGATCAGTGCCGTGGCGATGCTGACCGATTGGATCGCGATGAAGAAGACGCAGATGTTGAGGCCGAACAGCACGCCGGCGAGGCCGGCTCGCCGAAAGTCGAGACGACTCGGCCAGCGTTTGGTCGCTGCGACGATCACCAGGAGAACGGCAGACGCGATCCACATGCGCCAGAACGAAAGGACCACACCGGATGCGTGCGTCTTCTTTCCCAGCACTCCGCCGAACGACCACACCAGAGGGGCAACGAGCATCGCCAGCACGCCACCGCGTCCCGCCACCTTCCTGGAGACCCTGCCACCCGCTGACCGCGTCGATCGTGTGATCACGTTCCCTGGTGCGGGTGATGTGGCGGGTGAGGAGGTAGTTACGTGCGCACGTTAGCCGTGAGCGGGTTCGGCCGATCTACATTTGGGGCATGACTTCCGTGAATTCCGACACCGCTCGTGGATATCTCCACGAGTCCGACTGCCGGCTCGACGACTTCATCGCAATCGTCGAGCAATCGACCGAGCTCAGCGACTACCCATTCGCGGAGTCCATCATCCAAAACGTGGTCAGCTACGACTGCGATCGGCTGCGAGCCGAGTGCGCCGACCCCGACACTCGCCGAGCAGTTCAGGCCGAGCTCAACAAGGCGTTTCTCGAGGGTCCCGGGATCGTCGTGTTCAAGCGGGCCTTCCCCGACACGTCGGTCGTCGACGCCGCCACAGTGGCGTTCAACGCCATGATCGACGAACAGCACCGCCTCGGGATGACATCCGGCGACCACTACGCAAAGCCCGGCGACAATGACCGCGTCTGGAACGCGCTCGAGAAGCTAGCCGTCATGGCCCCTAACGAGTTCGTCAACTATTACGCGAACGACATCCTCACGATGGCGTCGGCGGCGTGGCTCGGACCAGGGTTCACCTTCACGTCTCAGGTCAATGTCGTCAATCCAGGTGGAGCAGCCCAGAAGCCACACCGCGACTATCACCTCGGGTTCATGACAGTCGACGTCGCCGCCGAATATCCGGCCCACGTTCACCACTTGTCCGCCGCGCTGACCCTTCAGGGTGCGGTTGCGCATTGCGACATGCCCGTCGAGAGCGGCCCGACGATGTACCTGCCCCACGCGCAGAAGTACCTCTACGGATATCTGGCGTGGTGGCGACCCGAGTTCCGCGAATACTTCGAAAACCACTACGTACAGCTGCCGTTGCTCAAGGGCGACGCCGTCTTCTTCAATCCTGCGTTGTTCCACGCTGCCGGCACCAACCACACCACCGACATCCATCGCATGGCAAACCTCCTGCAGATCAACTCGCCGCTCGGCAAATGTCTCGAGGCAATTGATCACGAGCGAATGGTCAACGCTGTGTATCCGTCGTTGCTCAAGCTGAAGGCATCCGGTGCCTCCCCGCGCGAGGTCGACAACGCAATCGGTGCCGCAGCAAATGGATACGCATTTCCCACCAACCTCGACCGCGACCAGCCGCTGAAGGGCCTCACCAACGACGCTCAGGTCGACATCGTTCGCCGCGCTGTCGCCGAGGAGACGAGTCCCGATGAGTTGGGCAAGCAGCTTCGCGACTACGCATACCGTCGATTGACCGACGGCGAACTCAGCTCTTGAAGAAGCCGGCGCTTCGCCAGCTCGACCTCATCGACAAGGCGTCCGTTCCGCTCTTCGCCATCACGATGGCAGCCGAGCACAGAACGCTGCGAAACGTTTCGAAGCGCACACTCGGTGACCTGTATGAGGCCGACCAGCGGACGCTCTCCGGCACGCACACTCCGGGCGACGCACTGGTGCCGCTCGGTTATGAGCGCAAGGACACCGTTGCCAGCCTGACGATGCTCGCAGGCAACATCGCGTTCGGATTCCTCACGCTGTCGGCGTTCAGCAAGTTCGATCGGTTCCTGTTCAAGCACCGCGTCGCCAACATTGGTTCGCGCCGGGGATCGATCGCGACAGCGATGGTGCTCTGGGACTTCCTCTACTACTGGGACCATCGTTGGATGCACGAGGTCCGGCTGCTGTGGGCCAACCACGTCACTCACCACAGTGGCGAGCGCTACAACCTGTCCACGGCACTTCGCCAACCGTGGTCGGGGTTCCTGACGTTCTGGGTGTTCGCACCGATGCCGTTGCTCGGCTTCCCCACCGCCAAGACCGCTAAGGCGGGCCAACTCAATCTGCTGTACCAGTACTGGATCCATACCGAGGCGATCAACCGTCTGCCGAAGCCCATCGAGCAGGTGTTCAACACACCATCACACCACCGCGGCCACCACGGTGCCAACGACCAGTATTTGGACAAGAACTATGGCGGCATCCTGATTCTGTGGGACAGGCTGTTCGGCACCTTCGAACCGGAGCTGCGACGGGTGAAGTACGGCCTGACGAAGAACATCCACACGTACAACCCGATGCGCATCGCCTACCACGAGATGTGCGACATCGCCCGTGACGTTCGCGCGGCAACGGGCGTTCGCGCCAAGTTCCACCATATCTTCGGCCGCCCCGGCTGGACCCCGGTCCGTTGAGTACGCCGATCAGTCGCGGCTGGTCAGCTCGAAGGACTGTGCGTCGAGGTCGGTGTCGGTCCAGCATCGGTTGAGCACGAGACCGGCAGCCAACGCGCCGATAGCGTCGGCGCTTTTTGCCGCATAGCCGTTGGTGCCGGCAGCCATCACGAGTCCTGGCTCGACGATCTCGAGGTATGGCAGCTTGGTCGGCGTGTCGGGAATGAGGCACGGCTTGGTCGACCACGCCTCGGCCTGCAGGGTCGGCAGCACCCCCAACATGAGTCCACGGAGCCAGTCGAGATCGGTCTCGTGTTGCGTTCCAGTCATCCATACCCGCCGATCCTCCGGCGACAGCACCCAATGCTGGTGGCGCGTCGCGCCCAGCTTCATGTAGGCCTGACCGTCCGGATACTCCGTCGGCGGCACGATGTAGAGATGATCGTCGGCGCCGTCCACAATGATCGACGGCAGACCGGCAAGTCGAAGCTGTTCGGAAGCCGACACCCTGGCCGTGACGACGGTCTCGGCCACCACATGGATCAGCGGCCGGCGTGTCAGACCCTCGATTTCGTCGGCGTGAGGACCCGCGGCAATCACCACCTGGTCGGCTTCGACCTCGGTTCCGTCGGCGGCAGCGACCGACCAGCCCCCGCCCCGCAGTCGCTTGATCGAAATGACCTGCTCGCCCAACAATTCGGCGCCCTGTTGTCGGGCGATCGCAAGCTGCGCCGCGAGCATGCGGCGAGGATCGATGAACCCGCCGGGTGCCGGCTCGCGTAGCACCGTTGCTCCCACGGGGACGGCGACGCGGTCGTCACCGAAGGGCTGACCTGGCTCGAACCGCTCGAAGCCGACATCGAGGCTGTCGGCGACCGCGATGACTGAACCCAACCGGTCGGCGTCGACATCGGCCATCAACACGCCCACTGATCGGTGGAAGCTGATGCCGGACCGCGACTCGATCTCAGGATATGCCTCGATGGCGCGGCTAGCCATGATCGCCCATTCGCGCCGCCTGTCGAGCCGACGCGTGATCCGACCAGAGTCGTAGTGGCTCGCGAACACCCCCTGGTGGCTGCTCCAGTTCACCGGCTCGGGCGGGCCGATGCCGAGACACCGTCGACCCGCAGCCGAGAGATAGCGCATGGCCGCGGAACCGACCAATCCTGGGCCGACCACAGCGACGTCATATCGGTTTGCCACGTGTCACACCTTACGTGCCGATCTTTGCGCGAAAGAGCCCGCATATCGGTCGTCTTCACTGGTACAAAGGAGATGGTGAGCGCGACCCCGATCGTCACCGACAAGTTCCGGTGGGACCGGCTCACGTACTCCTCGGCGCTCGGGTACGCGCTGCTGGTCGGTGCGCTCAGCGTGGGCACGGTGCTCGGTGAGCTACGAGAGCAGTTCGACCTCTCGGGTCTCATCGCTGCGCTCCACGGCTCCACGTTCGGGTTTGCGTCGCTCGCGGCAGGCATCTGGGGAGTGCACATCGTCGACCGCCTCGGGCGCCGACAATCCCTTCTGGCATCAGCGGTGGCCATCGCCTGCGGCATCACCATGCTCTGCCTCGGCCCTGCGTGGCCGGTCACCCTCGCGGGCATGGCGCTCGCGGGGATGGGCGGAGCACTACTGGTGATGGTCATGCCGGCGTTGATCAGCGACCATCATGGCCAGCACCGTGCGACGGCCTTCGCAGCTGTCAATGGAGCGCCGGGACTGGCCGGTGTCGCGTTCAGCATCGTCGTCGGTGCGGCGTTGGCGCTGCACTGGTCATGGCGCCCGCCGTACCTCATCCTGACCGCGGTCATCGTGCTCACGCTCACCGCGGTCGCTTGGCCAGTGGTCGTGCCGGAATCCACCCGGCACGGCGAGTTCACCCTCGCTCACCTTCGCGACCGCGATGTGTTCGAACCGTGGCTGCACATCATCAACGCCGTCTTCAGCGAGTTTGCTGTCGGCGTGTGGGCGGCGACATACCTCAAAGAGGTTGGGCACGCATCAGGTGGGCTCGCCGCGGCGCTCGCCGGTGTCTTCGGGGTAATGATGTTCTTGTCACGACATGTCCTCCCTTCGACGATTCGCGTGTTCGGTGACGCGACTGTGACGGCGTGCTTCATCACGATGGGTGCCGGTGCATTGGTGATGTGCTTTGCTCCCGGCCTGGTACCCCGAGTCGTCGGCCTGATCATCGTCGGGTTTGGGGGCGCTCCTCTCTACCCGTTGACTGTCGACCGGCTGTACGCCTCGGCCGAGCACAAGATCGACTCCATCTCGCTCGGGGCGATCTGCATCCTCGCCTCCGGCACGGCGGTCACCCTGGGCCCGCTGGCGATGGGAGTGTTGTCAGACGCGGTGGGTTTGCGCAGCGCACTGTTGATCGTCCCGCTCGCCTGTCTACTCGGCGCGATTACGCAGCGTCCGCGCCGCGCCCACAGCCGGCGAACGGTCGCTGCAGCAATGGACTGAGCGCCTCGGCGAAATACAGTCGAGGTAATGGGTACCACCATCAAACTGACATCATCAGACGGCTTCGAGCTGTCCGCTTACCGCGCCGAGCCCGAGGGCGCCGCCCGCGGCGGCGTAGTGGTCGTGCAGGAGATCTTCGGAGTCAACAGTCACATCCGGTCCGTCGCGGATCGGTATGCCGCAGCGGGTTACCTGGCCATCGCCCCAGCCATCTTCGACCGCGAACGTCCTGGCATCGAGCTCGGTTACACACCGGACGACATCAAAGCAGGTCGCGCCATTGCCATGGGCTCACTCGACTTCCAGAAAGTCCTTTTCGACGTCGCTGCAGCGGGCGCGGTTGCCCACGAGGCCGGCAAGGTGGGCGTGGTCGGCTTCTGCTTCGGAGGTCGTGTCACGGCGGGGTGCGCGACCGAGTTTCCCGATCTCTTCGACGCGGCCTCGTCGTACTACGGCGGCGGCACGATTGATCTCATCGATCATGTGCCAGTCGTACCGATGATCATGCATTTCGGCGAACGCGACCACGCGATTCCGCTCGAGGACGTCGACAAGATCGAGGCCGCATGGCCTGATGCGACGGTGTACCGGTACGACGCCGAGCACGGTTTCAACTGCGACCAGCGCGCCTCGTTCAGCGCGGTGCCCGCTGCCATCGCGCAGGCGCGGACGTTCAGGTTCTTCGGCGAGAGGTTGGGCTGACGTCATGGTCATCGTCGGAAGATCATTCGAGTTCGATCCCAGCAAGCGCGAGCAGTTCCTCGCCAGTCGCGTCGACATGATGTGCAACTCCCGCGCCGAGGCGGGTTGCCTCGAGTACACCTTCGCCGACAATCCCATTGACCCGACTCGGGTTGTGCTCTACGAGCGATGGGAAAGCCAAGCGCACCTCGAGGCTCATCTCGCAGCCATGCAAGGGGCTCCGAAGCGACCCGACGAAGTCGCACCGATCTCATCCTCGATCTCGATCTACGACGTCGCCGGCGAACACCCGCTCGGCTGAACATCGCCCACGCTTGGCATGGGTGGGCTTCGTTGATTCCCTGCCTAGACGGGGACGACCGCTTCCTGCTTCGACGTGTCGCGCAGGCGCCACGCAGGTCCCGACAACACCGCACCGCAGAGGATCAGCGCGAGCATTGCGGCAGCGCAACTCGTGTACGCCACCGTGCGGCCGAAGTGTTCGTAGATCTGACCGATCACGGTTGCCGTGATGCCCGCCATCAATGTCTCGACACCACCGAGCAGTCCCTGCGCGCTGGCCTGACGTTCGCCGGGCACGACCAACCCGACCGCCACGCCGCAACTGCTGACCGTGAAGCCGTCGTTGGTGGCATGGATGAGCGAGAAGATCAGCATGATCCCGCCCGATGGAGCGTGCCCGTAAGCAAACATCGCACCCGCGCCGACGAGTAGCCCGAACGTACCGAGGCGGAACGGACCGACCGTCTGCGCCAACCTTCCGCCGATCGATGCGAACAGCACCATCGGCACCGCGAACAGCGTGATACCGAGATTGGCAATGAGGTCGCTGGCGTGAAGGTCGTCGAGCACCAGTGCCCACAGCGCGTCGAATGCACCGATCATCATGAAGACGGCGGAACCCATCGACAGCGCGGCAAGATACGGACGAATGCGCAAGAGGTCGAACGCGAACCTCGGCGGTATCTCAGCATCGATATCAGACTCAGCGACACGCGTTCTCGCAATGAGCGGATAGATCGCGACCGTCAGAACAGCAATCAGCAGGAACGGCGCAGCGATCCCGAACGGGCCGACGAGGATGGCGGAAATGGCAGGACCGACGGCGAAACCAGCCACGTCGGCGGCCAGCATGCGCCCGAGGTTCTGTCCCAACCGATCGGGGTCGGCCAGGATGACGATTCGTCGCGCCGCGGGATATGCGAGTCCGACGCCGGTACCCATCACGAATCGCGCGGTCAGCAGCACCACGACGGTCGAGCCATATGCCATGCCGAGCAGACCGGCGACGTTGAACACCATGCCGAGCACGATCATCAGGCGGGCGTGGCCTCTGTCTGCCAAAGGCGCCAGCGTCACCTGCGCAATGAACGACGACAGGAACCCCATTGCAACGATCAGGCCGAGCGCGCCCTCGCCGATCCCGTACTGATCGCGGAACTCGTCCAACACGGTGAACATCACGCCGTAACCCGACGCGAACAACGCCGTCAGCGCGCCAAAGACCACGACGACCGACCGATTGCGCATCTCGCCAGTATTGCTGAGAGACCGTCCATACGACCCGTGGTTTGACGAATGTCCGATAATTACCTATTGTCCGGTATATGTCGGACAAAGACGCTCCATCGTTGGCCTACACCCCACCCACGACCAAGCCTGCGATCGCTGCCGGAGGCGCCGACGACGACTATGACGACGGCTACGACCTCGACGACAAGATCCATGCCGATTCACCCGCTCGACTCAAAGCGGTCGGCAATCCCCTCCGTTCGCTCATTCTCGACTTGGTCCTGGAACGGGCGATGACGGTCACCGAACTCGCAGCGCGCGTTCGAAAGCCGCGTGGCACCGTCGCCCATCATGTCGATGTGCTCGTCGACGTCGGGTTGCTCAAGGTCACCGCGACCCGTCGCGTCCGAGCCATCGAGGAGCGCTTCTACGGTCGCACCGCTCACATCATCGTCTTCCCGGACGAGGCCTACGACGGCGACCTTCCGTTTGTGGCCGATGCCCGCGCCCAGGCCGACCTGTCGGCATCAGCGACCTGCGACAGCGACACCGGATTCACCATGCGCCACGCACGAATCCCAGCCGAACGGGCCGCCGAGTTCACCGAGCGAGTCATGGCCCTGGCGGCGGAGTTCACACGCTTACCGCGCGGAGGCACACGCGAGTACGCGTTCCTCGCCGGCGTCTTCCCGACCAACCGACCCGTCGCCCCGAAGGATCCGGAATGACCGAGAAGAAGCGCCTCGGTGCGAACTACCGGAAATTGTTCGTCTCGACCACCATCTCCAACGTCGGCGACGGGATGTCGGTGATCGCCTATCCATGGCTGGCTTCCGCGCTGACTCGAAACCCGTTGCTGATCGCAGGGGTCGCGCTGGTGCAACGCCTGCCGTGGCTCGTCTTCACACTGCCTGCCGGCGTCATCACAGATCGCGTCGATCGCAAGAAAGCAATGGTGACCGCCGACCTCACCCGCTTCGCGCTGACGCTGGTGGTCGCGCTCGCCGTGATGAGCCGTCAATCGAGCCTGCCGGGTGTCGACGAGGTAGCGCGCGTCACGGGCACCTCGACGGGTCTGTACATCATGCTTTTGGTCGCGACGTTGCTGCTGGGCACGGCAGAGGTGCTGCGCGACAACTGTGGGCAGACGTTCATGCCTTCCGTCGTCGAGCCCGAACAGCTGGAGAAGGCCAACGGTCGCATGTGGAGTGCTGAGTTCATCGCCAACACGTTCATCGGCCCACCGCTGGGCTCCTTGTTGCTGATCGTGGCATTCTCGCTTCCTTTCTTCGTCGACGCCGCGTCGTTCTTCGCTGCAGCGGCACTCGTCTGGTCGATTCCGGGATCGTTCCGCGTTGAGCGACCCGACGATCATGTGCGGGCACCCTGGAAAACGGAGCTCGCCGAGGGCTTTCGCTGGCTGTGGTCGCATGACCTCTTACGCTCGATGGCCATCATCCTCGGTTTCATGAATCTGGCGTCCGCGCTCAGCGGGTCGGTGCTCGTGCTCTTCGCCCAGGAAATTCTCGTCGTCGGTCCATTGCTGTTCACGATCATGAGCTTCGGCTTCGCGGCCGGTGGCATCGCCGGCAGCAACCTTGCACCTTGGCTGTCGAGACGCCTCGGCAGCGGTACGTGCCTGGCAATGACCCTCGGCTCGAGCTCTCTCATGGCGTTCGTGGTAGGGGTCTCGTCGTGGTGGCCGATCGTGCTGCTGGCATTCGCAGGCGGAACCACCTTGGGCTCGACCTGGAACGTGATCACGGTCAGCCTCCGCCAGACCATCATCCCACCGCATCTGCTCGGCAGGGTCAACAGCGTCTATCGCTTCTTCGCGTGGGGAATGATGCCGATCGGCGCGGCTGTGGGAGGCATCACCGTGGCGGTGGTCAGCCAACTTGCCAATCGCAGGATCGCTCTACGATCAGCGTTCTTCCTCGACGCGGTGATCTACGGCTGCCTGTTCATCGTCGGCCGCAAGCGGCTCACCACGGAAAAGCTCGAAGCGGCCCGCAGCGCCGTCGCTGTTTAGGATCGCCGACACGACGCAATCGCACAAAGGGGTCAGCGCATGCCACTCGGCGAATCACTCACCGAAGAATCCGTCCTCGCCGAAAGAGCGAAGGCGCTCGTCCCACTGCTGGATGCTGAAGCCGAACACGCGGACACCGCAGGCGAACTCTCACCAACGGCAGTCGAAGCGCTGCATCGCGATGGGTTGTTCAAGATATGGGTCCCCGAGAAGCTCGGCGGCTCGGAGCTCGATCCGGTGCACTCGCTCGAGGTGCTCGAGAACCTGTCATACGCCGACGCGTCGGCCGGTTGGGTAGTCATGGCCGCGAGCCTGTCGATCGGCACGGCCGGTGCATACCTGTCGGATCACGCGGTCGCCGAACTGTGGGGCGACGGCCGGCAGCCCGTCATCGCCGGCCAAGGCACGCGGCCGGGAACCGCCACGATCGTCGACGGTGGCCTCTCGCTGAGCGGCGCGTGGAGCTTCGGCTCCGGCCTCAAGCATTCGTCGCATGTGCACTCGCTGGGCATCGTCCAAGAGACGGGCGAGCCGCGGATCTTCGTCACGCCGATCGACGACGTCAACCTGATCGACAACTGGGACGTGATGGGCCTACGCGGCACCGGCAGCATCGACTACACCATGGACAACGTGTTCGTGCCCGACGGCTGGAGTCACTTCGCGGTCACCACCGTGCCGGAGCGCGGCGGCAACCTGTACGGCCTCGGCATCATCGGCTTCGCTGTCACCTGCCACAGCGGTTGGGCGATGGGTGTCGGGCGCCGACTGCTCGACGAGCTGGCCGGCTTGGTGCAGGGTAAGGCAGGTCGTCCCGGAGCGCAGGGAGACAGTGCAGCGTTCCAACAGGGCTACGCAGAGGCGGAGGCGAAGTTCCGCGCCGCGCGTGCCCTGGTGATGGAATCGTTCACCGACCTGTCGAAGAGCCTCTACTCCGGCGACGCGATCTCCGTGCGTCAGCACACCCTGATTCGGCTGGCGCTCGCACACATCACCAAGACGCTCCACGAGATCGCCAACTTCGTGTATCTCTCCGGCGGAACAACTGCGTTACGCCGCGGCACCATTCAACGGCTGTATCGCGACGTACATGCAGGCACTCAGCACGTCACGTCGGGCCCGGCCGTCTGGCAGACCTGCGCCCGCGAGCTGATCGGCCTGGCCGAGGGCAAGCACTGGCAGTTCCTCGATCTCGTCGATCCTCACTGAGCGACGCTGGGCGCATTGCTCACCAGGCGTCTTGCCCAGCGCAGCGCGTGGTCCAGTGAGCCCGTGAACGCAACACCCTGCCAGGCGATGTCGAAAGCGGTTCCGTGATCGACCGACGTGCGCACGATCGGTAGCCCGACCGTCACGTTGACGCCGCTCTCGAAGGCCAGCAACTTCATCGGCGTGTGGCCCTGGTCGTGATACATGCACACGATCGCATCGAACCTCTTGTTGTGAACGGCCTGATGGAAGACGGTGTCGGCCGGATGTGGACCGGTCGCGTCGATGCCGCCCTGTCGCGCCGCGTCGATGGCAGGAGCGATTTGATCGACGTCCTCCGATCCGAACAGACCGTGCTCGCCGGCATGTGGATTGACACCACACACCGCGATCCGCGGGTGTTCGAGGAAGCGATGCAGTGTCTCGTAGGTCAGATCGATCACCTCGCGGACGCGCGCCGTTGTCACGCGGCGAATCGCCTCCTGCAGCGACACATGGGTACTGACATGTGTCACTGCCAGATCGCCGGCGGTCAGCATCATCGTGAACCGCTGTACGCCGCAAGCCCTGGCGATCAACTCCGTGTGCCCGACAAACTCCGGATCGCTGAGTTGCGTCGCCTCTTTGTTCATCGGCATCGTCACAATGCCCGCGATGTGGCCGGCGAGGGCGTCGGTCGCCGCCGAGAGAACGTACTGCCGGGCCGCGGCGCCCGACGCTGCGTCGATGACACCAGGTCGATGATCCCCCGCTTGCAGCAACCCGGCATCGACGACCTGCAGCGGACCATCCGAACGCCACTGACGTAAATCTGCGATGGGCTCGATCTCCACATCGACGCCCAGCAGTTGTGCTCCGTGACGCAGGATGGCCGCGTCGCCGTACACCACGACCGGCTCCTTACTGAAGGCCCCTTCCGCGGCGCGGCGCAACACGATTTCGGGCCCGACACCGGAGGCATCGCCCATCGTGATCGCCATCGGCACGGTTGTGGCTGGGTCTGCAGTCATCTCGTCACCAGGTCCACCAGCGTATTAGGTGTGCCGAACCCACCGGGCTTGCTGGCGATGCGCAGTCGCATTCCGCGGATCTCGACGTCTCCGAGACTGACGCCGACGTCGATCGAACCGAACACGCTCACCACGTTGTCGCCGATGAACGCTTCTGCAGTGTCGCCACCAATCAACACCACGCTGCGAGCACCGCTGGCACCGACGAGGCGATGGGCGCGTCGGGCAACCTCGGCGGCGACCAGCTCCGGGTCAGCGTGGCGTACCTGCGATGACGTCACCACCGCGATGCCGGCTGCGCCGACCTTGTCGATCTGGGCCCTGCTCACAGGATGCAGGCTGGCACACACCACCACGATCGGTTCGGGCAACAGCGGGTGTGGAAGAGAGGCTTGCCCGCCCGGCGACCAGAGGCCAGCGACGGCCCCAGCCACCGAGGCCGGACCGGACACGACGACGTCGTCAGCGTCGAGCGCGATGTGTACCAGTTCGTTGATCTCGGCGAGCGAAGTGGCGTCAACGATCGCAATCGAGGATTCGCGCTGCGACAGCCATTGGGCCAGTGGTTGCGGCCCGGCCAACTCCGCACCAGGCAAGGAGTCGCTCGGCCGGCTGCTGCGCACCGGCAGGCGTATATCGTTGCCGAGTTCGCTGTCGGCGACGGGAACGCCGTTGACGAAGACGACGCCACCGACGCAGACACGCCCGGCCAGCGGATGCGAGGGGATCAACACCACTCGTCGGCCGGCATCGGCGAGCGCTGCCAATTCGACGCTCCAGTTGCCGCGCAGCGTCGAGTCGATCTTGTGCACTCGATGCTCGTCGGTCGTGACGGCCGTGATTCGTCGCCGAGCTTCCGCGGGCGCGATGTGACGCGATCGCAGATCGATGACGACGCATGCCGCGGCGGCCGATGACACGCCGAATGGGACGACGTCGACGGCCAACCCCGCGTCGGCGCATGCTGCCGCTGCCTCTGTAGCGCCGGTGCTGTCGTCGGCGGTGACGATCAGCGAGGTGCGATCAGCATTCATTCGCGCGAGCGGGCCAAGCCGTCGATCACCGTCACGTTGTCGACCGCGGTCAGGGTCGAGGGCGGTGTCAACACCTTGATCGCCCTGCTTCCACCGCCGAGGATGATCCGCTCGCGAACCATCACTGCAGCATCCACCCAGATCGGCAATCCGTCTGGAAGAGCAAAGGCTGTAACGCCGCCGATCTCCATGCCGGTGAGTTGCATCGTCTCGTCCGCCGAGGCGAAGGAAGCCTTGCGCACTTCGAGACGCTTACGCACGACTCCGTTGACGTCGAGCCGGCTCGAAGCAAGTACGACGCACGCGACCGGCCGCGGCGTCTCACCCTTGCCGACGACGATGATCGTGTTGGCCGAGTCATCTGGCGAATAGCCGTATGCCTCGCAGAATGCGGCCGTGTCAGCGAGAGCTGGATCGCATGGCACGATCTCGTGATCCACGCCGAGGCGGAGGAGGTGGGAAACGACGTGCTCTTGGGAATTCACGACGCATGGCGTACCACGACGAACGACTCGTCCTGAAACCAGAGCCCGCCCTGCTTCAGCACGACATCGGCAGTTGCATCGAGATAGTGACCCTCCATCAACACGTCGGCGGTGCGCTCGTCCTCGATCTGGGCGACGTAGACCGCCGCGTTCCACGCCGCCAAGGTGGTCGATGTGCTGATGCGATTCGACACCTCGTTCGGCATCGCATGGAGGTGGTAGCTGAACAGCGACGCCGCGTCGCTGGTGCCTTCGAAGCCAAAGTCGGGAGCCGCATCGCCATTGAGTTGCGAATCGAGCTCTTTGATCAGCTTGTGTCGAGGAGTCGCGAAGGGGTCCTCGTCAGGCCAGATCTTGCGAATGATCTCCATTCCGGGGTCGTGGCCGGTCGACTGCACGACAACCAACCTGCCCGCTGGTGCGAGGGCCTTCGCCAATGGTGCCAGGACGTTCTTGACCTTCGTCTCTGCGGACGTACGGCTGCGGTACGGCTGGGCCGCCAGTACGAGGTCGTACTCGAACGGCTGTGGGCCGCCCGTCGGCCGCGGGATCAGGTCGTCAAGCGCGAATGCCTGATCACCGCGGTACAGCACCATGACCGACGGCGTGACGTAAACCGGGTTACCCGTCTTGGCGCTCGAAGCGGTCTGCCAGCCCTGGGTCAGATGATCGTCGAGCTCGTGGATCTGCTGGAAGAACTCGTGTGAGGTGTTGCCCTTCAAGGGCACGTCGATCCAGCGCACCTTGTCGTGGAACTCGTGAGCACGCGGGAATAGGTGCGGCGCCTCGGCGTAGAACATGTTGGTCAGCACCACCACCGACTGCGGATGCTCCGCGAGCCGATCAGGCAGCGTCGCCAACGTAAGTCGTGTGTCTTCCATGCTGACTTCCTTGCCGACCACGAAGAACGGCACTGTCGGCAATCGTCGATGCATCTCGCGCAGCACCTGGCTGAGCACCATCCCGTTGCCGGTTCCAGCGTCGAACAAGCGCAATGCGGGCGGACGCGGCACGATGTGCTCGATCTCGCGCCCGATGCGTGCCGCGACCTCTGCCTTCTCGCTGGTCGTCATCACGAACAGGAGATACTTCTCGCGGTTGTCGAAGAAACGGAACGGCTCAGCCTTCCCAGGCCCGGCGGACTTCGCTTCAACCACTTCGATGTCGGTCATCTCAACCCCCGTTCGACGTCGCGAACCGTACCCCGGTGATGGGCGGTCGACACCACGCTGGTTCGTGCCTGGCGAACGGCCCATGCCGAACGCTGGTGGATGAACAGTCAGCCCTTGCGGACCAGGTCACCGATGATCTGCTGCGACGCGAGCTTGCCGGGACCGCCCGATACACAGCCGCCGGGGTGCGTGCCCGATCCGCATTGGTAGTAGCCGTCGATCGGGGTTCTGTACTGGTTCCAACCGGGTGCGGGTCGGAAGAAGTACATCTGTGGCGACAGGAACTCGCCGGCGAAGATGTTGCCCTCGCTGAGGCCGACGACGCGTTCGATGTCGAGCGGCGTCACGATCTCGCGGTGCAGCACGAGGTCGCCGAAGCCGGGGAAGAACGACTCGATGGTGGCTTGGACGGTGTCACCGAAGTTCTGCCGTTCGGTGTCCCAATCGCTGCCCTTCAACTCGTACGGCGCGTACTGGATGAAGCACGACATCACGTGCTTGCCAGGGGGCGCCATGTCGGGATCCACCAACGACTGTATGCATGCGTCGATGTACGGCCGCTTGCTGTACCAGCCGTACTTCGCATCGTCGAATGCTCGCTCGAGATAGTCCATCGATGGTCCGATGTTGGTGAAACCACGGAACTGATCCGTGCGATCGCCCAGCGCGGGATAGCGGGGCGCACCATCGAGCGCGAAGTTGACCTTTGCCGATGTGCCCTGGAACCGGAACCGTCGAATGCTGTCGTTGAGCTCGGTGGGCAGTTCTGACGGATCGACCAACTGGGTGAAGGTGCGCCGCGGGTCGAGCGAACTGACGACCACTTTGGCCTTCAGCTCAATGCCGTCGGCCAATGCAACACCGGTCGCCTTCCCGTTGCTGGTGATCACATGGTCGACCGGGGTGTCGACGACGATCTCGGCGCCGAATGCCTGTGCCGCGCGAGCCAGCACTTGGGTGAAGCCGCCATTGCCACCCTTGTGGAACGCCCACGACCCGAAGTGACCGTCGTGCTCGCCGAGGTTGTGGAACAGCAGAACGAGGCCGGAGCCCTGCGAGCGCGGGCCGACTTTGCTGCCGATGATGCTCGACGACGACAGCCATCCTTTGATGATGTCGCTCTCGAAGTAGTCGTCGAGAAAGTCGGCTGAGCTACCGGTCAGCAACCGGATGCAGTTCTGCAGCACCCGCGACGGCAGCGACTTGATGCGCTTGGCAAGATCTGCCAACTGCATCGCGTCGGCCGGATCGTTGCCGAACAGGTTCGGCGGTGCGGAGTCGACGAGCGGCTTCAGCGCCTGGCAGACCTGAGCCATGTCGAAGTCGTATTGGTCCATGGCGTCGGCATCGTGCTTGGAGTGACGGGCGATCTCCTTGATATTCTCGTTGCGATCGGTGCCCATCAACAGATAGTCGCCGTTCTCCATCGGTGCAAAAGCGGACGGCATCTGGAGTGGCATGAAACCGTGCTTGGTCAACTCGAGGTCGTGGATGATGTCGGGGCGCAGGAGGCTGAGGGCGTACGAGAAGGTTGTGAAATGAAAGCCGGGGATCAGCTCCTCGGTGATAGCCGCGCCACCCACGATGTGGCGCCGTTCGATGATCAAGGTGCGCAGGCCCGACTTGGCCAGGTATGCACCGTTGACCAATCCGTTGTGGCCACCACCGATCACGATCGCGTCATAGGAGCGCTTGGATGTCATGGGTCAAGCTGTCTTTCTCGGCGGGTTGAAGAGGGGTGGTCGCGCAACGACAGCAGCAACGGTGTGATAGCGGTGGTTGATGGTGATCTCGAGGTTGACGCGTGATCCTGGCACCGCCAGATGCGGCAGCACACGCGCCATCGCGACATGACGTTGCAGCATCGGCGAGTACATGAAGCTGGTTGTATAACCGACCCGGCTGGTCTCATCGTCGTACAGCATCATCTCGTAGACGACCGGTGTCTCATCCTTCGGAGGGATCAGACCTGCGTCCCCGAAGTGTCGATCCCAGTCGCGCCAGTCGATGGTCAGGCCGACCATCTTCCAACGCGATGTCTTGTCGGCGAGCTCCCGCTCGATTGAGGCGCGGCCGATGAACCGCCGAGTCGACGTGGCCAGATCGCGGAACATCCAGGCGAAGCCGAGCTCGGCGGGTGTGGAGCGGGCGTGGTCGTTGAACGCGAATCTGCTGGAGTGGAAGTCGACTCCGATCAGCACCAAGCCCGCTTCGATGCGCGTCATCAGCAACGCACTCTGGCCCACGGGCAGCACCCCCCGCCCGGCGCACGCCTCGATCAGCGTGTCCCACATCTCGATGGCACCTTCGGCGCCTACCCAGAGCTCGTATCCGAGATCGCCGGTGTATCCGGTGCGCGAAACGTGCACCGGCACATTGCCGATCTTGGCCGGCCCATGATGGAAGAACGCGAGCGTCGCGATCGCCGGGTCGAGCTCCGCCAAGATTTCGCGTGACCGTGGACCCTGCACCGCCAGTGATGCGTAGTCGGTCGAGACATCCGTGATTTCGACCTGGTCGTAGCCGATCAGGTTCTGGAAATACGCGAGGTTGGGCTCGGCCGAGGTGAGGATGAAATCGTCGGCAGCGAACTTGATGACCACGCCGTCTTCGATCACGTAGCCGCGATCGTCGCACCACAACGTGTATTGCGCCTGCCCGTCACGACACACACCGATGTCGCGCGCCAACACACCACCCAGGAACTTGCCGGCGTCGCGACCGGCTATCCGGTACTTGTAGAGCGGCGACGTATCGATGAGACCGGCCGAGTTTCGTACCGCGAAGTATTCGAACTTGTCGGATATCTGGTACTTCACCGCCGACAGGTACCCCGACCAGTGCGACCAGAGTTGCGTTTGATTCAACGGGGCCAGGCGCTCGTGGAAGGGCGTGGTCAAGACCATGGGCGGGATCGTAGACTCTATTGGACATACGCGCAATAAGAGTTACTGTTTCAGTGTGCCACGCCTGAGTCCGACTGCTCGCCGTGACGAGATTGTAGCCGCGACCCTGCGTGTGGCGTCCACCAAAGGTTTGGCCAACACGACCGTCCGCGACGTTGCCGCGGAGATGGGCACGTCGAGCGGATTGATCCACCACTACTTCTCGTCGATGGACGAGGTGCTCGCGGCGGCCTTCGAGCAGGCGGCGAGCGATGACCTTCAAACGACCGAGACGGCGATGGAATCGTGCAACGGATCTCTCGAGCGGTTGTCGAGCTTCTTCGCTTCGTACACCCGCACCGACGAGTACAGCGCATTCCAGATGTGGCTCGACGCATGGGCGGAAGCGAGCCGCCGTCCGGCGCTGGGGGCGACGTCTCGGCTACTCAACATCGCCTGGCAACGACTGGTCGCCACCACGATCGCCGAGGGGATCGACGAAGGCACGATGTCGTGTGACGATCCCGATGCAACCGCCTGGCGAGTGTTGTCGTTGCTCGACGGATTGAGCTTGCAGCTCTCAGCACATCCGGGTTTGATCGAGCGCAGGCTGGCGCTCGATTGGACAATGACCGCTCTCGAGACCGAAGTTGGCCTCGCGCCAGGTGCACTGACTCGTCCTCCGAACCGATAGGCCATCCGGGGCTATGTCGACTGCCACTGCGTCACTTTCCAGGTCCACACGCGCAGCACGCCGGCCTGCGGCGCCTTCCACCTGAGCTCGTCGAGGTCGCCGTCGTAATCGGCGGCTCACACGTCGTAGCGCTCGCGGAGCTGCGCGTCGCCGTGCGACGAGTGGATCCGCCGCAGCCTGCTGTCTCGCTCAGTACTCATAGAACCCGCGGCCGGCCTTGCGCCCGAGCAGGCCGGCCTCGACCATTCGCAACAGCAGGGACGGAGGCGTGTACAGCTGCTCTTTGAACTCGCCGTACAACGACTCGGCGACCGCCTGCACCGTGTCGAGTCCGATCAGATCTGCCAGGCGCAGCGGCCCCATCGGATGCGCGCAGCCCTTCACCATCCCGGTGTCGATGTCGTCGGCAGTGGCGAACCCCGATTCAAGCATCCGGACTGCGGCGAGGATGTAAGGGATCAGCAGGGCGTTGACGATGAACCCGGCGCGGTCGCGCGAGCGGATCACGGTCTTGCCCAACGTGTCGGTGGCGAAGTGCTCGATGTCGGCCGAGGTCTCTGCCGAGGTGAGCAGCGAGGTCACCAACTCCACAAGCGGCAGAACGGGCACCGGGTTGAAGAAGTGGATGCCGATCACCTGCTGCTCGCGCTTGGTCGCCCTGGCGAGCTTCATGATCGGGATGCTCGATGTGTTCGACGCGAGAACCGCGTCGGGCTTGCAAACATGGTCGAGTTGGCCGAAGACCTCGATCTTCATCTCTTCGTCCTCTGCAACCGCCTCGATGACGAGGTCGCAGTCGTCGAGCGCATCCAGTTTGTGGCCGAACGCCAGGCGTTGCCAGGTGGCGTCGTGATGGGCTTCCGTCAGCCGGCCCGACGTCACCGCCCGCCTCAGCGAAGTCGCGACGCGCGCCATGCCGGCCTCTGCGGCCGCCGGCGAGCTCTCGGTGACCGTCACATCCAATCCCGCTCGGGCTGCGACCTCGGCGATCCCTGAACCCATCAGCCCGCAACCGACCACACCGACCTTCTCGATCACCTTTGACACGCAGAGATCTTGTCAGACCGCAGCCCACCCGAACCCAAACCGCCCCCCCGTGATCGAGTGTTTCCGTCCATCGGAGTTTCTCCCGACCCCACGGGTGAGCAGGAAGCACTCCGTCGGGCACTCAGTTGAGGGTGACGGTGATCTCGGTGGCCTTCACAGATGCCCACAACTCTCGGCCGACTTTGACCTTCAGTGCCTCGGCGGCGCCGAAGGTGATCTCGGCGGTCAGCTGGACGGGTCCTTCGAGACGCACACGCACGCGGTCGGCACGATGATCGACATCCACCACGGACGCGCGCCATGCGTTGCGCGGACTGCCCTCCGGTCGCGACGCGTGCAGCGAAATGGCTTGCGGGCGAATCACGGCGATCGCCGCGCCGTCGACGTCATCCGCCGCCACGGTGAGGGTGGCCCCGCCGTCGACGGCAAAGACACCGCCCATCACCGAACCCGTCAGCAAGTTCACCCCGACGAGTTCGGCCACATAGGCCGACCGCGGATGGGCGGCGATCTCGACGAACGTCCCGTCCTGCACGACGTGGCCGCTTTCGATGATCACAACGCGATTCGCCAAGGCATAGGCGTCGACCGGGTCGTGGGTCACCAGCACCGCACAGCCCCTGAACTCGGAAAGATGCCGGCGTAACTCACGGCGCACCTCGACCCGGGTTGCCGTATCGAGGGCCGCCAGTGGCTCGTCGAGCAGCAACAGCTTCGGCTCCGAGGCAAGTGCCCGCGCCAACGCAACGCGCTGCGCCTGACCACCGGACAACTGGTCGGGACGCGATCGTTCGATGCCCTCGCTTCCTACTCTGCGCAGCCAGTGGCGAGCCTCCTCGTGCGCGGCCGCTTTGTCGACACCACGCGCCCGAAGGCCGAACGCAACGTTCTCGAGCACCGACATGAATGGAAAGAGCAGGTACTGCTGAAACACGACACCCGACGATCGCCTGTCGGCCGGCACGAACATGCCCGTCGCCGGATCGTCGACGACCTCACCCAACACGTTGATCGAGCCACGATCGATCGCCAACAATCCGGCGAGACAACGCAGAATGGTCGTCTTGCCCGCGCCGTTGGGGCCGAGCAGCGCGATGACCTCGCCCGGCTCGGCATTGAGCCACACGTCGAGGTTCAGTGAACCGCGGGTGACCACGATGTGGGCACGCAACGTCACCTAGCTTCTCCACCGCCCAGCCACTTGTCGCGAAGCGCGACGAGAACAGCAAAGGAAACGGCGACCATGAACAGCGCTACGACGATCGCTTGCTGTGGGTCCGTTTCGAGGGTGAGGTACACCGACAGCGGCAGCGTTTGAGTCTTGCCAGGAAAGCTGCCCGCGAACGTGATAGTTGCGCCGAACTCACCGAAGGCCCTGGCCCACGACAGCACCGCGCCGGCGATCATGGCCGGTCTGATCGCGGGAAGCGTGACCCGACGAAAGGAATACCACGTGCTTGCGCCGAGTGTTCGCGCTGCCTCGTCGTGACCCGGATCAGCCTGCCGCAGAGCGGCCTCGACCGTGACGACGAAGAACGGCATCGCAACGAACGCCTGAGCGATCACGACGCCGGCCGACGAGAACGGCAAACGGATGTCGAACCACCGATCGAGGTACTGGCCGACCAGTCCTCGGCGGCCGAGCGCGAACAGTAGGGCGACGCCGCCTACGACGGGGGGGAGCACCATCGACAACGTGCACAGGGCTCGCACGACCGACCGACCGGCAAATCGCTTTCTCGCGAGCAACCAGGCCAGCGGCAGACCCAGAACGATCGACACAGCGGTCGCGCAGACGCTGCATATGATCGACAGCTTCAGGGCTTGGCGCACACCGTGCCCGCTCAGGATCGTCAGCGCATCGCTCCACGGCGCGCGACTGATCAGGCCGGCGAGCGGCAAGGCGAAGAACACGATCGCCAGCACGGCCAACGCCATCGCCGGCCACGGCAAAGACCGCTCGATACGACGTGCTGCCCTAGTCGCCATCGTGTCCCGACCACGTGAACCGCGGGGAGCGCCTCTCGACGAACGCTGCCACGCCTTCCGAGCTGTCGGGCGCGGTCGCTGCGACACGCCTCCAATGAGCCTCCAAGGGCTCAGGAACGTGACCGTGCGTCATGATCTCCGAGACCATCGACTTCGTTGCCGCCTGGGTCAACAACGAACGAGTTGCGAGCACGCCGGTCAACGTAGCAAGCCGCGCCTCGCCATCTGCCCGGTCGACAACCTCGTCGACCAATCCGATTCGCAGCGCCTCAGTCGCGTCAATCAGTTTGCCGGTGAACAGCAGGCGCTTGCTGCCGGCGGGTCCGACCAGGTGAACCGCCCGCTCCAAGGCGGCGGTCGGATACACGATGCCCAGATTGGCTGGAGTGATCCCGAACCGAGCCTCACTCGTCGCGATGCGCAAGTCGCAGTCGATGGCGATCGAACAGCCGCCGCCTATGCAGTCGCCAGAAATGAACGCGACGGTTGGCTTGGGTATGCCGGCCAACGCAGTTTCAGCCGAGTCGACAACGGCCGAGAACGATGGCTCCGAAGAACTGCGCTCGACGTTGATCTCGGTGATGTCGGCTCCGGCACAGAAATGCTCACCGCACCCACGCAAAACCACGACTCGCGTTGCACGATCCTCGCCGAGGTTCGTCGCCAACTTCCCCAGCCTCGACCACATCGCATAGCTCAGGGCGTTGCGCTTCATCGGACGGTTCAGCCATATCGTCGCAACCGAGCCATCGCGTGTCAGTCGAATTGGTTCGTCGGATTCCACACTCATCGACGCACAGTGTGGCTCACCGGACAGTCGATGCGGTGGTACGGCCAGCAGTACCCTCGGTGCCGATGTCCATTCACGTGAGCGAAGAAGTGCAAGAGGCAGTACGCGGGCGTCGACCGGTCGTTGCTCTGGAATCGACGATCATCAGCCACGGAATGCCATATCCCCACAACATCGAGATGGCCAGCGATGTCGAGTCGATCGTCCGCGAGCACGGTGCCACGCCGGCGACGATCGCCGTCATGGACGGCGTCTGCAGGGTCGGGCTCGGCAGCAAGGAGATCGAGTTGCTCGCCAATCGATCCGAGGTGCACAAGGCAACAACACGTGATCTGCCCTGGCTGGTAGCAAGGGGGGCGACGGGCGCCACGACGGTTGCGGCGACGATGCACTTGGCATCGCTCGCAGGTATCCGGATCTTCGCGACCGGTGGGATAGGGGGCGTGCACCGCGGTGCGGGAACGACCTTCGACATATCAGCCGACCTGAACGAACTTGCGACCACACCCGTTGCAGTCGTGTGCGCCGGCGTGAAGTCGATCCTCGACATCGCGTTGACGCTCGAGTACCTCGAGACCGCCGGCGTTCCAGTCGTGGTCGTCGGTAGCGACGAGTTCCCCGCGTTCTACAGCCGGTCGAGCGGGCAACCCGCTCCGCGCAACGTCGACGACGCGAAGCAGTGCGCCGCTGTTCTCGATGCCGCGTGGCAGGGTCTGCAACTACGTCGCGGCATCTGCGTGGCCAATCCCATCCCCGTCGACGAGGAGATTCCCGCAAGTGAGATCGATGACGTCATCGACGAGGCGCTCCACGAGCTGTCCGCTCAAGGAATCGTCGGTCAAGCGGTGACTCCCTTCCTGCTCGAGCGCATCGTCGACAAAACAGGCGGTCGTAGCCTGAAGGCCAACATGACGTTGGTCAAATGTAATGCCGCCCTCGCCGGCGACATCGCTGTCGAATACTCGGCCTTCACCGCCTGATCAGGACTGGACGAGTTCAGGATTCGACAGCCGCAGCCAGGTTGGCGAGCGTTGCTTCCATTCCGCGTCGGTTGCGGTCGGGGCGATCTGTCACCCCGATGAACCAACCGACGATGGTGCCGATCACCGGCACGCGATGATCGGTCCACGTCTCGACCACCAAGGTATTGCCGCCCTGCTGCTCGAACCGATAATCCCAGTTGGCGATCTTCAGCGGCCCACGGGTCACGTCGAAGCTGAACCGCTCTCCGGGATCAGCGACCGTCACCTGCACGTCGGTGCTCCACTTTGCAAGTCCCTTTCTGTTCGAGCCCTTGAACCGCGCGCCGACGACCGGACCTACGGCGCCATTGACCCATCGACCACCAGTGTTCTCGGGCGACCATTTCCCCATGCTCGGGAGATCGCTGACGAGGTCGTACAACTCATCGGCCTCCTCATGGATGGTTCGTTGGACGCGCACCTGCTCTGGCATGGGACTATCTGAACAGATCCCGGCTCTGGTCGCGCAGCACGGGAGCGATTGTCGCTGAGTCGTCGGCCTCCCACTGGAAGCCGCGGATGACACCGACCGGCATCCGCGAGATGTTGCCCTTCACCAGTTCCGCCGCACCGGCGAGTTCGTCTGCGACGCACACTGCCTGCACCCTGAACTCGTGCCCGTGGGGATCGAACTGGCCGATGTAGCTGAGGATCGGGTGCATCCCCGCGATGCCGATGGCGATGTCGGTCTGGCCCTCGCGCCATGCACGGCCGAACGTGTCGGAGATGATCACGGCGGCGTCGACACCGCGCTGCGCAAACCCAACTCGGATCCGTCGAGCCGACGCGTCGGGATCGTCCGGTAGCACCACCACTCGTCCGTGCGCCCCGCTCGACGACTGGTCGACTCCGCTGTTGGCGCACACGAAGCCGTGGTGTGTTTCGGTGATGAGGACGGCCCCAACTTGACGAACGATGCGCTTCGCCTCACGCAGCACGATTTCCGTGACCGCCGGATCCTTGTCCCACTTGGCCGACCAGTCACGGGCAAAGGGAGAAGGTTCGACCGTAGAAAGTTCGATCACGCGACCCTCTGCCTTCGACACGATCTTCGACGTGACCACCACGACGTCGCCATCTGCGAGAGGAGAACCGGCGGCGGTTGCGGCATCGACGATGACCGCCGCAAGTTCGACACCCTCGGTGATCTCGGGGATGCCGGGAACGCCCAGGATCTGCAGGCCGGTCACGGGCTGAACGTAGCAGCGCCCGATACAGCACAATGGGGTCCATGGTCTCCGACTTGTTCGATCCCGCAGAGTGGCGCGAGGTGCCTGGCTTCGACTTCGATGACATCACCTACCACCGATCGGTCGAACACGGCACGGTACGCATCGCCTTCAATCGACCTGAGGTCCGCAACGCGTTCCGCCCTCGAACGGTCGACCAGCTCTACACTGCATTCGACGATGCACGGATGACGACCGACGTCGGGTGTGTCCTGTTGACCGGCAACGGACCGTCGCCGAAGGATGGCATCTGGGCCTTCTCCAGCGGCGGTGATCAGCGAATCCGCGGCCGCGATGGCTACAAGTACGCCACCGACGAAGGGCGCGAGACAATCGAGCCCGGCCGTGCGGGACGACTTCACATCCTGGAGGTGCAGCGGCTGATCCGTTTCATGCCGAAGGTGGTGGTCTGCGTCGTGCCGGGCTGGGCGGCCGGAGGCGGCCACAGCCTGCATGTGGTGTGTGATCTCACCTTGGCGTCTGCCGAGCACGCCAGGTTCAAGCAGACCGATGCGGATGTGGCCAGCTTCGACGGCGGCTTCGGCAGTGCGTACCTCGCCCGACAGATCGGACAGAAGTTCGCACGGGAGATCTTCTTCCTCGGCCGGGAGTATTCAGCAGACGATGCCCACCGCATGGGAATGGTCAACGCCGTTGTGCCGCATGCCGAGTTGGAAGCCACAGCGCTGCAATGGGCCAAGGAGATCAATGCCAAGAGTCCCACCGCACAACGGATGCTGAAGTTCTCCTTCAATCTCATCGACGATGGGCTCGTCGGTCAACAGGTCTTCGCGGGCGAGGCGACACGCCTGGCCTACGCCACCGACGAGGCCGAGGAGGGACGCTCATCGTTCCTGGAGAAGCGCGAACCCGACTGGAGTCCCTACCCGTGGCACTACTGATATGACGTGATCCTGATCGATGATGCCGACGACCCGCGGCTTGCTGGCTTTCGGCGTAACGAGCGTGGCTTGACCAGTCGCCGGCAACGGCGCAATGACGATGGCGATGGTCTGTTCATGGCCGAAGGCGATCTCGTTGTGGAACGCGCCCTCGACGCCGGGTGCAACGTTGTCGCTGTTCTCGTCGATGCCGCCAAACCTCCACCGATCGTCGCCCGTGTGCCGGCCGATGTGCCGATCTTCGCCGGCGGCGATCGCGTGCGATCGATGGTTACCCAACTCGGCGTGCCGCAGGGAATCGTCGCTCTTTTCGACCGACCTGCGCGAATCACGGCCGAGCGGCTGACCGACGAATCGACACATCTCGTCGTGATCGAGGCCGTCGACAACCCGATCAACGTAGGTTCGATCGTGCGTAACGCGATAGCACTGGGCTGGGATGGGATTCTCTTCGACTACACGTGCGCGGATCCGCTCTCGCGCAGGTCGCTGCGCGTCTCGATGGGCCAGGCGATTGGCTTCCCAGCCGCTCGAACCACTGATCTACCAGCCGATCTTTGTCGCCTCGCGGCCGCGGGCTTCACGGTGTGTGCCCTGACGCCATCGGCGGAGGCCGACGCCATCAACGCGATTCACATCACCGCCAGGATGGCCATCGTGATCGGGTCCGAGCGGGCTGGTATCTCCACCGACGCACTGGCTGCCAGTACTCACCGCGTGCGGATTCCGATGGCCGACGGCATCGATTCACTCAACGCCGCAGCCGCGAGCGCAGTCGCTTGCTACGCGTTGCGGTAACTCAGGCGTGGCGTTGAGCCGGCGAAGAGATGGGCAGACCGGTGTCGTTGCGCATCTGCTCGGCAGCTGGGATGAAGTAGGCCATCAGCCGCTCGGCGATGTCCGGCGTTGGGGCGTTTTTCGCGACCGCGGCGCCCATGTGCGCCAGCCAATGATCGCGTTGGACGGGACCGATCGTGAATGGCATGTGGCGCAGACGAAGCCGCGGATGGCCGCGCTCGTCGTTGTACGTGGTTGGCCCTCCCCAATATTGGGCGAGGAACAGAGTCAGGCGGTGGCGGGCACCGCGCAGGTCCGGCGCCTCGGGGTAGAGAGGCAACAAGGTGTCGTCACCCGCGACCCCCGTGTAGAAGGCGTCGACCAACCGCTCGAAGAACGGCATCCCGCCAGCTGCGTCGTACAGAGTCGCCTCTTCGGTCATCGACCGCCGAGGCTATCGGCGATCAGGCCGCGAGGCCGTCGAACACGCGCACGTTGGCGAGGTCTTCTTGACGCGCTACGCATGGCATGTTGCCGTCGCAGAGATCGAAGATCACGTTCTCGCTATTGGCCAGAAGAACCAGCGCAGAGACGATGTCGCCATCGATCTCAAGCTCGATTACATCGCCACCTCGGAGTCGCACCGCTGTTAAGTTCATTGTTCCCGTCCTTTGTGAGTTGCCCGTCACAACCGGCATGAGTCGGTGAGATTCCGATTGCGTACCGTTGCAGTTGTCACATCGGCACTGATAGCGGTCGGCTTTACGAGAACTTTCGAATGAATTGCCCAGGAAAGACGTTGGGGAGCCCGTCACTGACTCGGTCGGTGAACGCCGCGGGTCGCTTCTCGAGGAAACTCTCGACGCCCTCTCGGGCATCGGCACTGCGCCCTCGTTCAAGAATCGCCCGCGAGTCCACACGGTGCGCCTCCATCGGATGATCCGCGGTCAGCATCGACCACAGCATGCGACGCGTGAGGGCGACGCTGACCGGCGAGGTGTTGTCGACGATCTCTGCCGCGGTGGCCCTGGCAGCCGAAATGAGGGCGTGGGGCTCGTGGACGCTTTTGACCAACCGGCCGGCCATCGCCTCGTCGGCCGAGAAGACCCGCCCGCTGTAGCACCATTCCAATGCTTGGCTGATTCCGACCAAGCGTGGCAGGAACCACGCCGAGCATGCCTCGGGCACGATACCCCGCCTTGCGAAAACGAACCCGATCTTCGCATCGGTGCTTGCCAGCCGAACATCCATCGGGAGCGCCATGGTGATTCCAACGCCAACAGCCGGACCGTTGATCGCCGCAATGACGGGCTTCAGGCACTCGAAGATTCGCAGCGACACCATGCCGCCGCCGTCGCGAGGAACGCCGGCCGAGGTCTGCTCATCGCTACCACCCTTTTCGAAGGTGGCACCCCCACCGGACAGGTCGGCGCCCGCGCAGAACGCTCTCCCGGCGCCCGTCACGATCACCACTCGTACTTCGTCGTCGGCGTCGACGCGATCGAAAGCGTCGATCATCTCGCGCATCATCCGGGTGGTGAATGCGTTGAGCTTCTCCGGCCTGTTCAGCGTGATGGTTGCAACGTGGTCGTCGACCTCGTACAGGATCTGCGTGTACTCCATCCGTCGAAGCTAATCGGGGGCCTGTGGTGCGAGCGACGTGTGCCCGCTAGACATCGGCGGCGCGAGGAGAAAGCGAAGCGGACGACGAGCCCGCTA
>JBDTWJ010000027.1:0-30492 GCA_040006755.1 Ilumatobacteraceae bacterium | reverse complement strand
CTGTGGAAAGGTGTGCCCGATGGTCTCCCGGGATAAACAATCCGAGATCAGTGCGGATCGAACACATCAGGATCCGGTTCGACGGAGCATCCCGCCGGCTCGAATGCCTCCCTGACGGACTCTCGTCGTTCTTCCTTGACGGAACCATCTTCTTGATTACTTTGCTCGGCCGTCGTCCAGCCTCCTTTTCGTGATCGGTCCGCCCACGCGAACTGGCGGGCAAACCGTGCGCTACGGGAGACTCACGACTGCGGGATACCGGCCGCTTCGAGGGTTACATCCGCGGTCGCGCCGCGGAGCAACTCGCGGACGTCGTCGCTGCTCATGGGACGACCGAGGTGGTAGCCCTGTGCTGTATCGCAACCGAGCTCGCGGACACGATCAAGGGTTACTGCGTCCTCGACGCCTTCGGCAACGACCTTCAGCCCACGATGTTGAGCATTCTCGATCGTGGCCGCCAGCAGGCCGGGTCCGCCGCGGGTGCTGTCAACAACCACAGAGCGGTCGATCTTCAGGCCATCGAGGGGCAGATCCTGCAGCAAACCGAACGAGGCGTAACCGGTGCCGAAATCATCCAGCTCGACACGCACACCAACGGCTCGGAGCTTCTCCAGGACTTCAACCGCTCGAGCCCGGTCGATGATGAGCGCCGTCTCAGTGATCTCGAGGACCAACGCGTCGGCGCCCAACCCTCGGTCCGCGAGCATTGCTGCCACCTCACTCGGCAATGTGCGATCGCCCACGACCCGACCTGACAGGTTGACGCTGACGGGGACATGCACGCCGAGCTTGTGCCAAGCACGGGCTTCGTCGAGTGCGAGGCGCAGGGTGAGCGATGTCAACGAACGAATCAGCCCAGTGTCTTCGGCCAAGGCAATGAATTCGATCGGTGGCACCGGTCCGAAGTCAGGTCGATTCCATCTGGCAAGTGCTTCGATACCGACGATCGCACCCGTGCTGAGGGAGATCTCCGGCTGAAAAACCATCTCGAGCATCTCACCGTCGATCGCTGCGAGCAGCTCCGCAGCGAGGCCAAGGGCTGACACGCCGGCGATGGTGCCGAGGTCATACAGACGAACGCCTTCGCGATCGCGCTTGGCGCGATACATCGCCGCGTCTGCACTACGAAGCAGTTCCGCTGCGAGCTGACCATGCTGGGGATGAACGGCGGCACCGATGCTGGCTCCGATGAATCGCGGCACCCCGTCGATCTCGATCGGTCGCGTCAGCGCGTCGCGCAATCGATGGGCAACCGCAGTGACGTCGTCGGCCTCACGCATGTTCCGTAACACGACCGCGAACTCATCGCCGCCCACGCGTGCCGCTGTGTCATATTCGAAGACATTGGCATGGAGGCGACGCGCGATCTCGCGAAGTACAAGATCGCCCTTGTCGTGCCCAAGGTTGTCGTTGACCTGCTTGAAGGCATCGAGGTCGATCATGAGAACGGCGACTTCTTCATCGCCTGACCGAGCCGCAGCCAACGCGACATTCAGTGCTTCTTCAAGGGCCTTGCGATTGCCGAGACCAGTGAGATGATCGAGGCGAGCCGCTCGACGCAGTGTGCTCTGCTGGCGGCGAAGCATCAAGAGCGCGATGGCGAGAAGAACAACGCCGAGGCCTGTCACAGCTACTCCAGCCCACATCGGGACGAGGCTTGCACTCGATGTCGACCACTCGACGATCGTCCAATCGTTGGCATTGCCGACCGTTCGCTCGACCGTGCGGAACCCTGCTGTATGCCCATCGATCGTGGTGATCCCGGTGGAGCTCGAAATGCCTGTCAATGCATGTGACCAACCCGTGGCAGGGAACGTGTCATCCATGACCATGCCCATCATCGCAGCTGGCAAGGCGGTGCGATCTTGGAGGATGATTCGTCCATCACGAGCGTCCACAACAGCAACATGAGTGCTCGGCACGCTTGTGTTGAGATACTGAGAAAAGCTCGCGAGGGACACCTCGAAGTGAACGATCAGTCGGCTGCCGTCGGCGAGTCGGACCCACGTCGAGTTCGAGATGACCCACTGTCCGGTGTCCATGGATACGTACGGAGGTGCCTGGTAGACCTCACCAGCGTCGAGCGCGAACGTCGGGCCGAAGAACTCGTTCGTAGCCTCGTTGGTCGCGAGTTCGCTCTCCAGCGCCGGAACTCCGTGTGTCACCCTGGCGACCTCTTGACCCTGCTCGTCGATCAGACATGCTTCCCCGATTGCGTTTGGGTAGAGCACCTCTAGATATGCCAGCGCCTCGTCAGCTTCAGAACGGTCGACGATTCCGTCGCTGGTTAGCTCGAACGCCCGATCGTGTGCCATGAGAAGATCGAGGCTGCGGGCGCGCTCGAAGAAGGAGCTGAAGGACGCCGACACCTGTACGGCGTCGCGCTGAAGAGTTCGCTCTTGTTGGCGATTTTGGGCAGCAGCTCCTGCGGTGAGCAGCAAACCGGCGGCGAGCAACGTGACACCGAGGACGAGGGCCACGAATGGCGTCACCCGCAACCCGGACGCCTTGATCGGAGGTGCATCGCTCGGAACCGCGTCGAACGACCCTCCTGTCTCGCCCGGCTTCGCTTCGTACTCACTGGTCATCATTGCGACTCCTCGAGCCAAGAGTGCATCGGCGAATGCCGTTGCAGACGAGAACGCTGATCCGCCGCCACGACGCTGACCTCCCGTACCAGGCTTTCCATTGCATCGGCACCCAATCAGCGAACCTTGAGGCGCTGGTCCTAATACCTCGTACCACTCCGGGCAAGAGAATGGCGCTTCACCTCAAGCGACGGCATACGTGCGCCGATGGTCAGTTGTGGACCCTCTCCAGCGAGCGTTGAGTTCGATGAGTCGTAAGGAAGGTGAGTTCACGCTGCTTCTGAACGAGGGCTTCGACATCTTGTGGCACAGCGAGTCATTGTCACGGATTCTCGGCTGGGGCGACATCACCGGGCGAAGCGGAAGCGAGTTCGTTCATCCCGACGACTTGGGACGCGTCCGGGCGACGATGATTCAGGTCAACAGCGGTGACGATCAACAGGGGTTCGACCCGACCTTTGCCCCTGAACCGGCAGATATCAGGATCGCCGACGCAAACGGCAGGTGGCATCCCTTCGAGACGACGACGTGGAATCACCTGGATGCCGGGGACGTCAAGGGAGTCCTCTGCACCTACCGACGTATCTACGACCGGTCTGAACATTCCCGGATGATCGAGATGCGTTGAGCCAGCAAGAGAGCGGCGGCCGCATCGCCAGCTGACTCGTTTCAATGCGATTTTGGACCACGGAAAAGATCACCTTGACCGCACCACGTGGCGAAGCCACACTATGGCGGGTCCATCCGCGACCCATGGGGTGTCAGGAGTTCGTGATGTTGGGTGTCGATGCACTGGTGTCCGGCTCATGAGGTGCCGCTTCGAGGGTCATGTCGCAACAAAGGCCGAGTGGGCGATCCTCGACGCCTGGCTCGTTGCCACCAACTTGGCGGGGGCGTGCGAAATCGTTGTTGAAGAACATGCGGTGCTGGTGCACGGCACCAACGCACATCGTGCTCCCGTCACGGGCACGGCGTTTCGTCACGGCGATCTCGACACCGAGTTGACGATGGCCATCACTCGTATGCGCGGTCAGACGAAGCCGGCGCTAGCGGCGTCTGCGGCGGCTTTGGGGTAGGTCGTGCATGAGGGCGCTGAGGATCGACCAGATTCCGGCGATTGCTGCGGCAAAGAAACAAACGATCGCAATGCTGGGGTAGCCGAAGAGCTTTGACTGCGTGTCGACCCTCATCAGCATCGCGGCTCCGATGATCAACGCGGCAATGACCAGCCCGGCTGTGACGCGATTTGCCAACTTCTGAATGCCGCGCATCAACTCCTTCTCATCGATGCCCTGGATGTTGAGGGTCAGCTGGCCCTCTGCAAGCGCATCCATCACCTTGTTGACCCGTCCGGGCAGCCGCTCCACAAACTCTTTGGCGTCCAGAGCGGCCGTCAACAGATTTGCGGGCGACGCGCTTTGCAGCATCTTTCGTCGCATGATGTCGCCCACGTGCTCCTTGATTGCCGCATTGGGATCGAAGCCGGGATCGAGCTTGGCGGCAACTTGATCGAGGTTGAGCAGCGCCTTGCTCAGCATTGTGAGCCCCGACGGCGGGCGCAGCCCGCACTCGCCTGCAATTCGGGCGAGCTCACCGACAACCCGGCCGGACTCCAACTTGCCGACCATGACCGATTGACGCTGCTGCACGAGGTACGTCAACTCACGCTCCAACCTCGCAGGATCCCACTCCTCACGCTTCTCGCCGAGGGCGGCGATCACATGCGTCACCTCGCTGCCGCGGCCATCGCTCAGCGCGATGAGCAAGCGGACGAGTGCATTCTGCATTTGCGGGCTCACCCGGGCGACCATGCCGAGATCGATCAACGCCAGGCGACCATCCGACGTCATGAGAACATAGGCAGGATGGGGGTCGGTGTGCACGAAGCCGTCGACCAAGATCTGGTCGAGGTAGCAGTCGAAGAGCTCGTGGGCGAGGGCCGATCCATCGATCTCGTGCAGGGCCAAGGGTCCGAGGGTGCCCACGTTGCGGCCATCGACCAACTCCATGGTGAGCACGAGCGCTGTGGAGTAGTCGTCGACCGGCGTCGGCACGAAGATGCGACCGTATCCGGCAAGGTTCGAGGCGAGGATGCGAAGGCTGGCTGCCTCCAATCGATAATCGAGCTCGGCCATGATGGATCTGCGGAACTCCTCGACCATGCCGAGGAAGCCGTAGCTCCGGCCTAACTCGGTGTGGAGGTCGAGAAACTCCGCCAGTTCCTCGATCACCTCCATGTCGTCGATCACCTGCTTGCGAACACCCGGGCGCTGTACCTTCACCGCCACCTTGCGACCGTCACGCATCACGGCCGAGTGCACCTGCCCGAGGGAAGCGCTGGCCAGTGGGGTGGCGTCGAAGGATTGGAAGGCCTTGCTGATACGCGCGCCGATCTCGGTAACCGTTTCCTCGATGGTCTCGAACGGCACCGGTTCGACGTGATCTTGCAGTCTGGCCAGCGCGCTGAGGTAGACCGGTGGCAGTAGGTCGGATCGAGTCGACAGGAGCTGGCCGAACTTGATGAAGGTCGGTCCATCGCTCGAGCTCGTCGACGAGGCTGAGAGCGTCCGCTTCCGATGCTTCATCCGCGCCAATGGGATTGTCAGGGTCGAGGTCGCGGACGCCAGTGCGACGCCCGTGTTCGATCAGGAGCGCGCCGATCTCCTTGTACCGCGCGAGATGGTGGACCTTCAGCGATAGAGCCGTACGTCCGCTGGCGTGTACCCAGCGGTCATCAATCCAACCCGCCGGTATCAGCTTGACGAATTCTGAACTCAAGTCGCCCCGTGACTTGCCGAAGGCTCAACAAATCGCTCGGTACGGGACGGTGAGATGGCAGAAGGACAGCGAGTCAAGGTGGCCGACGGCTCGGTCTGGGAACGTCGACGTTTCCTGTCGGGCGCGTTGCGCGTCGCGGTGACGCTGGTGCCGATCATCGCGTCGCTCGCAATGTCGTTCGTCCTCAACCGCGCGCTGCCGACGACGTCGGACACCGTCACGGCCATTCTGCGAGCTCTCTTGATTGCGGTCTGTTCGCTGGTGACCCTCGCGCTGACGGACGCAGTGGCCCGCAAGTTCCTGCCGCTTGCCGCACTGCTCCAGCTATCGCTGGTGTTCCCCGACCAGACACCGTCGCGGTTCCGGACGGCGCTCAGGGGTGGAAGTGGGCGCAGGCTCGCCCGAGAGGTCGAGCAAGCCCGTCGTGAAGGCCTCTCCGACGACCCATCGCGCGCGGCCGAACAGCTGTTGATGCTCGCGACCGCGATCGGCGACCATGACCGCCGCACCCGCGGGCATTCCGAGCGTGTCCGGCTGTACACCGATTTGATTGCGGAGGAACTGCAGCTCTCCGAGGACGAACGCTGGAGACTGCAGTGGGCTGCGTTGATCCATGACATCGGCAAGATCACCGTTCCCCCAGAGATCCTCAACAAGAAGGGTCCGCCGGACGACCGGGAATGGGCGATCTTGAAACGCCACCCAGCTGCCGGCGCAGCGCTCGCGGCACCGGTCGAGCCGTGGCTTGGTGACGCCGTGCACGCTGTCGGCGGACACCATGAACGGTGGGACGGTAGCGGCTATCCGAATGGCACCGCGGGCGAGGCGATTCCCCGCTCTGCAGCGATCGTGGCGGTTGCCGACGCGTTCGAGGTGATGACCGCCGTACGGTCGTACAAGAAGGCGTTGCCTCTGACCGAAGCGCGTGCGGAGCTCACCCGCTGCGCGGGAACTCATTTCAGCCCGGATGTCGTCCGGGCATTGCTGAACGTTTCGATCGGCCGCCTTCGCAGCTCCATGGGACTCTTCGCAATGCTCGCCCATCTGCCATATCTCGGGCACATCGCCAAGGCCGCTTCCTACGCGCCCGACACGGTCTCGACTGCCGCCGGCTTGACGACGACTGGCGCAACGGCTGGCGTCAGCGTGCTAGCGCTCAGTGGTGGTATGGCAATCGCTTCGGCGTCAGCCGTGGTCGATGTGCCGCGTCCGGCGGCCATCTCGGTCGAGGTCAGCGAGGCAAGCCTCGCATTTGCCGAAGTCGAAGTTGTCGCGCCGGAGACCACGGCTCCGGACACCACCGTGCCGGTGGAGAGCATTCCTGTGCGGGCCACCATCTCGAGCGCACGGGTCGCCATCACGGTCACCCCGGCAACGACGGCCCCACCCGTTGTCGTGCCGATCGATGCTTCCGCGTCGCAGACCGCAGAGCCAGAAATCGTTGTCGAAGCCGAGCCTCCGCCGGCCGAGCCCGACGAAACATCCAGTCCCAGCGACTCTCACAAGGACGACGAAGGCAGCGAGAAGCCCGAGACGACGAAAGCGGGTGCCGACGACGGCGCCAAGCGGTCGGACGATCACGGCTCGAAGTCGGAGAAGCAGCGCACCGACTCGTCGAGCAAGCGGTACTCGGACAACTCGGAGAAGTCCGGCAAGTCCGGTGGCTCCGGCGACAACGAACTCGACCACGACAAGCACGGCAAGCAGGACTGAGAGCGATCGCAGCTGAACTGTGCGATGAGAGATGAGCCGCCAGAGACCGCAGATCTCTCATCGCGTTCGAGGTACTCGGCAAAGCGATGAGAAATGTGCGGAAGGGTCCGGCTCATCTCTCATCGCGGGTGACCATGGTGAGGCAGCGTGGCTGAGCTCGGCGCATCAGTCGTCGGGTGTCCACCACGCGGGGCACGCGTGGAGCTCTCGGCGGTGGACGGTTCCGAGTTCCACAACAGCGGTGGATCTGGGCGCCAACGTCGCCCGTACGCCCCCTTGCAATGTCGGGCGTTGGCGCCCAGATCGGCACTGACAACACGAATTTCTGATCTGCCCTCATCTTGAAATTCGCGATCCGCTCATATCGACTGCACAGTTCACTTCGAGACGTGTGCGCCCAACGCTGACGCGTTCGTGAGACGCGGCCGCCGAGCCGACGATCGGTGCGCCTCGAAACGCGCGGAACGTTTGCCTGCTCACAGAAAACCGAAGAGATCAGGGTTCGCCGTTCTGCTCGGGTTCGAGCAGGATGAGGGAGAAGGTCGTCGGCGATCGTCGAGAGAGGATGAGGCGTCCGCCTTCGGCTTCTGCGATTGATCGCGCCAGCGCGAGGCCGATGCCGTTGCGGTCCCCGTGGCCTCGCTCGAAGATTCGCTCGGCGTCAGTCGACTCGATGTGCATCCCTTCGTCGCAGACGTCGATGGCTGCGCCGCCCGCGATTCTGCGCTGCGTGATCGTGATGTCGCCGTCGCCGTGATGCAGAGCGTTGTCGATGAGCACGTCGAGGATCTGTTCGGTCGATGCGACTGAACCACGAGTCGTGATCGGTTCAGAGGTCTTGATCGTCAGGTGGCGACCCGCGGCAACAACGCGGTCGTGCCATCGATCCGCGGCCTGGCGCGCGGTCTCGGCGGGACGAACGGTGGACGTCGCAGGAATGGAGTCACGGGCGAACGCAAGAAGGTGATCCACGGTTTGTTCGAGTCGGTGAAGATCGTCGAGCGCGGATTCGATCGTGTCGGGGGCGTGCTGCGAGCGAGCCGCCTCGAGCCGAAGCCGGATCGCGGTGAGAGGTGTGCGCAGTTGGTGGGAAACATCGGCGCTGAACCGCCGCTCACGAGCTAGGGCGTCGTTGATCCTGACGGAGGAGTCAGCGAGCGCATTGGCAAGTGTGTCGATCTCGCTGACGCCCGAAGACTTCGTGGGTCTGGCCAGCGCACCACCATCGCCCATTCGTACTGCAGCTGCGGCGAGGTCCGTGACCGGTTGTGAGAGACGGCGGGCGAGGCGTTCGGCGATCAGCCAGCCGAGAGCAAGGGCCGTGAGACCAGTCGCCGCCATCTCGAGCCACGCGACTCTGGAGCGATGATTGGGCTCGGCAAGAGATTCGGTGAGTCGAAGCGCTCCGACGACTCGCTCATTGGTGTCATCCGAAATGGGCGTCGCAACGACGATCTCGCCGTCGGTCGTCGATGCCTGGTCGCCGGCCAGCGCGCGTCGAACGGCCGAGTCCGCCTGAGCCGGCCCGTCACCGAACACAAGGCTGCCAGCCGCGTCGTACACGCTGAAGGGAGGCGGTGTGTCAGGTTCGCTGCTGAGAGCGGCGAGTTGAGAGCGATCGATCGGCACCTGGATCTCGGTCAGGGTTCGCGCAGCCGTGGCTTGCAGCTCGACAACTTCGGAGTCGAGAATCGACTTGTGGATGACAAGTGCGAGTGGCACTCCGAGAACGACCAGGATCAGCGCCGACACTCCAACTATCGCCTCGGTGATCCGACGCCTCACGGGATGACCAGCCGGTAACCAACCCCTCGCACTGTGACGATGTCGATCGCCTCGCCGAGCTTGTGACGAAGGGCCATGACATGCATGTCGAGCGTTTTGGTCGAGCTCTCCCAGTGAAGGTCCCAGATTTCGGAGAGAAGCCGTTCGCGGGTGGCGACGCGACCCGCCTCACGGCACAGCAGGACGAGCAACTCGAACTCCCGTCGACGTAGGTCGATCGGTTGGCCGGCGACCGTCGCGACATACGCCGCCGGATCAACCCTCAGCTCGCCGAGTTCGATCGCCGCATTGGAATCGGCTGCCTCCGCTCCACGGAGGTGAGCGCGAACCCGCGCGAGCAGGATGTTCATCGAGAACGGTTTGGTGACGTAGTCGCTTGCGCCGGCGTCGAGACCGACAACGATGTCGATCTCGGCATCGCGCGCTGTGACGAGCACGATCGGCAAATCACGGTGCTTACCCCGCAACCAACGACACAGCGTGAAACCGTCGATGTCGGGAAGGCCGGCGTCGAGCAGCACAAGGTCGGGTACTGCTCTGTCGATGAGGGCCGCGACCGATTCGCCGTCGAGGCACCAATCCACGAGATACCCGTGAGACGCCAGCGACTCGCTCACTGCTCGACCGATGGACTCGTCGTCCTCGACGATCAGGATGCGAGGTACCACCGAGTCAGCCTACGACGGGCTGGTCTTTCTTGGTTTTCGCGAGGTACGCGACGACACCGACGATCGTGGCCAGGAAGATCGCACTGGTGCCGACGGTGCCAAGCCCGAGACCACGGTCAGCGCGAGGTTGCGAGAGGTAGTCGCCGATCGACGCGCCGAGCGGCCGGGTGAGGATGTAGGCGATCCAGAAGGCGAGAATTGCATTCAGGTTCACGTAGTAGTGCGCAGCGGCAACCACCGCTATCGCTGCGGCGAAGATCAATGCAGACTTCCAGTACCCGACGTCGAGCTTTTCGGCTACGAGATCGCCGGCCGCAGTGCCGAGGGCAAAGGTGAACAGGATCGCCAGCCAGTAGAAGGCCTCACGCCTGGTCGATCGGATCGAGTGGATGGACAGGGTGCGTTCACTCGCGTAGCAGGATACGAATGTGATCGCGAGGGCGACCGCGAATAGGGCGGTGCTGGCTTCGAGACTGACACCGAGATTGTCGACGAGATTGTCGGTGATCAAGGTGCCGACGATGCTGATCAGCACAACCACGAGCCAGTAGATCGGTGGCACATACTTGCGTGCCCTGAACTGGAACACAAGGGCGGCGGCAAGCAGTGCACTCATGATGTACGTCGTGTTGGTCAGGCCGAGGTTCAAGGTGTCGGACAAGAAATCCGCGGCGGTTTCGCCGACGGTAGTGGCGAGGACCTTGATGATCCAGAAGTAGATCGTGACCTCTGGGACCTTGCTGACCATCGTCATGATCTCGGACCGCCTGGTCGCTGCATCCATTGACCTCGTACTGGTTGCCATTGCCGCTCGATTCTCTCGGAGGCGGGTCACGGTACGACAGTGGTGGTAAGCGGCTCGGTCGAGTTCGTTCAACGCTCGGTAAACCGTGTCAGAGGGTCCGGAGCAGTTCGACGTGCGGGGTTCGTGAACTGCGGATGGCTGCGACGCCGGCGATGGCGGTCGACACGACGGCGATGACGAGAACGGTGCCGAGGTAAGACCACGGAACGGCGAGGGTCTCGGGGGCTGGATCGAACACGCCGTGCAAAACCTTGACGAGCATGTTGGACAGCGCCCAAGCCGCGACCGTTCCCGTCGCGAGGCCGGCGATGGTGATGACACCCGCTTCGGCCCACACGATTCCTCCAAGCTGTCGTCGGTTGGCGCCGAGCGCGGACGCGATGGTGAACGTGCGCCGGCGTTCGGTGAGGCCGAGCCACAGGGTGAGTCCGGTTGCTGCGGCCGCGAGCGCTAGGGCGAATCCGAGTTCGACTTGCGTGAGTCCTTGCAGATCGACAGCGGTCAGGCTCGATCCGATGACCTTGCGGCTGTCCACGATGTCGGTGACGGTCGCACTGGTGCCGAGCTGTTGGCGGAGGGTTCCTGCGATCGAGGAGATGTTGATGCCGCCCGTATCGACCAGGAAGGCTCCGATGGTGTCGCTACCAGTCATCTTGGCGATGTAGTCGGAATTGGCGATGAGGAAACTGTCGTGCGGTGCCGTTGGGAACTCCTTGGCGACACCGACGTAGTGGAAGGCAACGTCGGTGTATTGCTTGGTTGTTCCGTTCTGGAGACGGAGCGTGATGGCATCACCGGGCAGCAGCTGGAAGTCGTGAACGGTCTCGGCCGATACGAGAAGACTGTCCCGTTTCGCGCCGAGTGTTGCCATCAATTCCTTCGCAGTACCACCTTGGAAGTAGCCGTTCTGCAGTCGGCCGGCATCGACGATCGTTGTGCTGTTGACGCCATAGAGATCTTGGAGGTCTGCACCGACATACGCAAAGCGATGCTGGATTGGTTCGACGTGTTTGATACCGGTGGTCGCGGCGATCGTCGTTGCCGTAGCTGAGTTCGGCGACACGACCGTTCCGGGTGAAGTGGTCACGGTCACGTCGGCGCCGTTGGACAGCACCGCGTCGACATTTGCCTGTTGGCGATATGTCGCGTTGAAGACGGCGGTCGAGGCGGCGAAACCGACGGTGAGGGCAACGAGGGCTGCACCGCGGGCAATGAGCCGGCGCTGGCGTTGCATGCTCGCCGCAGCAATGTCGGACATCGATCCCGCGATTGGATGCAATGCCGCACCAAGTATCGGACGACCGCGGCCGACGATGAGGTTGGTGAGCCGATAGCTGAAGAGCCCTGCCCCGACCCACAGCAGCGCGGGTCCTGCGAAGGCCCAGTAGCTGACGGAGATGGTCGGCACACCTTCGACCGCGAGCACCAGTTTGTAGCCGCTGCGCGACGTGAGCCAGAACACCAGTAGGGAGAGTCCGAGCACTATGACGTCGAGACCCCAGCGCATCCACCGGGGGTTCGCTGCGCGGCCGACGCTGCGCCGCGCCGCCGCCACGGTGATGTCCCGAGCGTCTCGGCGCGCCGGGATGGCGATGCTGGCTGCGGCGACGACCAGCCCGCCCAACACTGCTGCGGTGGACCACCCGATCGCCGCGCTGGTGGTGGCGCCAAAGCTGGTGGTGCCAAATACGAGACGGCCGACGATCACCGCGAGACCGAGCCCGAGGGCCGAGCCGACGACGCCGACGATGACTGCCTCAGTGATCCCGAGGCCGACCAGCTGTCGTGTCGTCGCTCCGCGTGTGCGCAGCAGCGCTTGCTCGCGCCGTCGACGGTCGCGGCCGGATGCGGCGACCGCGGCGGTCAGTAGACCCGCGAGCACCGCGCCGGGGACGCCGAGGAACAGGAACAGCACCTGTGCGTACAAGGCGTCACTGCGGGCGCTCGACAGGGTGACGCCGAGGTTGTCGCCGACGAGGCCAGCGCCTGCGAGCTTCACCTCGAAGTTGCGGGCCTGGCCGGTGACGTCGCCGTAGGCAGCAGCCGGATCGCCAGGCAGCTTGTGATCGAGACGGGCATGGATTTGGGTTTTCACGAGGTCGGGGCGCTTCGTGGCCAGTGGGTCGAAGACCTCGTGCCAGGTGGTCGCGGGAAGGATCAGCACGTTGTCTGGTGGTGCTTGCGGCTGAGCGCCGACGGGTGCGCCGACCGCCTGGAACAGTGAGTCGGCCTGGGGAAGATCGACGATGCCGGCGACCGTCACGGTGACCGGAGAGAGTCCCGCACGACCGATGCTGATGGTGTCACCGGGCGCGGCGCCGAGGTTGGCTGCGGTCTGTTGGAACAGCAGCACACCTGTGCTCGCTCCGGTGAGATCGCGAAACTGTCCCGGGAACGTGGTGCGGTACGAGTCGGTGATGCCGAGCACCTGTCCCGCGCCGGTCGTTCGGGTGGTGCCGTCCTTCGACGACTCGAACCCCGCGGTAGTGCCGAACAGGGTCACTTCCGACGCCACCACATGAGGGGTCGCAGCGACCTGCGATGCCATCGCTGACGGGTCGGCGGCGGGTTGCGCCTCGACCTGCCAATCGACGGCAACGGTGTCGATTGCTCGGCGGGTCATCGTGGTCTTGGACGCGGAGAGAAACGATCCGAGCGAAGCGAGCAGTCCGACGGCGAGGGCTACCCCTATTGCAGTCGCGGTCAGTCGTCCGCTTCGACGGCGCACGAGCCCGCGAGTCCAAGTCGTGTACAAGCGCGTCGACTGCAGAGGATGATGGGTCAGCATGGTGTCGGTGCCTTCTCCGTGAGCCGACCGCCAGCCATTGACCAGTGGATGTCGAAGCGGTCCGAGATCGCCCGGTCGTGGGTGTTGACGATCAGGGCAGCGCCGAGCGTCGTCGCTGCTTCGATCAGCGCATCGACGACCAGCGCGCCACTGGCATGGTCGAGCTGCCCCGTGGGCTCGTCAGCCAGGATCAGACGCGGTTGGCCGGCAAGCACCCTGGCCACGGCGACTCGTTGTGCCTGCCCGCCGGACAGTTCCTCGGGAAGCTTCGATGCCAGTGCCATGAGGTCGAGACGTTCGAGTGCGACGATCGCCTCCGACCGTGCCGTCGCACGATTCGTCCCTTGCAGCAGCAGTGGCAGCGCGACGTTCTCGACGACATCCAGGGGCGGGAGAAGGCTCGGGCCCTGGAACACCACGGCAATCGGGCCCGGCCGAAGTTCGTGGATGCTGCCGATGGCCGGCCAATCGATGTCGCCGGTCGTCGGCACGTCGAGCCCGGCGAAGAGATGCAGCAGCGTGGTCTTGCCGGATCCCGAAGGCCCGGTGAGCGCGACCTGCTCGCAGGCATGAACTTCGCACGACACGCCATGCACGGCTATCACTGCTGTTGGGCCCTTGCCGAAGGTGCGAGCGACATCGCGGGCACGCACGACGATGTCGCCAGTCATCTCGCCGTTCAACTGGCTGGTCATCGCGCTACCTGCCCGTCGAGCATGCTGATCTCACGATCGGCAGCTGCTGCGACGTCGCTGTTGTGCGTGACGACCAACACGGCGGCTCCGGCGCATGAGTGCCTGCGGAGCAATTCCATGATTCGCGCCGAGGCGACCTCATCGAGCTCGCCGGTCGGTTCGTCCGCGAGAATCACCGCGGGGTCGTTGGCCAGGGCCACGGCCAGGCCGGCTCGGGCAGCCTCGCCACCCGACAGCGTTGCGGGATTTGCACCGGCACGATCCGCAAGACCGACCTCCGACAAGAGCTCGGACACACGGTGTCGGTCGACTCGTCCAGCCAGCCTCTGCGCCAGCACCACGTTCTGCTCGACGCTGAGATGGTCGAGCAGGTTGCCTGCCTGGAACAGCATCCCTACGGTTCGAGCGCGCAGCGCGGCACGTTGGGCTTCGGGACGGCGAGACATCATCTCGCCCGCGACCCGGACGCTGCCGCCGTCGGGCTCGTCCAGTCCAGCTAGACAGGCCAGCAAGGTCGATTTCCCCGAACCGGATGGCCCCGTGACGGCGACGACCTCGTGCGGGTACAACCGGATCGACACTCCGCGCAGGGCGAGGGTCTCCTCGTCGCCGGAGTGGTAGAAGCGATAGAGGTCGACCGCTTCGAGGAGAGCCCCCGGCGGATCGGGGGACAGGTCGAGGCTCATGGGTGGTCGGCTCAGATCCACGCCAGCGAGTCACTGACGATCTTCCATGGGTCGACGTTGTCTGCGCCTTTCGCTCCTGACAACGTCAGCGTGACCTGTGTTCCGTTGCGGAAGAACACGTAGCGCTCGACGGCGAGCAGCGCCTGCTTGCCCGTGACGGCGTTCGGGGCACTGCCGATTTCATACGTGGCGAGGATGCCGTCGCCCGACTTGCGAGTCACTGGCGTCACGTCCGTCAGTGTGAACGTCGCGTCGGACGACACGTCGACGAGACCGTCGGTCTTCACGGAGTCGATCGTCGCCGCCGACGCAGCGGGCTTCGATTCGATGGTCACAGAGTTGTACTTGTCGGTGAACGTGACGCCACCGTTGTGTTCCATGCGTGCCCAACCCTCCGGAACGTCGACCGAGTACTTACCGTCGGCCGACGGGAAGGTGACGAAGACCTGATCGTCGGGGATGTCTCCTGGCTCGACGACCTCCGGTCCGTTCGGGTTGACGACACCACCAGGCACGGTCTGTGGCGGCGCTGCCGTGGCCGGCACGGTTGTTGTCGACCCGGTCGACGAGCCACCGCAGGCGGCGGCGATCACGCTGAGCGAGAAGACTCCGGCGACGAGCATTGACCTGGTTCGCATCGTGCGTCTCCTTTGAAGAACATCTGGGGCGATGACAGCGACGGTACGAGGCGACCGGCGAGCGGCCGGGTGGCCGAAGGTAAGCGGACGGCCAGAACTCGACCAGATCGCCTCAGTCGGTGATCACGCTGTCGTACCGTTGCATCGTGCCGGGTGAACGGATCCTGATCGTGGAAGACGACGAACGAATCGGATCGACGCTGTTGCGCGCATTGCAGGGCAACGAATACGACGCAGCGTGGGAGCAAAGTGGGCTCGCGGCCATCGCGGCCGCCGAGAAGTCGCGTCCCGACCTTGTGCTCCTCGACCTCGGGCTTCCCGACATCGACGGACTCGACGTTTGTCGTCGTATCCACAGTGCCGACCCGACGATCGACATCGTCATGCTCACAGCACGGTACGAGGAGCTCGACATCGTGGTCGGCCTCGACGCCGGAGCCATCGACTACATCACGAAGCCATTCAAGCTCGCTGAGCTCCTCGCCCGCATCAGGGCTCAACTTCGGCGAACTGAACCGCGATCCGCGGCAGGAACAACCGCAGGCGATGTCGTGATCGATACTGCGGCGAGGCGGGTGTGGTTGGGGGACGTGGAACTCGAACTGCGTGCCAAGGAGTTTGACCTCCTCGCGCGCCTGGTCGCTGACGCGGGCAACGCCATCACGCGCGAAACGCTGATGGCAAACGTGTGGGACGAGCACTGGTTCGGGTCGACGAAGACGCTCGACTTCCATATCGCCGCGCTGCGCCGCAAGCTCGACACACCTGGTGCCGACAGCAGGATCACGACACTTCGCGGCATCGGCTACCGATTTGAGCTGGCATGAGGCGACGCGTCCTCATCGCCATCCTGTCCGTCACCGCGATTGCCGTTGTGTTGTTCGGCGTTCCCCTGGCGATCGTCATTCAGCGTTTCGTCAACGAAGACGCCACATTGCGCGTCGAACGACTCGCTGTACTCGCATCACACACTGTCCCCAGCTACTTCGTGAGCGGCAACGATCCGGTCGAGCTGCCGACCAACAACGACGGCGTCGACCTCGCTCTGTACGACTCCAGCGGCAAGCTCGTCAGCGGAACAGGTCCCGCCACCGCCGACGCCATCACGTCGCAGGCGCTCCGCAGCGAGAAGACGACCGACACGCAGATCGCTGGCCGGCGCATCGTTGCCGTGCCGGTCGCTGCGGATGAACAAGTCGTCGGAGCGATTCGGGCCGAGCAATCGACTGCGGCCAGCGATGCCCGATCACGCCGCATCATCGCCCTGCTGGGGCTGCTCGGCATCGGCGTCATCGCAGTCGGAGCTGCCATCGGTTACATCGTCGCGGGACGCCTCGCACGCCCGGTGCGACGGTTGCGTGACGCGGCCGTTCAACTCGGCCAGGGCGACTTCACCATCGACGTTCCCCGCAGCGATGTGCCAGAACTCGACCAAGCCGCGCAGGCGATGACCAACACAGCGCGACGCCTCGACGACCTCGTCACTCGAGAGCGCTCGTTCAGCGCGGACGCATCCCACCAACTCCGAACTCCCCTCGCCGGCTTGCGCGCCGCGATCGAGACCGAGCTCGAGTTCCCACGGCCCGACCGAACCCAAGTCCTCAGCGATGCACTCGGCGACATCGACCGTCTCGAACGCACCATCACCGAGCTTCTCTCGATCGCACGCACGCCACGAACGACTCCTGGCCCGACATCCGTTGCCAGCGTGCTCAACGAGCTCGACGCGTCGTGGCATGGTCCGCTAGCGGCAAATGGACGGCCGCTCACCATCAGCGATGCACATGGCTGCCCGCCCGTGCAGGGCAACAGCACTCTCCTCCGGCACGCCCTCGATGTGCTCCTGGACAACGCGTTGAGGCACGGCGACGGGGAGGTCCGCATCGAGCGCTACATCACTCCCGAAACCGTCACACTGTCGATCACCGACGAGGGACGAGGATTCGCAGATTCACCGGCCGACGAGACGCACGGCCTCGGACTTCCGCTCGCAAGGCGACTGATCGAGTCGATGCCTGGGCGACTCGTCATCGCACGGTCGGCGGCTCACCCGCGCATCGACATCGTCCTCCAACGAACGTCGTCACCGACCTGACGCTCTGCGAGTGTTTGCGGCCCGGGCCGTCGCATACGAGTGCTTGCGGCCACCCCGGATGCGCCGGAATCACTCGTCCGGCGCCCGACGGTTCGAACCTGCACGCGAACGGGGAGGGTCGAAGCGACCCTCCCCACTGCGTGGTTTGCGTTGTTGACTCTCAGCCGTTGGATGCGGCGTCCCCGGCTTCCGCCGGCTCAGTGCCATCGTCCTGGTTGGCCGCCGGCCCGCCATCGCACTCGGCGCCGGTTGCAGTGTCGATGCCGTTCTCGCAATCGATGCCGTTGTCGTCCGGGCCCTCGGCGGCTTCGTTCGTTTCGTTGGCATCGGTTGCATCGTTGGTTTCAATTGCATCGTTCGCCTCGGTCGGGTCGTTGGCTTCGACCGGGTCAGGTGCGCCTGGAACAGCGTTGGCATCGACGGTCTCGTTACCTGCGCTTGGGGTCACCGCGGCGGGTGCCGCCGGCGCCGGGGCAGGACTCGGTGCTGGTGTGGTGCCGTTGTTGCCGCCGGATGCGGCGGCAATGCCGGCTGCTCCGGCGAACAGGCCGAGTCCGACGATTGCGCTGTAGGTGGCCTTCTTCAATCGGGAAGTCATGGAGGGTCCTTTCATGTTGCTTCATGCTGCGCGGGGCGGGGTTTTCCGATCCGACGCCGACACGATGCGCTTTCGAACCTTGAGGCGACCCGAAGTGACCTGAAGACCACCTTCGGCCTGGCTTCAGGTTCGGTCTGGCACGCTGTGCTCGTGCGAATTTTGGTGGTCGAAGACGACAAGCGCCTCGCGTCGACATTGCGACGCGGGCTCGAGGCCGAGGGCTTCGCGGTCGACAACGCCCTCGACGGCGAGCAGGGACTGTGGTTGGCGTCGGAGAACGCATACGACGCGATCGTGCTCGACATCATGCTGCCGAAGGTGAACGGCTTCCAGGTCTGTGGTCGTCTTCGCGAGCAGGGTAACTGGACGCCGATCCTGATGCTGACGGCCAAGGATGGCGAGCTCGACGAGGCGGAAGCGCTCGACACCGGCGCCGACGACTACCTCACCAAACCGTTCTCCTACGTCGTTCTCGTCGCCCACCTGCGGGCCCTGCTGCGGCGCGGCGCAGCAGAGAGGCCCGCATTGCTGACCATCGGCAACCTGGTCGTAGATCCTGCTGCCCGCACGTGCACCCGAGGTGGACGACCGATCACGTTGACGTCGAAGGAGTTCTCGATCCTGGAGTACCTTGCTCGACGAACCGGCGAAGTCGTCTCCAAGGCGGATCTTCTCGAGCACGCCTGGGACTTCGCGTACGACGGTGACCCGAGCGTGATCGAGGTGCACATGTCGAACATCCGCCGCAAGATCGACAAGCCGTTTCACGTCCGGAGTCTTCGTACCGTTCGAGGTGCGGGCTACCGCCTCGTGCCCGATGGCCGCTGATCGACTCCGGCGCCGACTAGGACTCCGCCCGAGGGTCACCGTCGTCTCCGCGCTGACAGTTGGAATCGCGCTCGTCGTGGCCGGGTTCTTGCTGGCGGGTCTGTTGAGAAGCCGCCTCGATGCGGCAGCGACGACTGCTGCAACATTGCGGGCCCGCGACGTCGCCGCGCTGGCTCAGGCCGGATCCCTGCCGCGCACTCTCGCGCTGCCCGGCGAGGAGTCGGCGTTCGTGCAGGTCGTGGACGCCTCCGGTGCAGTGATCGCATCCACCGGCAACATCGACGGCGAACCCGCAATCTCCACCATCAAGCCGTCCGGCAGTCGACCGCTGGTGACCTCGATGGTGGTGGCACCGCTCGATCAAGTAGACGCAATGCGCGTTGTCGCATTGCACACGACGACGAGAGCCGGGAACGTCACGGTGTACGCGGGCGAAAGCCTGGAGAACGCACACGACACCAGTGCGGCCATCATCACCGTGCTCGCTGTGGCCCTCCCACTACTCGTGCTCGTCGTGGCCGGCGTCACGTGGTGGGCGGTCGGACGCACCCTGCGGCCGGTGCGCCGAATCACACGCACCATGGCCGACATCACCGCGAGCGATCTCCATCGACGCGTCGAGGTTCCAGGTGCACGCGACGAGATCGGTCAGCTCGCGCTCACCGTCAACGAGACCCTGGCGCGCCTCGACATCTCCGTCGAACAGCAACGGCGTTTTGTTGCCGATGCGAGCCACGAGCTACGCGGCCCACTCGCTGCGCTGCGAGCAGATCTCGAGATCTCTGTCGCACACCCCGATCGAACCTCATGGCACGACGTTGCGCGCGACACTCTCAGCGACGTCGAACGGCTGCAACATCTCACCGAGGACCTTCTGCTGCTCGCCAGGCTCGACGCCCGCCAACAGCGTCCACACCAGCCGGTGGATCTTGCGGAGATCGTGAAGGACGCGACCCGCGCAGCTCAACGCGACGACCTCGCAATGAGTGTGACCGGAGGCGATGTTCCTGCCATGGTCGACGGCGACCCTGAACAGTTGTACCGCATGGTCCGCAACGTGGTGCACAACGCCGAGGAGCGCGCCGACCACCGCATTGCGATCGCGTTGACGAAGGAGGACGCGATTGTGCGACTGCAGATCGCCGACGACGGTCCTGGTATCCCGGCCGAGATGCGCGACGCCGTGTTCGAACGGTTCGTGCGATTGGACACTGCACGAAACCGCGACTCCGGCGGCACCGGCTTGGGGCTGGCGATCGTCAACGACGTCATTGCCAGTCACCACGGATCCATCGTGGTCACCGACACCAAACCGCACGGCGCGACATTCACGATTGAACTTCCTGAGCACAGAGTCGGATCGATCTAACGCTCCTTTCACACGGCGACTGCCGGTCAGGTCAGGTACCGGATCTGCGCTTGTACCGAAGATTTGGTGACTTGCTTCGCCGGTCAGGCGGCGTCGTGGAAGACGAGACCAAGGCTGAGGCGTTGGCCGGATCGAATCACCGAGACGCCGTGGCGCACGGGGGCTGCTGTCCAACCGCGTTTCGAGGCGATGGGCCGATCTCTGGTGGTGAATACCAGCCCGTGCCCGTGCGGGATCGTGATCGCCGTCGCCCGTGACTGGGCCCGCGGTCGCTGCTCGCACAGAACGAACTCTCCGCCTGTGTAGGCGACGCCGGGTGCATTGAGGTTGATCACCCCCAGCCGGCCAGCCGTGCGCTGTCGTCCCAGACGGTCGGTGTCGCATCGGACGCGGTGGGAGTGAGGGTCATGCTGCGGCCTCGAGATCGAGCAGGAGGCGCTTGGCCTCGACACCGCCGAGGTATCCGCCCATCGCGCCGTCGGAGCGCACCACACGGTGGCACGGCACGATCACCGGCAGCGGGTTGGTTGCGCATGCGGACCCAACCGCGCGTACCGCCTTTGGGTTTCCCGCCAATTGAGCGACAGTGCCGTAGCTGGCGGTATGTCCGTAGCCGATACCGGGCAAGGCGTGCAGCACGTCGCTGCGGAAGCCTTTCGACAGGCGCCAGTCGAGTGCGATGTCGAAGCTGTGCCGGCGTCGGGCGAAGTATTCGTCGAGTTCGCGAGCTGTTTCGTCGAGCCGTTGTGCGGAGTGAAGGATGCGCGGGCTGATCTGATCCGCCAATGCCTGCAGGACCACCTCGTGGTCCTCGTTGGCGTACGCAACCCGCACGAGTCCAAGTTCGGTTGCGGCGAGCAGAAGTGAACCGACGGGCGTATCGATCGTGCGGTACGCCACTTCGAGGAGTCCGTCGGCTTCGGCGGCCGCGGCCAGGCGGTCGTGTAGGCGGCTGATGTCATCGGCGTTGGTGGCGACGCTGCGGACAAGGGAGTTGGTCAGGTCGTGTTCGGTGATCATTGGTCTCTCATTTCTTGATCGCGTTGCTCGGTATCGAGCGTCGAAGGCTTGCAATTGCGTCCGCGGCTGCGCGCCGGGCGGCGGCGGGGTTTCCGCCCATTATCGCGGCCACCTCGGTGTACGGGAGGCCCGCGAGATAGTGATACGCGACGGCTTGTCGCTGCTTCGGTGGCAGTCGTTGCAGTGCGTCGGCGAGGTCTGGGTTGTGGCCGACTTCGCCTTGATCCGCTACGACGTTGATGTCGGGTGGGACAGCCATCGGGGTCGCGACGCGGGCAGTCTTGCGAATGATGTCGACAGCCTTACGGTGAGCAATCGTCACCAACCACGCTTCGATGTTGGCGTCAGCCTGAAGGTGCGGGTAGGCGCGCATCGCGGACAGGAACGTTTCCGACCAAGCATCGTCGGCGTCAGCGTGTCCGACGACGGCGCGACAAACGCGTAGCACGGTGTCGCCGTGCGTACCGACGAGAACTTCGAAGGTCGGTTTGCGTGCCATACGGTGTAGACGTCCTCCACCCCGACTTCGTGAGGTCTGCTAGAGAGTTGACGGATTGACGACGAGATCGCGGCCCAACGTCCCGTCGAGGCCGGCCAAGGCGTTGTTCACCGTGGCGACACCCATGGCGATCAATGCTTGCTCGGTGAGCGCTGCTGAGTGCGGGCTGAGCACGACGCGCGTCTCGTCGAGCAACGGCGAATCGGACGGCAGAGGTTCGACCGCAAATGTGTCGAGCCCGGCTCCATGGATGTGCCCGGAGCGGATGCTCTGGAGTAGAGCCTCCTCGTCTACGAGCCCACCGCGGCTCGTGTTGACCAGGATCGACTTGTGCGGCATCATCGCCAATTCACGTGCACCGACGATGTTTCGTGTCCCATTGGTCAGCGGCACGTGCAGGCTGAGGACGTCGGCCCTCGGAAGTGCCGCATCAAGGCTCCCCAGTAGCTCGACTCCATCGGTTACCTCAGTGAGATGAGGATCCACGGCGCAAACGTGCATACCGAAGGCTGCGGCGCGCGCTGCGACTTCGCGGCCGATGCGGCCGTAGCCAACGACCACGAGCGTTCGTCCCTTGAGCTCGACGCCGAGGATCCGCGACCGAGCTGCGAAATCGCCGCGGCGAACTGCGCCGTCGAGCGCGATCGCTGATCGAGCAGCGGCGAGCATCAGCATCATCGTCTGCTCAGCGACCGAGACTGCGTTGACCGCTCCCACCAACGTGACTGGGATGCCGCGTTCGGTGCAGAACTCGATCGGGATGTTGTCGTAGCCCACACCGTGCCGCGAGATCACCTTGAGACCGTCCGCGGCGGCGACCACCGATCGTGGCAACGGCGCGTCGCGGATGGTGATCGCTTCGACGCCGACCACTTGCATAAGCAGATTGTCTTCCGAGAAGTCGGTCACCATGACGTACTCGACGTCGGAGCGAGCGTCGAGCAACGCCATCGCCTCGGGATGCAACGGCTGAACCACGAGCACCTTGCGCATCACCACCTCGCCCCAAATCGATGTGCGCTCGCGATCGGAGCGAGCAAGGTGTCACGCACGCGCGCTGCCACGTCCGAGATACGCCGCCGAACAGTGAGGCGCGGCGTGTGGCGAGAACGGGGGCGGTAGCCCAGCAGTCGCTCGGTCTCGCTGAGATCCCACCTCATGCCGGTGTTGTCGGACATGACGTTGACCACGTTGAATCCGGCGAACGCCGTGGTGCACGCGCGCTGCACCACCTGGCGCCAATCGTCGTTGCTCAGCCACAACTCCTGACCCCATCGACCAAACGCCATGTGCGGTCCCGGCCGGTTCTCGCCGGGCTGGCACCAGCCGATCCGAAGCGCTAGGAACGCCATTTCGCTTCGCGCTGCCACGAGGGCGCCAACGCGTTCGGTGATCAGTTTGGAGAAACCGTACGGGTTGACCGGCCGTGGGGGTGTCGAAGGGGTCAGCTGCTGCTTGCTGAACCGGAGGCCGCCGAGTACCCAGTTGGAGCTGGCGAACACGAAGCGCTCGACACCTTGCTCCTCGGCAGCGCGCAGGGCGTTCAGCGAGAGATCGACGTTGGACCGCAGCACCGACTGCCACGAGGCGACCGGCCGCGGGTCGGCAGCGAGATGCAGCACGACGTCGACGTCGGCAAACCGGCCGGCCCAGATCGAGTCGTACGCGGACAGATCAGCTTGGATGCACTCGACGTCTCGTCCGAGGTCGTGCGCAGGTTGATCATCAACGGCGATGACCGCCACTTCGTCGAGCTCAAGCAGCGCAGCGATCGCCTTACGACCGAGATTGCCAGCAGCGCCCGTGACAAGCACGCGTCTGATCACCACACTCGTCGACTCAACCTCGGACGGGCGCGTTGGCGTTGCAGCCCATCATGTAGCGAGTCCGCGGCGACAGCGACGCTGCCTGGTCCGCCGTCAGCGGCTTGCGCAGGTCGACGAACGGCTTCACCCAGCAGCGGCCGTACTGCATGATGACGCCGCGACGCATTGCATCGGTGCTGTTGGCAGCATGGCGATGCCAGGTCTGCGAGAACCAGATGGCCAGCGAGCCGGCGGGCGCTTCGAGCACGACTTCCTCCTCGAGTTCGCCTCGACCGTCGGGCGGCTTGCGGAGCGTGAGGTGGCTGCCGCGAACAACATGGGTCGCTCCGTTCTCGCGACGGAATTCGTCGAGCATCCAGACAGTCTGCAAGCTGAGCGTGAAGTTGGGGAGCGGCTCAGGCAGCTGTGTTAGTGGGGAGTCGATGTGCCAACCGCCGTCGGGCGTGTGAGGACCGATGGCGTTCACGCTCACGTCGAGCAGGATCGCATCGCGACCAAGCTGATCCTCGACGATCGCCATCACGACCGGATGCTCGAGCAGCGGCGCGAACGCAAGGTCCTTGGTGATCAGGTTGAAGATCCGCTGTGAGCGCCCGTTGTCGAACAGCGTGGGGATGTGAATGAAGCTGATGCAGACGTCTTCGTCGGGCACTGGCCACGGCGTGTCGAACTCGGCCTGCTGCTGGAGGATCTGCCGTTGCGCGAGCCGGCGACGCTCGTCGTCGCTCAGGTCCCAGATCCGGGTGTACCACTCCCCCATATCGGCATCAGGCTGTGGCGCGTCGGGTCCGGGGTCGAATGGATGCGCGCGTTCGTCGTCGAGAAGTCGTTGCAGCCGATTCCGGAGATCAGCCGTCGTCTCGGGATCGAGAACGTTCTCGATGACCGCGTAGCCGTCCGCCAGCAGCCGCTCGAGCGCGGCTACGGCACGGGTGTCGGTCGCGGTTGCGGTCATCTGTGTGATCCTCCTCGTGATGCTTCGGCGGATGTTTCGGTGGCAGGGGCCAGCACATCATCGGCGCGGCGCACAGGCTGCCAGGTTCGCGTACAGGCCGAGCGCGTTGCGGCGTCCACGACGAGGGCCACCTGCAGCCCATCCATGAACGATGGCGCGGCACTGGTCTCGCCCCGTGCGATCGCGCCGATGGCCTTGGAGACGCCGATCGTGAACGCATCGCGGAAGCCCATGCCCTGGGCCGGCACTGCCACAAACTGCCCGACGTCGGGTTGCCCACCGCCGATCAGAACGGTCTTGTAGCCGTTGTCCGGATCGGAGACGTCGCCGGTCAGCACCCCTACCTCGTTCGATCGTTCCCATGCGAAACGAATCGCGCCGCGCTCGCAGACGAGATCGAAGCCGAGGTCGCACTTGTGACCGCGCAAGGCCCAGCTGGCCTCCAGCACGCCGCCGGTGCCGCCTTCGAAATCAACCACCATGGTCGCAAGATCGTCGACACCGGGTGTGGGGTTGTGACGGTCGACCAACTCGCGGGTGCTGGCGTAAAGCCCGGTGATCTCGCCGCACAGGTACCGAGCGATGTCGATGATGTGCGAGCCGAGGTCGCCCAGCGCGCCGGCGCCCGACTCTGCCAGCCGGGCACGCCAGCCAAGATCGTGGCCCGGGTTGGCCGCGTAGTCCTGCAACATCCAACCGCGGAAGTTGCGCACCTTCCCGAGGTCGCCTTCATCGAGCAGTTGTCGGGCCCAACTGATGGCGGGCCAGACGCGATAGTAGAAGCACACTTGGGCGACGCGCTGGGCTTGCGCCGCAGCGGCCGCCATGTCGCGGGCTCCCTCCCACGTGTTGGCGATCGGCTTCTCGCAGATCACGTGCTTGCCGTGGGCGAGGGCGTCGCAGGCGACTTCAGCGTGAAACACGTTTGGCACGCAGATGTCGACCAGGTCGATGTCATCGGCCCGAGTGATCTCACGCCAGTCGGCCGTGCTGCGCTGCCATCCCCATGACCGCGCCAGGTCGCTGGAGCGCGCGGCATCGACGTCGGCCGCAGCAATCAGCTCGACGTGGCGAGGCATGTCGGAGTACGAGCCCGCCACGAGCCGATAGGCGGCCGAGTGTGCCCCGGCGATGTTGCCGGCACCGACGACCCCGATGCGTACCGAGTCGGCGTTCACTGCGAGCCCCGAGCGTCCTCGATGACCGCAACGCTCTGGAGGAGGTCCTGGAGCGGTGTACCGCTGCCCGGCACTCGATCCTGCTCGATCGTGGCGAACCCGCTGTAGCCGATGCTGTCGAGCGTGGCGAGCACCGCGACGATGTCGACCACGCCTTCTCCGACGGGGCAGAAGATGCCGGCCTCGATCGCCTCCCAGAACGTCAGCCGTTCTGAGTCGACACGCGCCAGCACGTCGGGTCGGATGTCCTTGAAGTGCACGTGCCCGAGACGGTGCGAGTACCGCTCGAGTGCCGCGACCGGGTCGACCCGGGCATAGGCGAGGTGTCCGGTGTCGAGGCACAGGTCGAGGTCGGTGTCGGCGACGAGCCGTTCGATCTCGTCCTCGAACTCGATGTAGCCACCGACGTGCGGGTGGACGACGGGTCGTACGCCGTGGTGGCGCGCGATCTCGGCGAGGACGTTGATCTGCTCGAGCATCGATGCCCAACGATCGCCATCGAGGCGAGGCGCCACGTCGGGTCGCCCGGCCGTCGCAACGCGGACGTCGTCTGGCTTGTCGATGAGCGACAGGACCGTGCCACCGGACGCCGCAATCACGCGACAGACACGGTCGGTGATGTCGACCAACCGGTCGCGTCCGGCCGGATCATGAAGATCGTCGAACACGAAGGAGCCGGCCGACAACAGGTTGCGGTCGGCGAGCAGTTGACGGATCGCCCCCGGATCCTCGGGGAGGTAGCCGACCGGCCCGAGTTCCATCGCGGGAAGCCCGCTCGCCGCAATCTCGTCGAGCACGTGGAGGCAGGGAGGGTTCGTCGGAGTGTCGGCGAAGTCGACGCCCCATGTAACGGGTCCAGTGGCGAGTTGTATGGTCACAGAGATTCCTCGGGTCGGTGGATGATCAGTTGGTGGTGCTTTGTGCGCTGGAGTTGACAACATGGCTCGGAGGACGGCCCGCAAAGACGTCGAGCACCGCCTGCGTGGCCAGCCGGCACATCTCGGCGACCGACACTGTGCTGATGCCGGCGACGTGAGGGCTGACGACGACGTTGTCCATCGTCAGCAGCGGCGAGCCAGCGGGCGGCTCGGTCTCGAACACGTCGAGTGCGGCACCAGAAATGACGCCGGATCGAAGCGCTTCGATGAGAGCAGCTTCGTCGACGATCGCGCCGCGAGCGGCGTTGACGAGCACCGCGTCGGGCTTCATCATGTGCAGCGCGTCGGCGTTGATGAGGTGACGTGTGGCAGGCAGGAGCGGACAGTGCAACGAGATCACGTCGCTCCTTCGCAGGACGTCGTCGAGCGGCGTGGAGTCATCGCCGAGCGCGGGGTCGTGGATCAGAAGCTCGACGCGGAAGCCGTGCAGCCGTTCGGCCACCAAACGCCCTATCGCTCCATACCCCACGAGTCCAACTGTGGCTCCGCAAAGCTGACGCGGTGTGTGGCGACCTGTCCGGTTCCATCCGCCGCTGCGCATGTCGCGTTCCAATTCCGGGACGCGACGCAGCAGGGCGAGCATCAGGCCGATCGTGTGATCAGCGACGACGCGATCGTTCGCGCCAGGTGTGGTGACCACCTGCACACCGTGCGCCGATGCGGCGGCGACGTCGATCGAGTCGTAGCCGACGCCGACGCGAGCAATGACTCGAAGAGCTGGAGCTCCGGCCAGAACCTCAGCGGTGAAAGGGTCCGTGGAGACGATGGCACCGAGCATGCCGTCGAGCATCGGTGCAAGGTCCGCCGGGGAACGCAGCCCACGCTTGGGCTCGAGACGTACCTCGAGCCCGGCAGCCAGCAATGCGCCACCCAGATGCGGATCGTTCATGTCGTAGTCCGGCCAGGTGACCAGGACGGCGTTACCGCGCGGAACCACGGCGGGCATCTTTCGAGTGCTTCCGAGGCGAGGCGGTCGATTCTCGCTCCACGAGCTTCGGTGTCATCACGTGACGAGATGCAGTCGTGCGGCCGGCATGTCGCTCTTGCAACATGGTCGCCGCCAGCTCGCCGATCTGGACGAGGGGTTGGGCGATGCTGGTGAGCCCCACGCGACGTTGCGCTGACAGCGTGCTGTTGTCGTAGCCGATGACCGACACATCGCCTGGTGTCGACAGGCCGAGTACAGAAAGACGCTCCATCGCGCCCATCGCGACGAGGTCGTTGGCGGCGAAGATCGCGGTTGGTCGGCGTTTGCGGAGCAACTCGTCGACCCCGTCGGCACCGTCGGCGAGGGTGAAGCCACCGCCGGCCATCCGAATGAACCGATCGAGCCCGAAGCGCTTCATGGCATCCACGTAGCCGGTGCGGCGAGCCGATGCGGCTGCCGGCAAGCTGCCGCCGTCGAGGTGGGCGATGTCGCGGTGACCGAGCTCGTACAGGTGCTGAACGGCGAGTCGTGCGCCCTTCCGGTCGTCTCCGACGATCATGTCGACGGCCGTGATTCGGAGCCGCCGGGCGACGACAACAGTGGGCACACTCGTGCCGAACTCTTCGATGTCGCGCTCCCGGAGACCGGGGCCGATCAAGAGCGCACCTGCCATCCTGTAGCTCCTGAACGTGTCGAGCATCGAGCGCTCCAGCGCAACCTGATCGGCGAGACCGATGAGCATGTGGAATCCGGCATCGCGCATCGGCCGGTCGAATCCGTCCAACACGTCGGCGAAGAACGCGTTGTGGAGGTCGCGCATCATCACGCCGACCGCTCGCGACGATTGTGAGGCGAGGTTGCGCGCCGCGGCGTCCGGCACGTAGCCGAGCTCACCGGCAGCTCGGATGATCTGGTCCCTCGTTTCGTCGCTTGCTCCTGCGAGACCGCGCAACGTGAGGGAGACCAGCGTGCGAGAAACACCCACGCGAGATGCCACGTCGTCGAGGGTCGGCCTGCGCACGGACCTACTGTACTGAAGCGCTTCAGGCAGCGCAAGGACAACACCCCTGAGGCAGCACAGGTCTTTCCTTGCGTACCCTGAAGCGCTTCAGTACGATGCGCTGCGAGCAACGACAGGAGCCAACGATGGAGTTCTATCCTTCTGAGAACAAGCAGCGGCTGACACTGGCGCAGGCCATCGTAAAGTTCCTGCAGGCCCAATACAGCGAGTACGACGGCGAGCAGCAGCGCTTCATTCAAGGGATGTGGGGAATCTTCGGCCATGGAAACGTGTCGGGCCTTAGCCAGGCGCTGGTCGAGTACGGCCAGAACCTGCCCTATCACCAGCCGCGCAACGAGCAGTCGATGGTGCACGCTTCAACGGGCTTCGCTCGGGCGAAGCGTCGCAAGGCGACGATGGCGTGCACCACGTCGATCGGCCCCGGCGCGACCAACATGATCACTGGGGCTGCGACGGCGACCATCTGTCGCATCCCCGTACTACTGTTGCCGTCCGACTACTACGCCTCGCGGTACGGCGGCGTCGTGCTGCAGGACATCGAGCACCTCAACTCACAAGACATGTCGGTAACCGACGCGTTCCGAGTGGTGAGCCGCTACTTCGACCGCGTCACGCGGCCGGAACAGATCCTCGTGTCGCTGCCCGAGGCGATGCGGGTGATGACCGACCCAGCCGAGACGGGCGCTGTCACGATCGCGCTGCCGCAGGACATCCAGAGCTACGCCTACGACTTTCCGACGAGCTTCTTCGAGCCGCACGTGTGGCGGATCGAGCGACGGGCGCCCGATCAGCGGCGCATCGGCGAGGCGATCGAGATGCTGCGCACGGCAAAGCGGCCCTACATCATCGCCGGAGGCGGCGTGCACTACTCGGAGGCGTGGGACGAGTTGGCGGCTTTCGCAGAGGCGTTCGGCATCCCCGTTGGTGAGACCCACGCCGGTAGGGGCGCTGTGCGTGACGGATCGGCCCACCCGTTGTCGATGGGAGGCACCGGCATGAACGGCAACTTTGCCGCGGCGGCGATCGCCGCGGAGGCCGACGTCGTCCTGTGCATCGGAACGCGCCTGCACGATTTCGTAACCGGATCGAACTCGGCCTTCCACGATCCGAATGTCAGGTTCATCAGTGTCAATGTCAACGGACGCGACGCGTTCAAGCTCGGCGCGCTGCCCATCACCGCCGACGCCAAGCGCGCGTTGCAGGCGCTGACCGAGTCCGGGCGCGCCGCAGGCATCAGCGCGAATGCCGAGTGGGTCACCAAGGCTCAGCGCGCCATGGGCGAATGGGAGACGACCAAGCGCGAGCAGGTGTATGTCGATGCACCCGGCAACCAGCTGACCCAGGGGCAGCTGGTTGGCATCCTGAACGACCAGATGGAAGACGGCGATGTCCTCGTGGCCGCCGCCGGCTCGATCCCAAGCGACCTGACGAAGCTGTTCGACGCCGCGGGAGGTCGCATCCTCCACCTGGAGTTCGGCAACTCGTGCATGGGCTACGACATCCCTGCGACGATAGGTGTTCGGCTGAGCGAGCCGTCAGGCGAGGTCTATGTGTTGATCGGCGACGGCAACTACCAGATGCATCCCATGGAGCTCGTGACCGCGATGCAGGAGCGGACCAAGATCACGGTGGTCCTCAGCGTCAACTACGGATACCAATCGATCCACGGTCACCAGCGCGCGTACGTCGGCCATTCACTCGGTAACGAGTTCAAGGTGCGCGACAAGGCCACCGGCCTCATCGACGAGGGCAACTGGCTCGAGATCGACTATGTCAAGAACGCCGAGAGCATCGGGCTCGCGGCAGTTGCGGCCCACACCCCGAGCGATGTGCGTGACGCCCTCAAGGCAGCGCGCGATCGCGATGGGTCCACGCTGATCGCCGTGTACACCGACAAGTACGCCGCGCCGCCGGGCTCTGGCGTGTGGTGGGAAGTGGTCGGCGCCCAAGTGACCAACGACGAGACCACGCGTGCAGTCGTCGAGGAGCGTGAACTCGGCCGCGTTCACCAGCGGTTCCACTACTGACGAGGGTGTTCGAGCTGGTCCCACGGACTGTGTTACACCCCTTCGTCATACTTGGGGGATGAAGAC
>JBDTWJ010000026.1:0-30498 GCA_040006755.1 Ilumatobacteraceae bacterium | reverse complement strand
GAGCCCGCTGACGTCTGCTTACCGAGGTGCCAGTAGCGGGCCTGGTACCGCCCGCTCGGCAGGGTCCTGATCGTGCCGAAAGCCCGAGACTTCGCCATTCTTACCCCCTATGTGCCTCTGTTCTAGGCACATACTAGGCACGAGCTTGAGGCAGTGAACAGAGGAGAGCGAGTATCGGATCTCCGAAAGAACCATCTAGCTGGTACTTTAGGACCACGAATCGTGGAGCGGGTGACGGGAATCGAACCCGCGTTCTCAGCTTGGGAAGCTGATGTTCTGCCTCTGAACTACACCCGCGAAGGTGGGACAGAGGTTAGCGTCGGGCCGTGATTCTTTCTGACCGGACGCTGCGCGAGGAGATCGCCAATGGGCGCATCGTCATCGAACCTTTCGATGACCACTTTGTGCAGCCGTCATCGATAGACGTGCGTATCAGCAACATGTTCAGAGTGTTCCGCAACTACACCGCGGGCGTGATCGACGTGAAACAGGACATGGCCACGCTGACCGAGCCAATCGAACTCGACTACGACGGCGTGTTCATGTTGCATCCTGGCGAGTTCGTACTTGGCAGCACGCTCGAGCGCATCGGTGTGCCCGATGATCTGGTTGGTCGCATCGAGGGAAAGTCGAGCCTCGGACGGCTCGGGTTGATCATCCACTCGACTGCTGGCTTCATCGACGCGGGGTTCGACGGTCACATCACGCTCGAACTCACCAACATCGCAACCCTTCCGATCACGTTGTATCCCGGCATGAAGATCGGACAGGTCAGCTTCATGCAGATGACGACTCCTGCCGACAAGCCGTACGGCAGCGGTGCTAGAGGATCGAAGTATCAGGGTCAGGCTGGCCCGACCGCGAGCCGCTATTTCGAGAACTTCAACGCGTAGCTCGACGGGCGGCCCGCTACACGAACCAACCCGTCAGGTCGACGACGTGATACGCGGGTGAGGTTGCCCACGTGCACACGTCGGCGCCGCTGCTGGTGCGTGTCGGGGTGATGGCCTGGTTGGCCACGACATCGTTGGCGACGAAGTTCAGGGTCGACGAGTGGTACGGACTGAATTGGCCGGGCTCGACGCACGGCCCGATCTCGCCCCACCCCGATGTCCGCGGCGCCACGGCGATCATCGACACCATCAGGGCCTCGACGAAAGCCGGCACAGCGGTCGTCGCGACCGGTGCGTTGGCAGGCAGGATGCCCAACGGGCCACCATCGGTGCCGACGCGTCCGAACACCGAGCCGACACCCGTGCGCGTATCGACCAGTCGAGTGGGCGCGACCGCCTGATAGCGCAAGCCGTCGGCGCGCGAGTCGTACGTTGCCTGCAGGTCGATCACGACATGGGTGCGCGCACGGCTGTGCACACAGACCAGACCTTCGGACACACCGATCTGCACGAGGTTGGCCACAACTTGTCCCCGCACATAGTTGATGTTCGAGACCACCGGCAACGTCGCCTGGCACGGGAAGACCGTCACGAAACCGGATGCGGCCGGATCGGTGATCGTCACGTTGACGGCCACGGCAGCGGCCTCGGCCGGCACGTTGATCGCGCGGGTTTCTCCTGCCTGCCAGATGCCGCCAGTGAGCCGTGAGTCGTAGAGGCGTGTCGGAGCTGTCGGATGAAAGCGCAACGACCCTGCCGTCGTGGAGTAGCTGCCGGTGACGTCGACCAGAACATCGGTCTGCACCATGCTGAAGATGCAGATCGATTCGTCTGCCGCCAACGTGACCACCGCGTGCGTCGCACGCGTCGCGCCGGCCAGGTAGTTGAGGTTCGACGTGGAGGGCATCGCCTCGTCGCACGACCACGCAGTCAAGTACCCGGAGGCGGACGGATCGACCGCAGCCAGATCGATCACCGCGGCACGGGCACCATCGGGGACCGTGCCGGCCAGACCGACGCGAAGTATCTGGCCCTGGCCGACTGGAGTCGAGTTGCGCGTGTCGATGGCGCGAATCGGCGGACTCGTCGGCACGAAGCCGAGTGGCTCCGTCATCGATGACAGCTGAGGAGTCGGTAACGAGGGGGGCGCAGCCAACTCGAACAGCCTTGGTTGATAGATCGTCGGGTTGTCGAACGCCAACGGATCCATCTGCCACGCGTTGTTCGACAACGCCACCACGAGGTTGCCGGTGGCCGACCGCCACGGCATCAACTGCGCGGCGTAGGTATTGGTACGCCCGTCCAACGTGCGGGTCGGAACGGTAACTGTTTGCACTGTGCTCCACGGGCCCTGCGGTGCCGGTGCGACGTCGACTCGTACGGCAGAGCCCTGCCAGTCGCCGACCTTCACGGCCGAGATCCAGCTCCCACCGATCAGCCTCGGCTGCATCGGATTGCTCGCGCCACTGCTGTCGGTGCTGATCGGCGCAGCCGCAGCGCGGCTGGCGACCCAGCCCGTCCCATTCCAGAACGTCGGTTGCAGGTCGAACCGTCCCGGCGGGACGCGGGCGACGAACATCTGCGAGGGCGGCGGCGACGTGGGATCGGGCAGGTTGAACTGGTCGTATGACCACCCGAACACGTAACTGAACGAGCCGTCGGTCTCGACGGCGGCGCCGTACACCACCTCCGCAGAGGATGTCGGCGCCGGCGCGAAGCTGAGCAAGTCGAACGTCGCGACGTTGAGGCGTGCAATCCACACCGCGACAGGGTGAGCGGAAGTCGCCGCGCCGGACCCTTGCTCGTTGACCATTTCGAGATAGAACACGGCGAGCCGGCCGAGCTGATCGAGTCCGCCACTCATCGGCCAGAACCAATGACTGCACGTTGCCGTTAGCTCACTGGCGACATACGACGCGTCGCTGACGCTGCAATGTTCCCCTGACGTCACTGGCCCGTGGAGCGTGGTGAAGCAGCTACCTTCCTGCACGATCAACGAGTTGTGGGCAAAACCGGTCGGCGGTCGAAGCGACGACGATCGTGCGCCCGGACTCGCCGAGATGAACGCGTCCTGCACCGTCCACACGTTGCGGCCATCGGGGAGCGCGATCACTCTGGTGGTATCAAACGAGACGAGGTCACCGACCTCACCTGCGATGAACGTGTTGAGGCTCTCCGTATCGGTTCCACTCGAGCACTCGGTGCTGAACTCGGCGCGTGCAACCGCGGGAGCAGTCGTGACGACGCCGGCCGCGACCAGCACGATCACCACCAGTCGGGCCGAGCGTCCACCCATCGAGCAAGGCTCAGTGAACTTCGCCCCCCTGTGCATCAGCTTGCCAAGGTGTCGATCAACGCGAAGTGCTCGACGAGCAAGTTGCTCCACTCGCCTTCGGCGACCGGGGTATCCACGAACGCTCCACATCCTGTTCGGTGGCGCAGCACGTCGCGCCGCATTGTGACACGCGATCCGAAACCATCGAGCGCTCGTGTCGCGAATGGCTTGGTCGACCATCCAAGATCAAGTGCGTTCTTCAGGTATTCGCTGCGCGGCGTGAATTCGGGCAACTGCACCGGCTGTAGATCACCGTGCAACTGCTTCAGCCAGCCTTCGTCGGGCATCAGTTCGGTCAGCTCGAAGGCGCCGCCGGCGACCTCGAGCTGCGCCTGTCGAGGAGTGGCGGAATGAAGGCCATCGTGAATCGGTAGCGGTACGAGACAGTTGTCGCCGAACCCGACGTCCGCGAACCACTGTTCGCCGTCGATGCGAACGACCAGCCCGAGATGATCGAACGGCGGTCCCCATCCGTCGGGTCCGTTCCAAACCCTGCACGAGATGTAGTCGACGGCGAATCCGACAGCGCGGAGCAATGCGCCGAAACAGCCGTTGACCTCGAAACACCAGCCTCCACGTCTCTGCTCGACGATCTTCGTATACGACCACTCGACGTCGGTGCGTACCCCTCTGTGGTGGAACACGTGCAGGTTCTCGAACGGCACGTTGACGAGGTGCGCGAGTTGCAACGCGGCCAGCAGTTCGACCGTCGCCGCACCGGTCTGCGTCGGCATCCCGATCCGTTGCAGATACCGATCGGCGGAGAACACTGCTGCTAGCTGGGTGTGCTGAGCGGGGAGACCTGCGAGGCCAGTTTGCGTTCGCCGGCCTCGATGGCGTCGAGCAGGTGGATGGAGATGTCGGCGACCTTGACCTCGGTCTCCTCCACGCCGGCCGCCTTCACACCGTCGTCGAGCATGATGTAGCAGAAGGGACACGCTGTTGCGACGCGTGATGCGCCGGTCGAGATGGCCTCACGAGCGCGTTCGTCGTTGACCTTCGTGCCGATCGACTCTTCCATCCACATTCGGGCTCCACCGGCTCCGCAGCACATGCCCTTGGTACCGTTGCGCGGCATCTCGACGACCTCGATCCCTTTGATCGAGGCGACTACGTTGCGGGGAGCCATGTACACATCGTTGTGACGGCCGAGGTAGCACGAGTCGTGGTAGGTGATTCGCTCCTCCAGAGTCGCCTGCGAAACGTCGAGCGTTCCGGCTTCGATCAAGGTCTCGAGAAGCTGCGAGTGGTGAATCAGTTCGTAGTTGCCACCGAGTTGCGGGTACTCGTTCTTCAACGTGTTGAAGCAGTGCGGGCATTGCGTGATGATCTTCTTCACGCCCATGCCGTTGAGCATCTCGACGTTGGGCATCGCCAGCATCTGGAACAGGTACTCGTTGCCGCTGCGTCGTGCCGAGTCGCCGGTGCACATCTCGCTCGGCCCGAGGATCACGACGTCAATGCCGGCACGCCGCAACAACTTGGCCATGGCCTGACTGACCTTGCGGTTCTTGTCGTCGAACGAGCCGGCGCAACCCACCCAGTAGAGATACTCGGCGGTGATCGGCTCGCCGGGATCGACGACGGTGACCCCGTCGAGGTTTCTCGCCCAATCGCCACGCTCGCCCTGGTTCATGCCCCACGGGTTGCCCTGGTTCTCCATCGACCGATAGGCGGTACCGAGCTCGGGCGGGAAGTTGCTCTCCATCAGCGACAGGTAGCGGCGCATGTCGAGGATCTTGTCGAGGATCTCGATGTTCACCGGACAGATCTCGTCGCACGCCTTGCAACTGGTGCATGCCCAGATCTCTTCGGCGGTGATGCGCTCGAACACCGAGTTCGATGAGATGGTGATCTCCGGGTCGGTGCCGAGCGGCGGGCTGACGTGACCATGCGGAGAGGACGCGGCCATCACCTCGCCGACCTTCAACACGATCTCACGTGGATCGAGCGGCTTGCCGGTGGCGTGCGCCGGGCAAACGCTGGTGCAGCGGCCGCACATGGTGCATGCATCGGTGTCGAGCAACTGCTTCCAGGTGAAATCCTCGACCACCGCAGCCCCGAAGGTCTCGAGCGATGTCTCGGCGAGATTCGGCATCGGCTTCATCGCGCCTTTCGGACGCTGGCGGTCGCGGAGGTACATGTTGAGCGGCGACGTGAACATGTGCCGAAGCATCGTGATGGGTAGCAATGCGAGGAACACGACGAACCCGACAACATGCAGCGACCAAGTGATTTGATGCCACGTCGTGAGGGTGTCGGGCGCCAACCCGTCGAACAACTTGCTGAGCGGATAACCGACGAAGCTCCACTTCTCGTAGCTCGGTTGATCGATGGCAGAGATGCGAAACGCCTCGGCGAAGTATCCGGAAACCCCGATCAGCAAGAACGTGCCGAGGATGGCCGCGTACTCCGGCTTGGTCTTGGTGCGAATGCGATAGGGGCGCTGCACGTAGCGACGCAGGATCGCCCACACCACGCCGCCGAGGAAGACCAGACCTGCGAGGTCGCCGAACAGGGAGTACGCGAGGTATGTCTTGCCATGTAAGAACTTGGCGCTCTCGGGCATCTGATGGTCGACCTCGAGCACGGTCGTGACGGCGAGCAACGCGAGGAACCCGAAATAGATCATCGAGTGCATCACTCCGGCAGCGGGGTCGCGCAGCAAAGTGCGCATGTACACCCCGGACCGGAAGTCGGATAGGCGTCGTTTGACGTTCTTGGCCGTGGTCGGCCGGCGCTCGGGTGCGCCGCGCTCCCAATTGCGAACGCGATCGGCAAACGCGATGGCACCCCACACCAGCATGACCGGAATCACGGTGTAGAACGCGACCTGCAAGGCCCCGGGAATACCACCGAACACTTCGCGCGACGGCGAGTTGTCGTCGTGCCAATTGGTGATCTGCGGCAGGATCCCCGACACCAGTGTGAACAGCCCCATGAAGCAGCCGATGGCGATGACCAGCTGGTGAGGTTTCAGGTGTTTGCGGGCGATTTCGGAGGTCGGCGGCGGAGGGTCCGAGTGCGTGGTCATGGCAGGTCAGACCCTAGTTGCACCGTGCTGTCGTTTGGGAATGATAGTTGCCGGGTACTGTTGTAGGACAAGCGGTCGGACATCAATCTGCGGGCAGAGTGGCTCGCGAGGAGGACAGATGAACGACGAAATGAAGCAATTCAGCGGGCATCCCGTAATCGATCGACATGGCACCGAAGTCGGAACAATCACCGACGTGGTGTACGACGAGATCACCGAGGAGCCGACTTGGGGCGTGGTGTCTCCAGGTGGACTGCACTCTCGGCACTACATCCCGCTGAGCCCTCCGGTCTACCTCGACACAGGTGGCGCCGTCGTTGTGCCGTACGACAAGACCGACGTGCTGCGAGCCCCCAAGGTTCACCGCAACCACGTCGTGACGCCACTGCTGCGCCGCGAGCTGGAGCATCACTACTCACTCGTCGACTGATCGACGGAACTGATACCCGAGTCTGTGGCATGGCCGTCCGTCGCGCTCTCGCGCGACAACAATGGACGGCGATGCCTCAGTCGCGTAGACAGCCCTGGCGTGTGGTTGCGCTGATAGCTGGTCTGCTGATCGTCGGCTCCGTGATTGCCGGCTGGATCGCAATCGGCCGCGTCGCTGCTGCCACACAGCGCGGCTTGGATCGCACCGAGCAATCGCTGGCAACAGCGCGCGATCTCGCCGCGAGCACCGCTGAAGGAGCCACCGAGTTGCAGCGACTCGTCGGCGTGATCGGCGAGGGACTCGGCAGCACATCCAAAGCCCTCGTCGCGACGCGCGAAGTCAGCGCGAACGTGCGCGGATTGCTGGACGTCGCGTCATTCATCGGCAGGGTCGACAATCTGAACAAAAGCCTGAAGGAGGCCGAGGCCACGATCGCCGAGGTCGAGATCGACCTCGCCGAGGCATCGGGTTCCATCGAGGAAACTGCGCCACTCCTCGACACGACCATCGCGTCGCTGCAATTGATACCTGCAGAACTCGATCGCTCGATCACCGAGGTGAGATCCAGTGCGACGCGGGTGGGTCAACAGGTGTGGCTGTGGAGACTGGCAGTATCCGCTGGAGGTGCTGCGTTGCTGCTCGTGCTGATACTCGTCGCAGATCTGCGGCGCGTCGTCGGTCGACGCGTGTTGGCTCAGCCGTAGTACTGGCGGTCGAGGTCGCGAATGCGGCCGGCCAGCGAGGCCAACAGCTTGTGCGCCATCGACGGCACATCGTCGAGCACGGCCATGAAGTGGCGCTGGCTCAACAGCAGCAATGTGCAGTCCGATTCGCAGATGACGGTCGCCGTGCGCGGACCATGGTCGAGCAGCGACAGTTCACCCACGACGGTGCCCGGGCCGAGCGACGCGACCTTTTTGCCGTTGCGCTTCACCATTACCGACCCCTCGAGCACGACGAACGCCTCGCGCCCAGTCTGACCCTGATCGACGATCAGTGAGCCCGCCGGCATGACAACTTCGTCGCCCGCCTTTGCAATCCTTTCCAAGTCCTTCTGCGAACACGCGGAGAACAGGGAAACTTTACGAAGGTGGTCGAGGTACGCCTTTTTGCTTGCCATGGCGGAGAGTGTAGACATCCAGCGTTCACGGCTCGTACCGAGCGTTTCGGGCGATGTTCAGCCACCGGCCTGGGCGGCAACTCGTGCGGCTGCTGCGGCCACCGCATCGGCGTCGCCAAGGTACTGGGCCGACGTCACGCGCAAGCCAGAATCGAATTCGTATTGCCGCGGCGCGCCGGTCGGAATGTTGAGCTGGGCGATTTCGTCGACCGGCACCTTCTCGAGATGCATCACCAGCGCCCGCAGCGAGTTGCCGTGCGCGGTGACCAACACATTCTGTCCAGTGAGCAACTGCGGAGCGATGACGTCGTGCCAATACGGCAGCACGCGGGCAACGACGTCCTTGAGGCATTCGGTGGCCGGCAACACGTCGGGTGGCAGCAATCGGTACCGCGTGTCGTTGATCGGATGCTCAGGACTGTCAGTGTCGACCGGGGGTGGCGGAACGTCGTAACTGCGCCGCCACAACTTGGTCTGCTCGGCTCCATGACGCACAGTTGTCGCTTTCTTGTCGAGCCCCTGCAACGCGCCGTAGTGACGTTCGTTGAGCCTCCAATGGCGCATCACCGGTAACCACACCTGACCCATCACGTCGAGAGCAAGGTTGCAGGTGTCGACGGCTCGGGTCAGCACCGAGGTGTGAGCGACGTCGAAACGAAGCCCCGCTTGGGCCATCGTCGTGCCGGCCGCGGCCCCCTCTGCCAGGCCTTTTTCGTTCAGGGGTACGTCGTGCCAGCCGGTGAACAGGTTGAGCTGATTCCACGTGCTCTCGCCGTGGCGGAGGATGACAAGGGTGCCGGTCACCGGCCCATGGTAGGTGGGGATAGCCCCCGGACTGGGACGCCGGGCCGCTGGAATCGGCTGGCAAGCCCAGTCGCGCACAGTGAAGCGATGATCGAAACACTTGCCTCCGCCTCCGGCAACCACCGCGTCCGCACCATCGCAGTTGGATGATCGCGCTCGTCGAAGTTGTTGTCCTCGGCGGCAATTCAGCGGATTCGTCGACCGGTCTCCGCGCACGAGTAGCCGCCGAGGCCTTCGACCTCGGCCTGGAAGTCGGGTCGTCGAAGGAGCTCCCACAACGGGGTCAGCAGTTCGCTGTCGACCATCGAGGCGCGCAGCACCAAGTCGTACGGTTCGCGGGCGATCTGGACGAAGTCGAGTCCGAACGCTCGAGCCGCGGCGAGGATTCCCATGCCCGTGTCGGCATGCCCTGCAGCGATCGCGGCTGCGACGGCAAGGTGGGTGTGCTCCTCGCGCGGGTAGCCGGAGATATGGGTGGGCTCGAGACCCCGACGGGCGAGCTCGTGATCCAGCAGGACGCGAGTACCGGCGCCGCGTTGCCTGTTCACATACCGCAGACCGGGGCGGGTCAAGTCGTCGATTCCTGACACTTCAGCAGGGTTGCCGGGAGCGACGAGCAAGCCTTGATCGCGATGGACGAGACGAACAATCGCTATCTCCGGGCCGTCGGCGAGCACTCGGTCGACGTAGGCGAGCGTGTACTCCCCGGTCTCCGCATCGAGGAGGTGTGATCCGGCGATGTGACACAACCCGTCGCGCAACGCCACCAAGCCGCCGAGCGATCCGACGTTGGACGAGGCCAACGTGATCAACGGGTCGGCGGCGCGAAGCGCTGAGGCAGCGACATCCAAGATGAGGTCGTGGGAGCCGATGGCGACGATGGTGCGACCGATCTCAGCGAGCCCTCGCAACAGCTGGACCGTGACCTGTTCGCCCGCGTGGTGGCCTTCCACTCCCGCCGGCACGACGAGCAGCCCGTCGGCGCGTACCAACGATGTGAGAACCCCCGCGCCGCGGGGCAGCGGCGTGGCGATGATGTCGTCACCGACGCGACCGAGCCGAACCCGCACCCAGTCGTCGGAACCGATCGACGACGGCAGCTTCCTCGCCAACCGTGCAATCGTCGCGGGTCGTTCCCGCGGTGCGGTGCCTTCGAGTGCCGCGAGTATCGGCTCGGCGAAGATGTCGAAGGTGAGGGCCGCCGACACTGGATAGCCGGGTGCGCCCAACACCGGAGTGCCAGCGTCTCCTGAAACTATTCCGAGTACGACGGGATGACCGGGCCGAACCGCGACTCCGTGCACGGCGAGTGTTCCGGCAGCGGCAACGACGCGAGCCGTGTAGTCGTCGCGTCCGGCGCTCGAGCCGGCGATCAGGATCACGAGGTCGGCGGTGGTGGCGGCATCGCGCAGGGCGGCGGTGATCTGAAACTGATCGTCGGCAATGATCGGCGTGATCTGCGCGTCGCAGCCGATCTCGCGGGCCTGGGCAGCGAGCATCAGTGAGTTGGTGTCGTGAATCTGTCCCGGCGCGAGGGCGCTGCCGATCGGGCGGATCTCGTCGCCCGTCGGGACGATCACGACGAGGGGAGGGCGTCGCACAATGAGCTCGGTGACACCGGCCGCCGCACACGCGGCGACGTCGACGGGTCGAAGTCGATGGCCGACCGGAAGCAGCAGCTCGGTCGCAGTGATGTCCTCGCCGATTGAGCGAACGTGCTGATAGGGAGGTACCGCAGCGCGCAGCTCGGCGTGTCCCTGCACGGTGTGGTGCACGAACTCGCGCATCACCACGGCGTCGAATCCCGGGGGAAGTGGATCGCCGGTGTCGACGACCTCGAACTGATCGCCAGTCAGCAGCACCGGTGTCGTCTCGGTCGCCCCGGCCGTGTCTGTAGCTCTCACAGCGATCCCGTCCATCGCCGCGGCATCGAACGATGGTGATGAACGCAGCGCCCAGATCGGTTCGGCGGTGACCCGGCCTACTGCGTCGCCGACGGGCAGCCGCACCGCCGCCACACGCTCCGGGCATCTTGCCGCGACGCATGCGGCCTTCCACGCCAACAGCGCTCGAGCAACTGGGACGTCGGAGATGAAGGCACTGTTGGTCATCGGTACAGCGTGACCTCGACCTCGGTGCCATCGTCGAGGCCGGTGGCAGGTTCGGGCACCACGATGTAGCCGTCCGCTCGGGTCAGCACGGAAAGCAGCGCTGATGGCCCGAACAGGGGCTCGGCCACTCCGTCGCGCACTGCGACTTGAACGACGTCAACGCGTCCGGCTGCCGAGGGCACATCGCGCGACAGCCGGGCACGCGTGTTGGGATCCGGCGGCGGTGTCTCGCATCCGGCCAACCTCCAGACGACACTTGTCCCGATCAGTCGAAAGACCACGAGCGCGGACAGCGGGTTTCCGGGTAGCCCGATCACCGGCACGCCATTGCACTCGGCCAGCAGGGTCGGCTTGCCTGGTTTGATCGCCAGACCGTGGCACCAGATCTTGCCCAGCGCGGCCACTGCACCGGCGGTCTCGTCGCGGGCTCCCACTGATGACCCCGCCGAGACCACTACGAGATCGACGTGGTCGAGCACCTCACGCAGGACGGCTTTCAGAGCGTTGCGATCGTCCGGGACGATCCCAACCACGATCGGATCGCCGCCCGCCTCCTGCACGAGGCCAGCGAGCGCCGAGGCAGTGGCATCGCGAACCTGTCCTGATGCCAACGTGGTGGTGGATGGTGGCACCACCTCGTCGCCAGTCGAGATGATCGCCACTTGCGGGCGGGCGCGCACATCGACCGTCGTCACGCCGGCCGCGGCGAGCAACCCGAGCTCCGATGATCGCAGCGGTCGTCCTGCGGCCACCAGCACCTCCCCAGCCGCCACGTCCTCGTCGGCGCGCACCAGCCCGGCTCCGGGGGCAACCGGACGGGTCACCTCGATCGTGCCCGGCATCGACTCGGCGGTGTACTCGACCATCACGACTGCATCGGCGCCATCGGGGATCACCGCGCCGGTGGGGATGGCAACGCAAGTGCCCGTAGAAACTGGGACATCCGCGGAGGCGCCCATGCGGACCGCGCCGGCCAGGTCGAGATACGAGGCCAAGCCCTCTGAGGCGCCATACGTGTCGGCCGCGCGCACTGCGAAGCCGTCGACCGTCGCTCGCGGAAAGCCTGGTAGTGCGTCGACCGCAATTGCATCGCTGCCCAACACCCGTCCCAGCGCCTCAGCAAGCGCAATCGATTCGATGGCAGTGCGTCGCGAAGGGCGGAAGCCGGCCATCGCCTCGGACACGGTGATGGCGGTGAAGAACTCGCGTCCGCTCACGATGTGGGCTTGGTCGCCTGCGCCTGTTCTGCCGCCACGGCGCCTCCCTTGTTGAAGCCCATCACGCTGACCACCGGCCCGAGGGCGACCTGGCCAAGCCCGCATATCGACGTCTTGCGCATGACCTCTTCGAGCTCGAGGATCCGGTTGCGTGTCGGCTCGTCAACACTGGTCGCTCCCGACTCGACGATCTGCTGCAGCAACTCGTGGGCCTTCGTCGAGCCGACTCGACATGGCACGCATTTCCCGCACGACTCGTTGCGGAAGAAACGCAACACGTTGGTGGATGCTGCCAACAGGTTCGTGCCCTCGGCCATGACCACCAACGCGCCGGAACCGAGCATGGTTCCCGCCTTCGCGGCGCTGTCGAAGTCGAGCCGCAAGTCGAGTCGGTCGGGGCCGATCAGGTTCGACGACGCGCCGCCTGGCTGCACCGCACCGACCGTCCCGGCCCCGGTGACCCCACCAGCAAGCGCGATCAACTCGCGAACGGTCGTACCCATCGGAACGACGTACACGTCGGGCCGTTCGACATGGCCGGACACGGCGAAGAACTTCCACCCAACCGAGTCGCCAACGCCCTGGTCGGCCCACCACTGCGCGCCACGCTGCACGATCACCGGCACGTCGGCGAGCGTCTCGACAGAGTTGATCAGGGTCGGCCTGCCGTGCAATCCGTAGTTGCCGGGGAAGGGAGGCTTGTTGCGCGGTTCACCGCGGTGGCCCTCCATGCACTCGAGCAGCGCGGTCTCCTCGCCGAGGATGTAACCACCGGGGGACACGAACACGTCGACGTCGAGGCGTCGTCCACTTCCGCAGGCGTCGGGACCGATGATCCCTTCGGCACGAATGGCGTCGATCTCGGCGCGTAGCACGTGCTCTTCGGGACCGTACTCGTGGCGGATGAAAACCCAGCCCTCCTCGGCACCGATCACCGCCATGCCGAGCAGCAAGCCCTCCAGCACGAGATGCGGCTGCGTTGCCAGGATCTGACGATCCTTGAACGTGCCCGGCTCGGACTCGTCGGCATTGCAGATTGCGTACTTGCTGCCTGTCGGCTGGGCGTCGCGCACGATGGCCCATTTCTGTCCCGTGGGGAAGCCGGCGCCGCCCATCCCCCGCAAGCCTGAGTCCTTGAGCGTCTCGATGACGTGGTCGGCGTCGACCTCGTTTGCGAGCAATGCCCGCAGCGATGCATACCGGTCCGCGATCGAGGATCCAACCGCGTACGGGTCGTTGGGCCACGGCTCGATACGCGTCTGTGCTGCTGCAACGCCGACGCCGTCGCCGCGGGCGTCTTCGACCAGTTTGCCCACTTCGCCGAGTTGTGCCGGCCGATCATTGACGGCGGCCGCTGGTGCGATTTCGCAGCGCCCGAGGCACGAGACCTCGGTGATCTCGACGTCGGAATCGTCGGCGTAACGCTCACGTAGCTTGGTGATTCGAGCATCCCCGCCGCGAAGGAAGCACGACAAGTCGTGGCATGCGTTGACGGTTACCTTTGCTGGCGGTGTGGTGCGGAAGTGAGGATAGAACGAGACCAACCCTTCGATCTCGTACAGCGGTCGACGAGAGTCGCGAGACAGTTGCTCGAGATCCCCGCGAGGCAGCCAGCCAAGCCGGGATTGGATGGTGTTGAGCGCCGGGATCAGCGACGGCCCAGGAAACTTGCCCGCCCTCGCTTCGACTCCCGGCACCCGGCGCGCGCGTAGCTCGACCCGTTGCTCGGTGAGCTCTGTCATGCGGGCGCGCTGTCGGTCGTGGTCGACGATTCTTCTGAAGACATGGCGTGCAACTGCTCCACCTGGACGGCGCAGAACTTGAACTCGGGGATCTTCCCGATGGGATCGATCTCGTCGATCGTCAGCAGGTTTGCCGCAGCCTCTCGGAAGTGGAAGGGGATGAAGCAGTTACCGAGCTGTTCGCGGTGGCTGACACGCAGGATCAACTCGATCGACCCCCGTCGCGAGCGCGCCCGCACCATCTCGCCGTGAACCAGCCCACGGTCGGCGGCATCCTTCGGGTGCATGTACACCTCGGCCCTAGGGGCGATGGCGTCGAGTGCGAACGACCGACGGGTCATCGATCCCGTGTGCCAGTGCTCGAGCAGCCGCCCGGTGTTGAGCACCAACGGGTACTCGAAGTCGGGAAGCTCCTTCGGCGGGAGCCACTGCGCTGGTTTGAGGTGGGCGAGGCCGTCGCCAGTGTTGAACCGTTCGTCGAACATCACGATGGTGCCGTCGGAATGCTCGGGGTCGGCGTTCGGGTAGAGCTTGCCCGACATGCCGAGGTTGCCATGCGACAGGTTCTTGTACGACGGCATGAGAGCGACCATCTCGTCGAACACCTCGGACGGCGACTGATAGTTCCATCGCAGTCCGATGCGCTTGGCGATGTCTTGCACGATCTGCCAGTCGACGCGGGCCTGGCCTGGCGGTTCCATCACCTTGCGGCCGAGCTGCACGCGGCGGTCGGTGTTGGTGTATGTACCGTCTTTTTCGAGGTAGGACGTTGCCGGCAGGATCACGTCGGCGAACTCTGCCGTCTCGGTCAGGAAGATGTCTTGCACCACCAGGAAGTCGAGCGCCGTCAGCGCCTTGCGCACCTTGTTGATGTTGGGGTCGGACAGGAACGGGTTCTCGCCCAGCATGTACATCCCGCGCACCCCGTTGGGCTGCAGGACCGAGTGGATGATCTCGGTGACGGTGAGGCCGCGGTTGGGGTTGAGGGGTGTGGCCCACGCCTGCTCGAAGCGCTGCTGCACTGCCTGCTGATCGACGCCTTGGTAGTCGGGGTAGAACATCGGGATCAGTCCGGCGTCGGATGCGCCCTGGACGTTGTTCTGCCCGCGCAGGGGGTGCAGACCGGTGCCGGGTCGCCCGACGTTCCCGGTGATCGAGCACAATGCGATGAGGCATCGGGCGTTGTCGGTGCCGGTGGTGTGCTGGGAGATGCCCATGCCCCAAAAGACGATGGCGGCACCGGCCTCGCCCCACGTCTTGGCGACGTTGCGGATGATGTCGGCGTCGACGCCGGTGATCTGCGCGGCGCGCTCGGGCGGGTAGTCGGCGACGGTGCTTGCGAGCTCCTCGTAGTTCGACACGCGGTTGGCGATGAATTGGTGGTCGATGAGCCCGAGCCGGATGATCTCGTGCATGATCGAGTTGTAGAACGCGACGTCGGTACCCGGCTTGAGCTGCACGAAGATGTCGGCGTGCTCGGCCACGGTCGAGGCACGGGGGTCGACGTAGATGATCTTCGTGCCCCGGCGGCGCGCCTGTTTGAAGAAGGAGCTGGCGACCGGGTGGTTCGCCGTCGGATTCGAGCCGGTGATGATGACCACGTCGGCATTGACGACATCGCCGTAGGTGGTCGACACCGCAGCAGAACCGACGCCCTCGAACAGAGCCGCAACCGACGATGCGTGGCACAACCTGGTGCAGTGGTCGATGTTGTTCGTGCCGAAGCCGGTGCGGAACAGCTTCTGGAAGAGGTAGGCCTCTTCGTTGGAACACTTTGCCGAACCGAAGCCGGCGAGCGCCTTCGGTCCACTCGCGGCGTGGATCTCTGTGAGCCGGCGGGCGATCAGGTCGAGCGCCTCGTCCCACGTGGCCTCACGGAAGTGCGGGAGCACCTCGTCGTAATCGACCAGCCCGCCGGGCTTACGGCCGCGATCCTTGCCGGGTCGCTCGTCTTTCCGACCGCCAGTCGCGGTACCGCGCAGGCCATCTTTGCCGCGGTCGTTGTGCGTGCCCCCGTGCCCGTCCCCGCGCACATCGGCCGACAACGGGCCCTTCGGGTACGACGACTCGACGCGAATCAGTGGCACCGTGAGGCGCTGTGGCGAGGCGGCGTAGTCCCACCCATAACGGCCCTTGACGCACAGCCTGCTCTGCGACCCAGGCTGGTCACGTCCCTCGGCGAACGAGATGGCGTCGAGCTCGCGATCGACGTAGTAGGTAAGCGCGCAGCCAACACCGCAATACGGGCAGACGCTGTGCACCGCGTCGAGCTCGTCGCGCGGCCGGATCGGCACACCGCGAATGGCCTTGTTGGTGAGCGCCCCGGTTGGGCAGGCCTGCACGCACTCGCCACACGTGACGCATGAGCTCTTCCCCATGGGATCGTTGAGATCGAACGCGATCCTGGTGGTGTAACCCTTGCCCGAGCGGCCGATCACGTCGTTGCCCTGGATGTCGTCGCAGGCGCGAACGCACCGGTCGCACAGGATGCAGGCGTCATGGTTGACATCGATCACCGGGTTGGACGAGTCGACCCCTCGGCCCGAGCCGCCGGGCATGGCGGAGGTCTCGCGGGAGATGCCAAGCGAGTCCGCCAAGTCCAGCAACATGTTGTCGCCCGTTGTGGTCTGTTTGGGGTCCTCGTCGCGTGGAGGCTGGTCGGAGACCAGCAGCTCGGTCAGCACGGCGCGGGCGCGTACGACCTCGGGAGTGGAGGTCTTGACCACCATCTTGTCGTCGCACGGGCGCACACAGGCGGCTGCGAATGCGCGACCCCCGGTGTCGACGACGCACATTCGGCATACGCCCACCGGGTCGTACCGCTCGTTGTGGCACAGCACCGGGATGTCGACGCCAATTTGCTTCGCCGCGTTGTAGATCGTCGTGCCCTCGGCTGTCGTCACCGATTGTCCATCGATCTCGACGGTGACGGTTCGCACTGCCGTTGTCATTTGCTGCACCGCGGCGATGGTAGCTGAGCCGTGTCGTTCAGTGCTCTAGCAGGAGGTCGGCCACTTCGCCCGGCTCCGCACACCCCGAGGCGTCGAGTCCGCGCGCAGCGTAGTAGCCATCGATCATTGCCTGCAGGCGCGACGCGGTGAGCGTAGCGACCCGTCCCGAGTCGAGTTCGAGCGGGGTCTCAAGCATGCGCGTCGGCAGCCGATCGTCGGCGGACGTGGCGCCCTCGCGTTGATTGAACACCCGCTTGGCAATGACGATTCGTTGCGCCGTCGACCGAAGCTCCTGGGCATCGATGTCCCATCCGGTGACTGAAGCGAGCAGGGCAGCCCACTCGGTGAACGGGTCAGCGAACACACCGCGCAGGAACTTGCAGAGGATCATCGAGTCCATGACTGCGGCCCGATCCTCCGTGCCGATTGCTGCTGCAACGTGCGCGTCGCCCCCGTCGAGACGGTCGACCACACCGGAGAGATCCGCTTCGTACGCGCCGGAGCGATTGTGATCGGCGCCACGAGAGTTGACTGCGAGGCCGAGCGCCATCGCCTGCAGCGTCCGTGGCTCGTACCCCGGCAGCTCCAGCCCCTTCACCTGCGGCGCGAAGTCGATCGAGTCGCAACCGACGACGCCCGCGGCGCGACGTGAGCCTTGCGCGAGCAGCTCGCCGAGACCGGGTTCGCGGGCGCCGATCGCATCGAGTGCTCGCAGGACGGCTGCTCCCTCGCCGAACTTCAGCCACGGTGCGTCGATCAGGCCGCGCTCGACACATTCCATCGCCCACGCGATCGTTCCCCCGGCGGAGATGGTGTCGATGCCGAGCTCATCGCACCGGGCGCTTGCGGCGAACACGTCATCGGGGTCGGAGACGCCGCAGAGCGGACCGAGCGCAAAGACGTTCTCGTATTCCATTCGCTGGGTGCCGCCATCTTTGCGCGAGTAGATGTGCTCGCACCCGATCGAACACGACGCGCAACTGTTGCGCGCAACCTCGCGCATCTGCTGCAGGTCCTCGGCGGCCAGTCGCGGCGCGCCCTCGAAGGTCGCTGCGGTGAAGTTGCGCGTCGGCAGCGTGGACACGGCGTTGAACGCCAACAGATTGGCAAGGGTTCCCAGCTCACGGTACTTCTGGGTCGCGGGGCCGAAACTTCGTGCCCGCAGATCTTTCGCCGCGGCCAGTACCTCATCTGGATGGGCGACATTGACCTTCGCTCCGGCCCTGACCAACACGGCCTTGATGTTCTTGGCACCGAGTACAGCTCCGAGGCCGCCTCGGCCGGCGTGCCGGCCGTCGTGGCTGATCGTCGCGTATCGGACGCCGCGTTCACCAGCGGGTCCAATGGCAGCGGTTCGCCAGCCGCGCCCACATCGCTTCTTCAGCGATGCCTCGGCCTCGGCGGCTGCCATCCCGGCCAGTTCGGGAGCCGGCTCCAGCCGTACGCCATCGGCCGAGATCAAGAGCACGGAGAGCACGTCGGCGCGCCCGCGGATGACGATCGCGTCGTTGCCCGTGAGCTTGCCCGAGATGGCGAACTGGCTCGACGCCAAGGCGTCGGTGATCAGCCCCGTCAGGGGGGATTTGGCGACTACCGCGAACTTCGCGCTGGTGGTGAGTGGCGTGCCGACCAATGGCGAGAAGACGAAGGCCAACGGTGCCTCGGGTGCCAGCGGATCGACACGTGGTGGAGCGAGGCGATGCAGCAGCCACGTGCCCAGTCCCACGCCGCCGAGGTACGCCCGGAGCACCAGCTCGTCGAGCCGCAGTGGCGATCCTGTCGCTGCACGACCCTCGATGTCGACGATGAGGGCCTGTCCGAAATATCCACCAGGCGCCACACCGGAGATTGTACGTCCGGATCAGCCCCCGGCGTCCGCCGACAGGAGCGCGACGGAGTCGCCGGCCACCAGAGGAAGTTGCGGATCCCGCGTCATCAGATCGCCGTTGAGGGCTGCCATGACGTAGTTGTCCAGATCGATCCCAACAGCGCCGGCCGCGTCACCGAGCGTCGCGGCTCGAATCGTGCGTGGACCGCGGCGGCCGTCGGATGCCAGCGCGCCGAAGCACTGCACCGTGACCTCCGCGCCCGGTCGTCGGCGCGCAGCCGCGTAGTCATCGGGGGAGTTCACGTTGACCACCGAGTCGAGCTCCGGATCCCAACGTGCCAAGTTGTCATCGGTGAGCAACTCATCGTCGCCGAGTTGGTGCATTCGACAGTGCTCGAACAGCATCCCGGGTCGCAGGTCTCCACCGGCAGCAAGGTCCGCGATCAGCCCGCCCAACTTTGTCCGATAGGCGGCTGCAAGCGGCTGTCGAAAGCCGCGCGCCGTTGGCAGCACGACGTCGGTGTCGATGTTCGCAAACTCGCGCAGCACCCGTCGGACGAACGCCGGATGCAGGAACGGCAGATCCGTCGAGCAGACGAACGCGGTTGGAACCTCATCGGCTACCGCCGACAATCCAGTGGCAATGCCGCGCATCGGGCCCAAGCCTTCGATCGGATCTTCGACGACACGCACTCCACTCGGAAGGTCGGGCAGTTCCTGCCCGGGCGCGGCAACAACCAGAACCGGCCCGTTCACCGTGCGGGCGAGGAGCGCGGTCGTGCGGTACAGCAGCGTCGAGCCGTGCCATTCCAACGCCGCTTTCGGGGTGCCCATGCGCGACGATCTACCACCGGCCAACACCACTGCCGCGGCGCTGTCGTCGCTGTGATGCACGTGAACGAAGCTCGCCCTCTGGCCCGACCGCTGCCTTGCGTCGGCAATGACTACTTGGAGACGACTTCTTTGACCTTGCGGCCGGCTTCGATGGCGGCATCGGGGTAGCGGTGCGGGTCGCCCGGAACGCCCAGTGATTGACGGAACAGCGTGATGGCCTTCATCGCTGCGGCTTCGTGGAGGCCGGCATTCATGATGCGATTGACCGACGGAGTGAGGTCGATCGACTCGGTGCGGATCGACTGAGCTACGCCCTCGCTGGTCGTGAGGTCTTCGGCGGCCAATGCCGCTGCCTTCGCTCGCTTCGTGGGTGGACGAGTCTTCGGAGTGGTCATTACGGTCCTTCACTGTTGGTTTCGTACGCCCGTGTCGGACGTCGTCGAGGACCGGCAAGAGTGGAACTGATTCTACCGCCCCCAGCAGGCGTTGCCGGACGAGCGGCCATGTAGAAGCCTCAGCGGGCGACGGCCGCGATGAGATCGGCGGCGCGCTGCGTGCCATCGCGCGAGCGGATGACGGCCGCATTCGCAGCCATTCGTGTCTGCAGAGCGTCGTCGGCCAGAAGCCGGTCCACGGCTCCGGTCAATTCGCCGTCCTCGAACCCGTACGTCGACAATCGCACTCCGTAGCCAGTCTCGTGCACACGCTGGGCGTTGTCGTATTGATCCCAGAAGAGCGGCAGCAATACCATCGGCTTGCCGAAGTGGAAGCTCTCGGTTGTGGTGTTGTTGCCGCCATGGGTGATCACCAGATCGACCTCTGGCAACACATTGGTCTGCGGTACCTGCTGCGCGCCCCACATGTTGGCTGGTAGATCGAAGGCAGCGTGGAGTGGGCCTTTCGAGACGATGTATCGGTGCGGTGTGCGGCCAAGCACATCGATGAGGCGTTGCATCAACTCGACATCAGCCGAACCGAGCGAACCGAGTGACAGGTAGATCAAAGCGCTGCTGGTGCCGGATTCGGCAGTCGCAAGTTCCGCAGGAACCGCGAACGGCGCGTCGGTGGCTCGCACCGATGAGTCGAGGCGATGCCACGTGGAGCCGAGCGGCCGCGTGTCGGTGTAGTCGATCACCTCTGGGTAGGTGTACAGGTTGAGGTGCGTGCTCTCGTGGATGAACTCGAGATCCGACAGCGGGCTGGCACCGCACGACTGCACCCAGTCGTTGTAGCTCTGCCACATAGGTCGGTGCGTACGGTCGTACTCGTCACGAAACGCGGCCCATCCACTGCGATCGCCAGCCGGCAGACCGCTGTACGTCGGAGGGACATTGGGGCCCTTCATCTCCAATGGCTGACAGCTGACGATCCGCACGAATGGGACGCCGGCTGTGGTCAACGCGGGAAAGCAGTTGACATTGTCCTCGATGATCACGTCGGGCCGCTGACGGTCGATGATCTCCTTCAACTGCGGCTCGCAGTACATCGCCCCCTCTATGAGTGCCTGCCATGTCGGTTGCATGAAACCGGTGAGTTGATCGAACGTCGACGTGCGGAAGACGGGCTTCGTCTCGCGGATGAAGTCGGTCCAGAACTGACCGGCGGCCTGCTCGGGCGCGTCGAGAGGCGGCGGTGGAGCGAGGTCGACGAGGTCTTCGACGAAACCGAGTGGCTCCAGTCGTCCGGCCCACGAAGCCTCGGCTGCGAACACCACCTTGTGGCCTTGCTTGCGTAGGATGTTGCCGATGCCGACGCAGTTGTTGGTCGGCCCATAGGCGCTTTCCGGCATGAACAAGAACGTGGCCATGACTACCGTTCTAGCGTGATACCCGGCGCCTCGATCGAGCTGGCACAACGATTGCTCGCTCGAGAGTTCTCGTCCGAGCGGCCGATCATCGTCGACCAGTCCAATTTCAGCGTCGTTGTCGACGAGACAGTGGTCGTCAAATGGCTGAAGCCGCCGGTGCCCGTTCCGCATCCCGGGGTGCAGTTGATTCGACATCTGGTCGAAGCGGGCTTCGATGAGATGCCCCCGTTCGTGGGCGTCGAGGAGCGAGATGGTGTGGTGCATGCGATCGTCACGTCATACCTGCCCGACGCGTTGGACGGGTGGGACTGGTACGTCGACGATGTCGAGGCGTGGCTCGACGACAAGCTGCCGTTCGACGATGTGGTCGGATCCGGCAACCGGATGGGAGCCATCACGGCTCGTCTGCACACCGCGCTGGCCGATCTCGAGCCGTCGATGATCGCAACCGGTGCCGTGGCCGAGCAGGCGATGGACGATCTGCAATTGGCGAAGGATCGGCTCGAAGGATTGGAGTGGCTGGACGACCGGCGAGTCGGTTCTGTGCTGCAACCATTGCGCGACATCGGCGAGGTGCCTGGACACCGGATCCATGGCGATCTTCACGCGGGGCAGTTCCTCCGCTCCGGCGATGTGATGGTCGTGAACGATTTCGACGGCAATCCCTTGCAGGATCCCGCACGCAGGACGCGACCGCAGTGTCCGTTGCGTGACGTCGCCTCGATGGTGCAATCGATCGAGCATGTAGGTGCCGTGGTCGTCAAACGGCGTCGACCCGATCGTGCGGATGATGTCGCGAAGTTCACGGTGGCTGCCACCAGGGCAGCGCTCGACAGCTATTCGGCGACGCACAACATCGCAGACGGATTGATGCTCGCTTTTCGTGTTGCCCAGGAGCTGCACGAATACGCGTACTCCATTCAATACCTACCGCATTGGCGATATGTGGCCGATGCCGCGCTGCCCGGCCTGCTCGGAGTGCAGTAGTGGATCCGGTTGCATTCCTCGCCGATCTCGAGGCCAAGCCGGCCACCTTGCTCGGCCTGCTCGACGAGCTTCCCACGTGGCCAACGCTGCCTGCGGGCCCGATCGTGCTGACTGGAATGGGATCCTCGTGGTTCGCCGCCGATGTTGCCGCGCGCCGCCTTCGTCGTCATGGGATGCCCGCCGTCGCGGAACTTGCATCGGTGGAAGTGACCATGCCTCCGTCACCGGATCTGACGATCATCGCGATCACGGCATCCGGCCGAACTGCAGAGACCGTCGGCGTGTTGGAGACCCACGCAGGTGTCAGCCACACGATCGCGCTCACCAACGACCCGTCGATTCAGTTGCCTGCCCAACACGTCGTGCCGATGCGCGCCGGCATCGAGGCCAGCGGCGTCGCCTGTCGCACGTACCTTCACACGCTGGTGGCTCTCCTCGCACTGGAGGTCCAACTGACCGGTGCCGACCTCCGGCTCGGAGAACGTGTTCGTCGAAGCGCGGCAGCTATCGCGTATCTTCTCGATCGTCGCGATGGCTGGTTGCCGGCCGCGATTGAATCCATCGAGGGCACTGAAGGCATTTGGCTGCTGGCCCCGGCCGAACGGCTCGGCTCCGCGTTGCAGGGTGCGCTGATGGTTCGCGAAGGCCCGCGCCGCGCCGCCGACGGCTGTGAGACGGGTGACTGGAGCCACGTCGACGTCTATCTGACCAAGACGCTCGACTACCGCGCCCTGCTGTTCACCGGATCGCGGTTCGACGACGCCGCCCTGAAGTGGATGACGGATCGCCGCAGCCACGTCGTGACCGTCGGCGGCGAACCGCATGGTGCCGGTGCGAGCGTGCGGTACCCGGGAGACGACGATCCCGTCGTCGCCCTGCTGACGGAGGTGATCGTCGCTGAGTTGGTGGCCGCACATTGGTGGCTCGCAACCGCGGTGTGACGAATCGACCAAGTGGTCACACCTACGCTTTGGGTAGCGATCGCCGTCTGACGGAGGTAATGATCGAACAGTGCTGGGAACGTACGACTACCCGAGGAGCCACCGAGTTTTCGAACTCGTGTCGGTTGCCGCGTTCATCGGCTTCGCCGGAGCGCTGGCCTGGCGAGTTGTCGGAGAGGTCGCAGATCGTTTGTCTTGGCCGATCGCTCTCCTCGTAATCGGCCTCGTGCTGGCGGCGTACGCAGTCGCCGATCTCGCCTCCGGCGTTGTCCACTTCCTGCTCGACAACTTCGGCTCGCCCGACACGCCGGTGATCGGCCAGAAGTTCGTCAAGCCGTTCCGAGACCATCACGTCGATCCCATGGAGATGACGCGCGGCGACTTCATCGCGGTCAATGCAGACAACGTGTTCGTCTGTCTGCCGGTGATCATTCCTACCTTCTTCTTTCTCGAAGTCACACACCATCCCTATGTCGGCGTCTTCATCATCGGCCTGGTCGGCGGCGTCATCATGACCAACCAGCTGCACAAGTGGGCTCACATGCCCGTCGTACCCAGGTTCGTAGCGATGGCCCAGCGAAACGGAATCGTGCTGTCGAAGGAGCATCACTCGGTGCATCACAGCGGCGCGTACGACAGCAACTACTGCATCACGTGGGGGCATCTCGACCTGCTGTTGAATCGAGTCGTGACGCTACGCAAGCGGTAAGCGCACGCCGGCGTCGAGCCCGCCGCCTTCGCGGTTGGCCAGTGCAACATGACCTCCGCTGGCCTCTGCGAGTTGACGCACGATGGCCAGCCCGAGGCCGGACCCGCCGTGCTCAGCGGTGGAGGATCGCCAGAACCGATCGAAGGCGTGACGTAGTTGATCGGTCGGCATGCCGGGGCCGCGATCGGCAACGCTGATGACCGCCCACCCGTCGACGGCAGTGGCGGAGACGGTGATCTCGTTGCCCGGACCGCTGACGTTGAGCGCATTGTCGATGAAGTTGTCGACGATCTGTTCGAGCGCGCCGTGCACACCAGTCGCCGTAACCGCCGCAATGTGGCCTTCCATCAGGGCGACGCCACGCTCCTCGGCGAGCGGCGACCAAATTGCGACCCGTTCCGCTACAACTGCAGCGACGTCGATGGGTTCGCTCGCCAGCGTGCCCTGTTCTGCTCTCGCAAGCATCAACAGACCCTCGACAAGTCGCTGGAGCCGCTCGGTTTCCTGGCTGGCCGCCTCGATGTCGTCGCGCGCCGCGACGGGATCGGTGTCGATGTTGGTGGCGGCGCGTTCGAGCTGCAGTCGCAGCGCCGTCAACGGGGTGCGCAGCTGGTGCGAGGCGTCCCCGGCGAACGACCGCTGACGCTCGACCAACGACGCGATCCGTTCGGTCATGGTGTTGAACGACGCCGCGAGTCCACGGATCTCGGGACCGCCTTCGTCGACCTCGGCGCGGCTTTCGAAGTCGCCGGCTGCGACCTGCTCGGTGGCTCGTTGCAGGCGGCGTAACGGTCGCACGATTGTGCTGGCCAATATGGCCGCCGCCAGCGCAGTGGTGGCCAACGAGATCAACCCGACGGCGAGGATGCCGCGGACCTTGCCGGCGACGCGATCGTCGATCTTTGCAGCCGGATACGTGAGGCGCACCACACCGACAGGCAGTGCACCCGACAGGACGGGCACGGCGACGTAGACAATGTCGCCCCCCAAAGTGTCCGACGACCTGCGGCCCGAGACGGGCCCGCCCTTGAGTGCAGCGGCGATCTCCGGGCGAGTGGAGTAGTCGTCACCCCGCCGGCCCTCGTCTCCCGACACAGCGATCGCCGTTCCCGATTTGTCGGTGACCACGACGAGCGCTCCAGTTCTCGCCCGATAGACATCAACGGTGGATTGCAGGGCATTGGGATCCTGCTGCGCACCTTCGCCGGACAGGGCATCTTCCGAGCTGCCGGCGAGGATGAAAGCGTCTCGTTCGATGCTGGCGACGACTCGCTCGGACTCGACGGTTCGGAGGTACTGGGCCAACGGGATGTTCTGTGCCGCCAGGATGACGACCATCACGCCGACGAAAGCGGCGACCAGTCGCCATCTCACGACGGGGGTTCCAACCGGAAACCAACGCCGCGAACCGCCTCGATCCAGCGCGGGTCTCCGAGCTTCTTGCGGAGGGAAGCGACGTGGGCGTCGACCGTCTTGGTGGGTCCGTACCAGTGTGCATCCCACACCGTCTCCAAGATCTCGGTGCGCGTGTGCACCGCACCGACGTCGTTGGCCAGGTACGCCAGCAGATCGAACTCCTTCGCGGTCAGCGAGATCTCTTCATGATCGATCCGCAAGCGGCGGGTGCGCCGGTCCAGCTCCATCGCGCCGATCACCTGTGGCCCAGAGATTTCGCGGTCGTCGGCGGCGGGTTGCCCATCGTGCGCCCGCCGGCCGACCGCACGAACTCGGGCCACGAGCTCGCGCAGGCTGAACGGTTTCGTCACGTAGTCGTCGGCGCCGAGCTCGAGGCCCAGCACGCGGTCGAACTCCTCGCCTCGCGCGGTCAGCATGATGATGGGAATCGACGACCGCTGCCGGAGCTCGCGACACACATCGCGGCCGTCCATGTCGGGCAGGCCGAGATCGAGCAGCACCATTTCGTAGCCGTGTTCGGCCAGCGCTGCTTCGCCGGTGGTGACGTGAACAACCGTGTAGCCGGCGGACGTGAGGCCTTCGACCAGCGAATCGGCGATGGCCTTGTCGTCCTCGACCAGCAGCAGGTTCACCCGCACATTGTGACAACCACGCCGAGCTCTTCCGGGCTTCTTGGACAAATCTTGGATATTCGTCCCCCGTCCCTTGGAGTGCGTACCCGTACGTTGGGATACATGAAAACAAAGGTTGCGATGATGATCTCGGTTGCCGGAGTGCTGGTTGCCGGATCGGCTGCTGCTCTGGTGAACACCCAGGTGCTCGACAGCAGTGCCACACCCACCTCACTCTCGATCGACGCGGCGCAGAACCAGCAGGCGGCCGCATCCAGGACCACGGATGCCTCAGTCGTTCCTACGACCGTCGCGACGCAAGCCGCTCCGGCCATCCCGGCCGTGGCGCCTTCTGGCACCCAGGTGGCGTACGCCATCGGCAGCGCCGGCACTGTCACTCTCGACACCGCCGGCGATGTGTTGAGGATTGTCGCCATCACCCCGGCCGACGGTTGGGTCGTGACCGAGTCCGAGACGGACGATTCGAACAACGTCGAGATCAAGCTGCAGTCGGGCGATCAAGAAGCCGAGTTCCACGCCAACCTGTTGTTCGGCGTCGTCACGGTGTCTGCCCGATCCGGTGACGACTCTGTCACCAGCATCTCGGTCGACGACCATGGCAGCGACGACAACAGCGGTCACGGTGGCGACGACGACAATGGTGGCGGTAGCGATGACTGACCTTCCGCCGCCCGCGGCGGGCAACAGTCCGGTGGCCGATCCCGCACGCTCGCGTGAGGCAGTCTCGGCGGCCGCAGCCGAGCGGTTGGCCGCACTGCGGAAGCCGTCGAAGGAGCGAGGTCGACCGGCACTGGCTGCGAAGATCCTCGTTGGCGGCTTGTCGACCACGGCGATGTTCGGACTGGTGACCTATATGGGCTGGCCGCAGCCCGCGGCTGATCAGGGTACGGCGACGGCCCAACCGGCCATCGCCGCGACGCCTCTTCCGACGGTCCCCACGACAGCGGCTCCGACGACGAATTCAACGCCAGCGGGCCGGCCGACAACCGTGCCGCCGGTGACCATCCCGGTTGCGGTGCCCGTCGAAGTGGTCCCGATTCAAGTCGCGACCGGTAGCACGAATTCCAACATCACAACCAAGACCTCAGGCTGAGCCGCTGTGACGACCGATGTTCACACCGGATCGTGGCGGGCCATGGGATGCACCGTCGATTCCGTCATCGTCGGTGGCTCCCCGGCCCTGCTCGAACTGGCAAGAACGTCGATCGATCATCTCGAGCAATGCTGGAGTCGCTTCAAACCAGTGAGCGACATCAGCCGCCTGAACCACAGCGCCGGGTCGACGACCGTCCTCGTCGACCCGACGACTGTGGTACTCGTGCAAGCGATGGTCGATGGTTGGAGAGTGACCGACGGCGCGTTCGATCCGACGTTGCTTTCACCATTGGTCGGCCTTGGCTACGCGGCCAGCTGGCACGACTCCACCGCTGTCACGTCGTTGCCGAAGGGGGCGTCGCTTCGTGGCGATCTCGACCAGGTGTGGATCGACGAGACTCGCAACGGCGTGACCGTGCCGGTGGGCATGTGTCTCGATGCCGGCGGGATCGGCAAAGGACTGGCCGCTGATCTGGTGGTCGGCGAACTGCTGAATGCAGGCGCCCGCGGCGCATCGGTGTCGATCGGTGGGGATGTCGCCGTGCGCGGCGCCGCCCCACAGGAGGGCGGCTGGGTGATCGGCGTCGCCGATCCGCCGGACGATAACTGCGAGTCCTGCCAGTTGGTGATGGTCGCCGGCGGCGTCGCTACTTCGGGAACGCATCGCCGCACGTGGCGTGGTGACGACGGCGTCACCCTCCATCATCTGCTCGATCCGGCGAGCGCTCGACCCATTCACCACGCTCGCGAGATCGTCGCGGTGACGGTGATCGCCGGTTCGGCGGCGTGGGCCGAAGTGTGGACGAAGGCAGCGATGGTCCGCGGCGACGTAGCGCTGGCCGATCTCGACCAGCACGGGCTTGGAGCACAGTTCACCTACGCCGACGGGTCGATTGCAGCCAACAGCCGTTGGGCAGCGTTTGCTGTGTCTCCGGCGAGCAGTTCCGCGCAGTAGCGAGCGCTCGTCCTCGTCGTCAGTCGATGATGGACTGGTAGACGAGTTGCTTGAGCTGGCTGCGGATGGGGTGGGTGCTGCTCGGCAATAGCTGGGTGAAGAACTGCACTGTGAGGTCTTGAACCGGATCAATCCAGAAGGCGGTGCTGGCCGCGCCACCCCATGCGTACTCGCCGACGCTGCCGGGAACACGGGCCTTGACCGGATCGATGCAGACGCTGACCCCGAGGCCGAATCCCACGCCGTCGAATGTTGTCTCGGCGAACAGCGGACGAGCGAACGCGGTGAGGTCGACTCCCCCCGGAAGATGATTGCTGGCCATGTACCTCACCGTGCCCGGCGCGAGGATGCGGACGCCGTCCAGTTCGCCGCCGCGCAACAGCATCTGCGTGAAGCGGTGATAGTCGTGGGCGGTGCTCACCAGCCCGCCTCCACCTCCGTGAGCTTTTGGCTCGCGTCGTGTGCCGCGGTCCATTGCATCCATCCGAACCGCCAGACGCGTCTCCGGATGGGCGCTGTACAGCGCGGCAAGACGCGGAGCACGAGCATCGTCGACGAACCACGTCGTCTCGTCCATGCCGAGCGGTTCGAGAATACGAGTGCGCATCAACTCATCGAGCCGCTGACCGGTGATGACCTCCAGCACGCGCCCGAGCACGTCGAGTCCTATCGAGTAGTTCCACTCGCTGCCAGGCTGGAACAGCAGCGGCAGGGTTGCCCACTTGTCGACAATGGTCTCGAGGTCGAGATCGGGGGGAAAACCCCATTCGTACCCGGCCTTGCGATACAACTCGTCGACCGGATGGGCGTACATGAATCCGTAGGTGAGGCCGCTGGTGTGCGAGAACAGATGCCACAACCGCATCTTCTCGACAACCGGATCGAGGATCGGCGCAGTAGAACTACCGGCACGCCACACCTTCTGATGTCGAAACGCAGGGATGTATCGGTACACCGGATCGTTCAGCTCGAACGCACCCTCCTCCCACAGCTGCAGGGCGAGCACAGCTGTGATTGGCTTCGTCATGGAGAAGATGCGCCACAACGTGTCGTTCTCGACGGGCGTCGAGGCCTCGACGTCGCGCTGACCGTACGTGGACAGGTGCACGATCTTGCCGCGCCGGCTGACGCTGATCAGCCAGCCGGGCAATCGCCCATCGTCGACGTACTTGCGAAAGTGTGAGTCGATTCGGGCGAGTCGCTCCGCCGACATCCCGACATCGGTTGGTTCTCCCTCGACCCGCAGCCTTGCCATCGCTGTCGACGATACGCCACCGCGTCGGCCGCGAGCGTCGGCAGAGGTGCGAGGAGGGGTCAGCGCTTGGCCGCGATGTACGCGGCCATGTCGATCCCCGGATAGCGCACTTCCATATCTTTAATGGTCTGATCGGTCCAATACGGATGCCCCGGTGCCGGTACGTCGAGCAGGGTGCGGGTGCCGGCATCCACATTCGTCACGAACTCGATCATCTCACGATGCTGTCCCAAGTTCCCGAACGCCTGCTTGTTGGTCCATGTGGCATCGGCAGCCTTGTAGTCGGCCAGCACCGTGAATCGAGACGCGCTCGGCGATTTCAACGCGGTCCCTCGGTGGAACACCTCTGTCGAATACACCAGCACCGCGCCAGCCTTGCCACACGCCACCACCTCGCGATCGCGAAGTCCGCCCGGCTCGACACGGCGCTGGCCCAGAGGGATGTCGCGCGAGTACCGCTTGGGCACCGCGGCTGTCGCACCGTTGGTCTCGTCGACATCGCAGAGGTAGATGAAGGTCGTGACCTGCATCCACCGACGCTCGAGGCTGGGCACCACGAGGGTGTGGTTTCCGAAGTCGCGATGGTGATCCTGGTCGTAGTCGGTGCCGCACGCGTACTTGCCCCATAACTCGCCCTTGTACAACCGGATGTCGTCGATGCCGAGGATTTGCCGGGCGATGGCGAGGATCCGCGGATGGGCGACCAGCCGGTTGAGCTCCGGTGATGCCCATGGGAAGTTGACCAGTCCGGAGAATGCTGTGTCGGTGAGGTGTGAGTAGCTGGCCGGGTCGGCGAAGTATTGCCCGGGGGTCGGAAAGTTCCGCCAGACGCCTTGCTGCAGTACCTGCACCTCGTCGGCCGACAACACGTCGGGCACCACAACGAAACCGTCGGTATGGAAGCCGTCGAGTTGTTGCTCGGTCAGCATGCCGCCAGTCTCCCATCACCGCTCGTCGAGCAGCGGCCGATGTTCGCCCCCCTCGTGAATCGTCCGGACGAAACTCGCCTGATGCGACCCGGTTTCCGCAATGGGTTCTCAAGGTTGCTCATAGTCCACTCAAGTTTTCTGAACACGAGTTGCACAAGCTGGCCGAAAGCCGTAAACTTGCATCACGTTCACTCAGGTTTGCGTCTCGACGCGAACCGACTATTCCCGAATTCGATCCTGAGTTCGTATCGAAGGAGCATCCCCCATGGCCAAGGCAGTCGGAATCGACCTCGGAACCACCAACTCCGTTGTTGCAGTGCTCGAAGGCGGCGACCCGGTCGTCATCCCCAACTCCGAGGGCGCCCGTACGACACCGTCCGTCGTTGCTTTCTCTAAGGCCGGTGAGGTGCTCGTCGGTGAAGTCGCCAAGCGTCAGGCGATCACCAACAGCGACCGCACGTTCCGCAGCATCA
>JBDTWJ010000025.1:0-30599 GCA_040006755.1 Ilumatobacteraceae bacterium | reverse complement strand
GTGGCGACGACTGGGACCAGCGGATCATCGACTGGCTCGTGCAGCAGTTCAAGTCGGCACACGGTGTCGATCTGTCTGCCGATCGCATGGCAGGCCAGCGGCTGAAGGAAGCCGCCGAGAAGGCCAAGATCGAACTCAGCCAGGTGCAACAGACACAGATCAATCTGCCATTCATCACTGCAACGGCTGAAGGCCCATTGCACCTCGACGAGTCGTTGAGTCGCGCCAAGTTCCAAGAGATGACGGCCGACCTCATCGAGCGCTGCCGCATCCCGTTCGAGCAGGCGTTGAAGGACGCCGGCATCAGCAAGGGCGAACTGAACCACGTCATCCTCGTCGGCGGCTCCACCCGCATGCCCGCAGTGGTCGATCTGGTCGTCAGCCTCACGGGTAAGGAGCCCAACAAGAGCGTCAACCCTGACGAAGTCGTCGCTGTTGGTGCTGCAGTTCAAGCCGGCGTGCTGCGCGGCGACGTGAAGGACGTGTTGCTGCTCGACGTCACTCCGCTGAGCCTCGGTATCGAGACCAAAGGTGGCGTCATGACGAAGCTCATCGAGCGCAACACCACCATCCCCACCAAGCGCACAGAAGTGTTCACCACCGCCGACGACATGCAGCCCAGCGTCGAGATCCACGTGCTGCAGGGCGAGCGCGAGATGGCCGGATACAACAAGACACTCGGCAAGTTCCAACTGGTCGACCTGCCACCAGCGCCCCGCGGCGTGCCGCAGATCGAAGTCACCTTCGACATCGATGCCAACGGCATCGTGCACGTCAGCGCCAAAGACCGCGCCACCGGCAAAGAGCAGTCGATGACGATCACCGGTCAATCGACGCTCGACAAGAAGGACATCGACCAGATGATCAAGGACGCCGAGGCACACGCCGAGGACGACCGCAAGCGCCGTGAAGAGGCCGAGGTTCGCAACAACGCCGACTCGCTGGTGTACCAGATGGAGAAGGTGCTGCGCGACAACGCCGACAAGGTCGATGAGGCCGAGAAGGCGACCGTCGAGGGTCCGTTGGCCGAGCTGAAGACCGCGCTTGCTGGCAATGACATCGAAGCAATGCGCTCTGCGCACGAGAAGTTGACTTCTGCCAGCCAGGCCTTCAGCCAGAAGCTGTACGAGAACGCCGCTCGCGACGAGAACGCCGCGGGAACATCGGCATCGGGTCAGGGCAATGGAGGATCGACGGCCAGCGACGATGACATCGTTGACGCCGAAATTGTTGAAGAAGGACCTGCGGTATGACACGCGCCGAGGGAAGTCCCAGCGACGAGGTGCACGCGGCGCGAGGAGAAAGCGAAGCCGACGACGAGCCCGCCACTCAGGACGGCCCCCTCCTTCCTCCTGCGCCACCCCCCGACTCGGCTGTGAAATCTTCTGACATCTCGGAGGGCGCCGCTGAAGACCCTGAGACGACTGCGGCCGGGCTTGAAGTCCCGCTGACGGAGCTCAGTGAGGTCGTCGTTTTGATTTCGGAGCGGGATGAGTGGATGGATCGGGCTCAGCGGATTGCTGCTGATTTCGAGAACTATCGGCGGCGGCTCTCGACGCAGCGCAACGATGACATCGACCGGGCCACGGGGCGGCTGGCGGAGGCACTGCTGCCGGTGCTCGATGCCTGCGAGGCCGCGTTCTTGCAGCACCCGGCCGAGATCGAGCCGTTGTTCAACCTCATGCTGAGCGAGTTGAAGAAGCAGGGCCTCGAGTCGATGAACCTTCACGAGCAGCCATTCGATCCGCATCTTGCCGACGCCGTCGTGCACGAGCTTGGCGACGGCGAACCGGTCGTCAGCGAGGTGCTGCGATCCGGTTACACATGGAATGGCAAGGTATTGAGACCGGCGATGGTCAAGGTTCGCGGCTGATCACACGTGCTCTAACGGCCAGATCCACAACGTACGAGGAGGTGATGATCGGTGGCGGCACAACGTGAGTGGTACGAGAAGGACTACTACAAGGTCCTCGGCATCAGCGACGATGCGACGCCGAAAGACATCACCAAGGCATATCGGAAGTTGGCGCGTGGCAGCCATCCCGACACACATCCCGGCGACGACGCGGCCGAGGAGCGATTCAAAGAAGTCAGCGCCGCATACGACGTGCTGGGCGACGAAGCCAAGCGCAAGGAGTACGACGAAGTCCGCCGGCTCGGCCCCATCGGCGGGTTCCAAGGCGCTCCTGGTGGACCCAGTGGATACAACTTCAACGTCGGCAGCGACGGGCTGGGCGACGTCCTCGGTCAGATGTTCGGCCGCGGGCGGCGCGGTGGCGGTCCGTCGGCAGCAGCCGGACCGCAACGTGGTGCCGACGTGGAAGCAACACTGAACCTCGACTTCGCCGACGCCGCCAGAGGCCTCACCACCACCCTCCACCTCACCAGCGATGCGCAGTGCTCCACGTGTCACGGCAGCGGAGCCAAGCCCGGCACGCAACCGACGATGTGCTCGAACTGCGGTGGACGTGGCGTGATCGACGACAACCAGGGTCTGTTCTCGTTCTCGTCGCCGTGCCGGGTGTGCGGTGGTCGCGGTGTTGTCATCACCGATCCATGTCCAACTTGCCGCGGCTCTGGGACCGAGCGCCGCGCTCGGGAAGTGCAGGCACGAATTCCAGCCGGTGTCGGCGGCGGCCAGAAGATTCGCCTCAAGGGGCGCGGTGCTCCTGGTCGCAACGGTGGCCCAGCAGGCGACCTGATCGTCGAATGCCACGTTGCCCCACACAAGCTGTTCGGCCGCGATGGCAACAACCTCACAGTCAAAGTTCCGGTGACGTTTGCCGAGGCCACCCTTGGTGGCGATATCGATGTGCCGACGCTCGATGGGCCGCGGGTCATGCTGCGACTTCGGCCGGGAACGCCGTCGGGCTCGAGGCACCGGGTCAAGAGCAGGGGCATCGATACGAAGAAGGGAACCGGCGACCTCATCGTCACCGTCGAGGTCGAAGTTCCCGCAGAGCTCACCGACGAGCAGCGCACAGCCGTCGAGGCACTCGCCACGGCGACTACGGTTTCACCACGGACTCGATTGGAGTCATGACCATGCGATCTCAACATCACGCTGTCTACGTCATCTCGGTTGCGGCTGAGCTGGCGGGCATGCATCCCCAGACACTGCGGATCTACGAGCGCCGCGGGCTGGTGCAACCGGCACGAACCCAAGGTGGCAACCGGCGATACAGCGACGTCGACATCGAATGCCTGCGCCGGATCAGCGAACTTGCCGCGTCGGGGATGAACCTCGAAGGCATCCGCCGTGTGATGCAACTCGAGATCGAGAACGAGCAGTTGCGCGCCGAGAACGCCGAGTTACGCGTGCAGGCAACGTCGGCAATGGCCGAAGCCGAACGCCGGTCACCGCGCCGGGACCTGGTGCCACTGCGCCAAGAGGTGTCGGTGTTCGGCGGATCTCGTCTCGGTCGCTCCAGCTAGCGCGTTTCAGTCAATCCGGTTCGTTGTCGGGACTGAAGCGGCGCAGCGCCTGCCACGCCGAACGGATCACGTCGGCAACGTCGGTGCGCTCCAGCTGAATCGCCGGCAATGACAGCGGCTCGGTGGCAACGGCGCACTGCGGGATGGCGAGATCGTCGCCGGCGAACTCGCGCCATTCGGTTGACTCGTACGGCGACGGTGGTGGAGTAGGAGGCACCAGTCGCAAGTGGCGATCTGCTTTGGCCCGCGAGCCAACCTTCGTGCGCGGTCGCTCGTCGACATCGCCACACCGCCAGTAGACGAGCAATTCGGGGCGGCTTCCCAGCTCGGCAGCGAGCGCGAGCAACGCTGCGACACCGTGCTTGCACGGATCGGCGTCGTCCGGACAGCTGCACGAGAACAGCAACTCGTCGGCGCGCGGTATCAGCCTGGCGACGTGAGATCTTTCGGGTACCTGGCCGAGGTCGTCGGGTCGGCTGACGGTCCCGACGGTGATGGTCACGTGGTATGGATCGGGCCTGCCGCCGATCACGGTTGCCAGCAGCACCCCTTCGGTGAGCTCGAGCCGGACGATTGCGTTGTCGGCGAGATAGGTCTTGCCGCGCCGAAACCTCGGCGGATCCGCCAGACCAGCGACGGTGACGGAGAGCAGCGATGACGCGAGGCGACCGGCCGGCGATGGATCGCGTCGCAGGTGCGAAGGGTTGGGCGCGATGACGATGCTCATGCACCACGCACCGCGTTGTGGTCGAGCACGATCAGATCGCGCAACTCGTCGGTCGAGAGTTCGCTGAGCCACGCCTCGCCGGTGGTGCCGACGACCGCGTCAGCGAGGGCGCGCTTGTCGTTGATCATCGCGTCGACCCGTTCTTCGATCGTGCCCTGGCACACCAGCTTGTGAACGAATACCGAGCGCTGTTGACCGATGCGCCATGCACGGTCGGTGGCTTGATCCTCGACGGCCGGATTCCACCAGCGGTCGTAGTGCACGACTCGTGATGCGGCAGTGAGGTTGAGACCGGTGCCGCCGGCGCGCAACGAAACCAGCAACAGCGGCGAGGCCGAACGATCCTGGAACTCGTCGACCATGCGATCGCGGCTTTTCCGTGGAACGCCGCCATGCAAGAACGGCGTCGGCAAGGAAAATCGTTCGGTGAGATGACGTTGCAGCAGCAAGCCCATCTCGCGGAACTGCGTGAATACCAGAGCCTGCTCCTCGGCATCGAGCAAGTCGGCGATCAGCTCGTCGAAGCGGGTGAGCTTGCCTGACCGGCCACCGAGACGTGATCCGTCGCCGAGCGCGTGGGCGGGATGGTTGCAGATCTGCTTCAACCGCGTCAGCGCAGCCAGCACAAGACCGCGCCTACGCATTCCCGTGGCTTGCTGTGCATCGGCCAGCAACTGGTCGACGACGCCCTGATACATGCTGGCTTGTTCTCGCGTAAGCGACGCCCACGCTAATTGCTCGACCTTGTCGGGCAGGTCGGGCACCAGTGACTTGTCGGCCTTGGTGCGCCGCAGCAGGAATGGCGATGTCAGTCTGCGGAGCGCCTCGGCCGCAGCGACGTCGTGATTTCGCTCGATCGGAGTCGCGAAGCGACGACGAAACTGAGTGAGGTTGCCGAGAAGACCCGGCGTGACCATCGACATGATCGACCACAGTTCGCTGAGCCGATTCTCGACCGGCGTACCGGTGAGCGCGATGTGCTGAGCGGCCGGCAACGTGCGCAATGCCTTGGCAGTGCGCGTCTCGGGGTTCTTCACGGCCTGGGCCTCGTCGAACACCACGGTGGTCCACTGCACGGCCTGCAGCGTCTCGATGTCACGCGCCGCGATGTGATAGGTGGTGATGACGAGGTCGTGATGGCCGACGACATTCGCGAAGGTTGCCGCCCCATGTCGACTGGTGCCGTGATGCACGGCAACGCGCATCATCGGTGTGAAACGCGCCGCCTCGGACTCCCAGTTACGCACCACCGAGAGCGGACAGATGACGAGGTGAGGGCCGGGCAGCGCGGAGATGTGAGCGAGCGTGGTCGGTGTCTTGCCGAGCCCCATGTCGTCGGCGAGGCAGCCGCCGAGACCCAGTTGGTGGAGGAACTGCAACCAGCCGAGGCCGCGGCGTTGATATGGGCGCAGCGTCGCCATGAATCCCGGTGGTTCGACGCCTTCGGCGAGCGCCGCGTCGGGAAGGCCCTGCAACAGATCGCCGAGCCATCCGGTGGCGGCAATTGGGGGGACGAGGTTCTCGGTGAGTGCCGACTCGTCTTCGGTAGCGAGTTCGGCCGCGAGACGCAACAGCTCGAGCGTCGACAGTTCGCTGTGGTCGCGTCGGTGGTCGGCGAGGTTCGCAAGTGCGCGCCGTGCTTCGGTGCGATCAAGCCGAACCCACCGGCCATTGACGTTGATGAGGCCTGCGCCCGATGCCGCGGCTCGTTCGAGAAGGGCCTCATCGACCGGTGTGTCGTCGACGACGACCTGCCAGTCGATGATCGCTGCCGCGCCGAATCGGCTCTTGCCCGACTCGCTCTTCGGTTGCGCCACGCCTCTGGCTGTCGCAGGGCGACGCGTGAGCCGTTCGGGCGTTAGCAGCTCGATCTCGACGGTGGCCAGCGCGTCGACCGACTCGAGGGTTGCCGCGGCCGTATCGAGATCGACACCTTGCTGCGGTTGAGCGAGCCACTCGGCGAGCCACGGTGCGAGCATGTCGATGTCGACTCGAGCGGTGGCGACGCACTCGGCGAGCATCGGCAAGAACCGCTCTTCGGCGGCGAGATCGAGCGCGGCTTTCGAGGCGGCTGCGACGTCGGCGGCTGAGCACCAGCGGCCGCGATCGTCGGGATCGACCAACTCGAGCGAGAGCGGCCAATCGCCCTCGGGTTCTTCGGGCAGAGCCAGCCGAAGGCGGGCGCGTACGACCGGCTCGCCCTCCGCGCGGCGAATGGCTTGGTCGAAGACCGTCGCCAGGTCGTCGAGAGCCTCGGCAAATTCGGGGTCCGCGCGAAATTCGCCAGCGGGTGCGCTGAGGCCGCGTGCTGCCGCTCGCGCGGCGCGCGACGTGACACGGCGTGTATCGGTGATCGGGGCGTGCCAGCCGGCACCAGCAAGCAGCAGCCGCGCGGTCTGGTCGACGAACGAGTCGATGATCACCGTCGTCAGCTCCTCGGCGGTGAAGCCAGGGCTCGCTACAGCAACCACGGGCGGCTGATTTGCCGCGAGCTCGGCAACTGGACCGGCCAGATCGGCGCGCAGCGCTCGCCACCGAGCGACCCACCATCCAAGGCCGGTATCGGTGAGCTGGGGAAGAACGCGGCCGGAGGTGACGAGTCGCATGGCGACGGAGTAGGCAGATCCCAGCCAGCCGACCGATGCGCCGGCGTCGCTGTCGAGAGCATCGAGTTGTCCGAGCGCAGCCAGCGATGCAACCGTGAGCCGTTGGCACATCACCTGCTGCTCGCCACCTGGGAGAGCCATCCTGACCACGCGCATCGAACCGGTGTGCGTCGTGGCGGGTGGTCGGCGAAATGTCGAATTGACGACCGACTGGAGGTTTCCGCCGTAGACCCCTCGACCGGGCTGCCACGCCACGACCTCGCCATCGAGCCAGGTCAGCTGCAAACCCGACGATGGCGCGGCGATCGGTCGACTTGGCACATGTCGAGTGTACGAGTGGGGTGTGCGTCGGTTCAGGTGTTGTCGTCGGTAAGACTGTCACCGACATGTCGCACCCGTGGGGCCCTCCCGATCCGGAGCTACAGCGCAACGGTTTGGACGCTGCACATTCAAATCGCAGCGTCGGAATCGTGCTACTCGTGGTGACCGCATTGGTCGCCGGCGGCGTCGCCTCATACGTCCTTTCTCAGTGGCAGGACGCGCGCGAAGGTGCGCAGGCAGCGCCCACAGCTCTGCCGACGATCGCTTCGACGTCGACCTCGACAAGCACCTCAACGACCACCACCACCATCGCCCCCACCACGACCACCACCACCATCGCCCCAACGACAACGGCTGTACCGGTGGTCGGTGATCACATCGTGTTTGCAGATGGCTATCCGCTCGGCCACATCTCGCCCGCCGGATTTGCTGTCTACCAGGGCGATGCCGTGTCACAGCTTCGCCAGGGCCCCGCCCAGATGTCGTCGGTCGTCAACTTCATCGGATCCCAGTTCAGCGTGCAGATCCGACCGCTCGACCCGCTGGAGATGTCGCCGACCTGCCCGATCGCGGTGCAGCCGCGTGCTGCCGACAATGCCGAACCTCTCGGTCTGTGGGTCGAGTCCCCGAACTGGCGTTTCCAGCCGGAGACAGCACTCCCGGTGCCGCTGGCGGATCCGGCGGTCTCGGCAGTCGTGGCCGTGATCACCAACAGCAACGGTGTGCAACCGGCGCCCCCAGCACAGAAAGGAAGCGCGGTGCTGGTCGACCTCATCGGTGATGGCGTACCTGATCTGGTCGTGTCGGCGAACTTCAGCGATGATCTCGACTACTACCGACTCGTGGCGATCGCGCCCGACAACAACCCCGACGCGGCGACGACAGTGATGATCGAGTTCGGTGTCACGTATCGACAGGATGGCTCGCGTGACCCGCAGTCGCTCGGTGAGCTACGCGTCGACGGTGTCGCCGAGATGACCGGCACCGCCCCGTTCGAGCTGTTCGTCCGCCGTACGACGTCCAATACCAGGGGCGCGTCGATCCGCGATCTCGCCGGAACCGAACTGGCGTCCATGTCCTGTCCGCGCTAACTCCGCGATGAGAGATGAGCCGATCGCTTCCGCACATCTCTCATCGCGCCCTGGCGGGGGTCTGACGCGATGAGAGATTTGCGGTGCCGGGCGGCTCATCGCTCATCGCGGCGTTTGGGCGCAGGGTAAAGGTTGATATGATACGACTCAGCATTTCTCCTCGGCATTCTCAGTGAGAGGGCAACTCGATGGCATTCGATCCCAAGAAATGGACCCTGAAAACCAATGAGGCCTTTGCGGCGGCGATCGACCAGGCTAAGGCGCTCAGCAACCCGGAACTGACCGCAGATCACCTGATGGCGGCGATGATGCGCCAGGACGACACCATCGTTCCGGCCGTGCTGGCCAAGCTGGGCCTCGCCCCGCTGATGGTGCGCAACAAGGCTGACGAGGCCGTCCAGAGGTTGCCGAAGGCGTATGGCGGCGACGAGCCGCACATGAACCGCGAGCTCAACAACGTCGTCCAGAACGCGGAGAGCTACCAGAAGGACCTGAAGGACGACTTTCTTTCGGTCGAGCACCTCCTGCTGGCGATGAACCAACGACTCGGGATCGGCAGCGAGGAATTGCTGCAGGCGCTGAAGGAAGTGCGCGGCAGTCACCGAGTTACGAGCGCGACTCCCGAGGAGAACTTCGCTGCGCTCGAGAAGTACGGCCAGGATCTGACCCAACGTGCCCGCGACGGGAAGATCGATCCGGTCATCGGCCGCGACGACGAGATCCGTCGAGTCATCCAGGTGCTCAGCCGGCGCACCAAGAACAACCCAGTGCTGATCGGCGAGCCGGGTGTCGGCAAGACCGCCATCGTCGAAGGCCTCGCCCGCCGCATTGCCGACGGCGACGTGCCGGAGGGATTGAAGAGCAAGCGACTGATCTCGCTCGACATCGGTTCGATGCTGGCCGGTGCGAAGTACCGCGGTGAGTTCGAAGAGCGTCTGAAGGCAGTGCTGAAGGAGATCACCGACGCGGCTGGCGAGGTCATCACCTTCGTCGACGAGTTGCACACCATCGTGGGCGCAGGCGCGGCCGAGGGCGCTATGGATGCCGGCAACATGATCAAGCCGATGCTCGCCCGCGGTGAGCTGCGAATGATCGGAGCAACGACGCTCGACGAGTTCCGCAAGCACATCGAGAAGGACGCCGCGCTCGAGCGACGCTTCCAGCAGGTCTACGTCGGTGAGCCCAGTGTCGAAGACACCATCGGCATCCTGCGCGGTTTGAAGGAGCGCTACGAGGTGCACCACGGCGTGCGCATCCAAGACAGCGCGCTGGTCAGCGCAGCCGTGCTCTCGAACCGCTACCTCACCAACCGGTTCCTTCCTGACAAGGCCATCGATCTCATCGATGAGGCCGCCAGCAAGTTGCGCATCGAGATCGACTCGTTGCCCACCGAGATCGACATCGTGCAGCGTCGCATCCTTCAGTTGGAGATCGAGCAGGTCGCGTTGGAGAAGGAGTCCGACACGGCGTCGAAGGAGCGGCTCGACGGGCTGGTCGACGAACTCGCCGCGCTCAACGCCCAGGTGAACGAGATGAAGCAGCACTGGGAAGGCGAGAAGCAGGCCATCGACGCCATCCGCTCGCTGAAGGAAGAGCTTGGCCAACTCGGTCAGCAGCTCGAGCGGGAAACCGATCTTGCTGTTGCCGCCGAGATTCGTTACGGGCGCATGCCCGAGCTCGAGCGCCGGATTGCCGAAGCAACCGAGCATCTCGATGAGCTGCAGTCGGGCCACCGAATGCTGAAGGAAGAGGTCGACGCCGAAGACATCGCCGAAGTGGTCAGCAAGTGGACAGGCGTGCCGGTCAGCCGTTTGATGGAAGGTGAGATGGCCAAACTCGTGCAGCTCGAAGAACTCTTGCACCAGCGAGTCATCGGACAGGACGACGCGGTCACGGCAGTTGCAAATGCAATCAGGCGCTCGCGCGCCGGCCTCAGTGATCCGAACCGCCCGATCGGGTCGTTCATGTTCCTCGGCCCCACCGGTGTGGGCAAGACCGAACTGGCCCGTGCTGTCGCTGAGTACTTGTTCGACGACGAGCACGCGATGGTTCGAATCGACATGGGCGAGTACGTCGAGAAGTTCTCTGTCACCCGACTCATCGGGGCACCTCCCGGATATGTGGGTTACGACGAGGGTGGTCAACTGACGGAAGCGGTACGCCGGCGCCCCTACAGCGTGGTGCTGCTCGACGAGATCGAGAAGGCGCACCCCGATGTGTTCAACGTCTTGCTGCAGTTGCTCGACGACGGCCGGCTGACCGATGGTCAGGGTCGCACTGTCAACTTCACCAACGTCGTGTTGGTGATGACGAGCAACCTCCAGGGAGATCCGTCGTCGGTGTTCAAGCCGGAGTTCATCAACCGCGTCGACGACATCATCCGTTTCCGTGCGCTGACCGAGGCCGACCTTTCGCGAATTGTCACCATCCAGCTTTCGCACCTTCGGAAGCGGATGGCTGAACGTCGGTTGACGCTCAACGTCACCGACGCTGCGCTTGCGCAACTGGCCCACGATGGCTACGACCCGTCATTCGGTGCCCGCCCGTTGAAGCGCGTGATCCAGCGCGAGATTGGCGACACGGCAGCGATGTTGATCCTCGAGGGCAAGGCTGTCGAGGGCGACACGATCACCGTCGACTCGATCGACGGACGTATCACCGTTCACGTCTAGCCCACTTGGCAAGGTCCGGTCGCCGCCGTCGGCTAGAGAGGGGGCGATGATCACCCCCGACGGGAAGCGTCTGATCGCAACGCGCGGCCTGCGCGGCTATGCCGATGGGTTGATCGCAGCATCGCTGGCCGGCTACCTCGGCGATCAGTTGGGGTACAGCGCGACGCGCATCGGAGTGATCGTGACGGGCATGCTCTTTGGGTCGGCTGTGCTGACGATGTTCACCGGAACGTGGGGCTGGCGATTCCAGCGCCGTGTGCTGCTTCGGGCCGGCGCGCTGCTGATGATCGTCACGGGACTGACCTTCGCCACATCGACAACGTTCGCTGTCTTGCTGGCCTTCGGTGTGATCGGCACCATGAACCCGAGTGGCAGCGATGTCAGCGTGGTGCAGCCCATCGAGCAGTCGTTGCTGCCGCTCACCACGACTGCGGAGGATCGGTCGCACGTCTTTGCCCGCTACACGTTCGTCGGCGGATCGTTGGCCGCCCTCGGCGCGCTGTCAGCAGGACTGCCGCAGCGATTGGGCTGGCCGCTCAGGTCCGTGTTCATCGTGTACGCGGTGACCGGCGTGGCGATGCTCGGCGTCTACGCGACGATGTCGCCACTTGTCGAGGCCGCCGCACAAGCGGCCCCGCCAACGCCTCTCGGTCCATCGAAACGCATCGTCTACCGACTGGCGGCGCTGTTCAGCCTCGACTCGTTCGGTGGCGGTTTTGCAGTCCAGTCGTTATTGGTGCTGTGGCTGCTTCGTCACCATCACTTCTCCATCGGCAAGGCAGGTGCGGTGCTGGCGGTGATGCAGATCCTGTCGGCTGCTTCCGGGTTCATCGCGGTGCGGATCGAGAGGCGTCTCGGGCCACTGCGCACCATGGCGTTCACCCACCTCCCCGGACAGATCCTGCTGATCGCCGCGGCGCTCATGCCGAGCGCCTCGCTGGCGGTTGCGTGCCTGATCGGCCGCAGCTTGCTGTCGAGCATGGACGTGCCGGTGCGCAACGCTTATGTGATGTCGGTGGTCACCCCCGCCGAGCGCGCCGCGGCCGCAAGCGTGACCAACGTGCCGCGGAGCCTGGCGTCCGCCCTACCGCCGATCGCAGCCGGCTGGATGCTCGATCACTCCACGTTCGGGTGGCCGCTGATCATCGCCGGAGTGTTGAAGGGGATCTACGACTTGTTGCTGCTGCAGATGGCGCGCAACTCGCAATGAAAGAACGCATTCCAAGAGCTTGGCGAATTTGTCGACGCGGAATACGGGAGACGTGACCAGCATGACCGCGACGACAGCGATGCCAGGAACCGAGGCGATCACGGTCGTCATCGGCAGGCGACGCTACTGGTGGGCGCGCAGCCAGATCAGCAACGCCGCTGCCCACAGTTGTTCGTAGGGGACGTCGCGGCCGAACTCGTCGGCGAGGTCGAGCCGTAGTTCGCCGAGTGCCTGATCGAGCTCGAGTGGAATGGTCGCCTGGACGAGACGCGGGCCGACGGTGGCTTGGTCGGCGAGCCGGCGTACATCGGTGAGACGTCGCGGGAGCTCTGCACGATCGGCCAGCAACAGTTCGAGTGCCTCGACGGCAACGTCGTCCCATGTCACTCGGCGACCTCGTCGAGCCTGCTGCGAGAGCTTCAGGCGACGTGCGTCGGCGTGCAACGAATGCGGTACAAGATGACCTCGCAGTCGTCCTCCCGGAGTACCGCGCCCGAGCGTCTCGACCCGACCGCGCGAAGGGTGGAAAGCAGATGCGCGCCTCGACGCGGTCGCCGCGTCGTCGAGGACTCCTTCGTCGCTCGAGTCCCTCGCAGGTGGTGTCTCGTTCAAACGGTCGGCAAATCGCTTCGCGAGATCGCGCTTCGAGGCGCTCATCACAAGGTCTCGGGAACAGGGAAGTGCCACCGTCGCCGTTGGATCAACTCGTACGCGACGTGTCGGTACGCGGTGGCAGATCTGGCGGTGTAGTAGTAGGCCCCGACCGGCAGCCCGACGAGATGCGCCTCGCCGAACTTTGCGTCCTCGGGGATCTTGTTGCGGAACAGTGGCACCTCGAAAGCATCTGCGATCGAGCGGATCTTCTCTTCGGCGACGCGGCGGTACAGACTCGTGCCCCAGATCCTCATCTTGACGATCCCGTAGACCTCGAGTTGAGCGTTGGACTCTGCTGTCATTCGTATGGTGTTGAGGATGGTCGGAAGTTCGGCGACCGGTCCGGCCTCCGGCACCATCGGAACGATGACGCCTGACGATCCGCTGAGCGCTGCGGCGACGACGGCCGACTGATGGCCTGGCGTGTCGACCAACACGATGTCCCATTGGTCGCGCGCAGAGTCGAGGATGTCGATCAGCCGGCTGCGAACCCACGGATCGGTGAGCTGCCGACCCGCATTGCTCATCGACACACCGTCGGCGGGCAACACGTCGAGGTTGGGGTGCACACTGCGCACCAGCGCGTCGTCGAGTTGGGCTCGGCCGAGCAACACGGCGCCGACATCGGCGACATTCTGGGTGCCGGTCGCTGGTCGCTTTCCAGACCCGCCGAGGAACACCGACTGCCCCATTTGCTGATCGAGGTCGATCACCAATACCCGCGCACCGCAGGTCGACAATGCGTATGCCAGGTTGAACGTCAGCGAGGTCTTGCCGGCGCCGCCCTTGGTGTGGGCGATCGTGATGACCTCGCCGAGTGGGGCCGAAGGGGTGGGCTGCGGCAAAAAACTTGTCGAGCCCTCGGGTGTCACACTCTCTTGCCATAAACCCATGAGCAGCACCTTAGTGCGTTCACTGTAGATATGCATATATGCAAATCAGAACCGGGTGCCTGAATCGTCAAGGTCTCGGCAAGTTTGCCGATGAAATTCCTTGTGGGAAAGGAATTCGACATCGCAAGAGGGTGGCTGGGGGCTGCGATTCGTCGCGTACGGGCAAACCTCAACGGTGGTCGCCCCGGGGTGCGTCGTCGTGCCGACTCACTAGTTTCGCTCGAGCGGGCGGTCACCTCGAACCATGCGTAGCCATCAGCTCTCTGCCACGGGTGGGCGTCGCCGGTCGAGCCTGCGTAACAGCGCGCTCGCAACGGCGCTCGTCGGCGCGTCGGTCGTCGTCGGAACCGGGCTGTTCGTTCCGTCGGCCACCGCGGCGCCGTTGTGCGCGACGCCTCCTCTCACCGGAACGACGTCCGTCACCGGTGTCGTCAACACCTATTACCCCGGACTCGTGTCGATCACTGCCGGAACGGCGAACACGACCACCACCGTCGGAACCAGTCGCGGCGCAGCCGCGGCCCTCGCCGTCGGCGATCTCGTCCTGGTGATGCAGGTGCAAGGTGCGCAGATCAACTCGACCAACACTGACTCGTACGGCGACGGCGTGTCGTCAGCGCTCGCCTCAGGGTTCCTCAACAACGCGTCGTACATCGCGGGGCAGTACGAGTACGCGACCGTGCGGTCGGTCGCGGGAGCGGCGATCGGTCTCAACGGCTCGGGCACCAACGCCGGTCTCGTCAACAGCTACGTCAACGCTGCCGAGTCGGCGGCTCAAGGTCAGCAGCGCTTCCAAGTTGTGCGCGTGCCGCAGTACTCGTCGGCGACCTTGAGCGTTGCAACACCGCCGGCGGCTGTTGCATGGGATGGCACCAGCGGCGGAGTCGTCGTGCTCGACGTCGCCAGCGATCTCGGTCTCAACGGAGCAACGATCGACGCGAGCGGCCAGGGATTCCGCCCAGGCCTGCAGCGGACGCGCGCCGGTGACACCGGCCTCGTCGATACCGACTACCGCACGGTCACCGCGAAAGCGGCGAACGGTCAGAAGGCCGAGGGCATCGCCGGTACCGCCAAGTGGACGACGGGTGCAGCCGACACAATCGGTGACGGATACCCCAACGGTGACTTCGGTCGTGGTGCGCCAGGAAACGCAGGCGGCGGCGGTACCGACGGGCATCCCTCGAGCAACGACCAGAACTCCGGCGGCGGTGGCGGAGGCAACGCTGGTGCCGGGGGACAGGGTGGTAACAGCTGGTCGTCGAATCTGCCACGCGGTGGACACGGTGGCGCTGTCGTGGCCGGAACCGCGAGCCGAGTCTTTCTCGGCGGCGGCGGAGGGGCCGGGAGCGACAACAACGCGCTCGGCACGTCGAGCGGTGGAGCGGGCGGCGGCATGGTCCTGGTTCGCGCCGGCAGCCTGTCGGGCGCCGGAACGATCCGAGCCGATGGCGCGGCCGGCGGTGTCAGCGGACAGGACGGTAGCGGCGGCGGCGGTGCCGGCGGATCGGTGGTCGTCCTGACGAGCTCGACCGGTGCAGCGAGCGGTATCGCCGGTCTGACGATCACCGCACGTGGCGGCGCCGGTGGAAACGAGACGCACGCCGACCCGCACGGTCCCGGAGGCGGAGGCGGAGGCGGGCGAGTGATCACATCGTCGACAACTGCGTCGACCACCGTGACCGGCGGAGTCAATGGCATCCACACCGCGACGAGCACCGCGTACGGAGCAGTGAGCGGAAGCAACGGCTCGTCGACGACATCCGCTGTCATCGGCGATGCTTCTGGAACCAACACCGGTTCGCAGTGCATCGATGTCGGCGTGACGAAGTCCGCCAACATCAACCCTGTGATCCCAGGGCAGACCGTGACGTACTCGGTGGTCGCCACCAACAACGGTCCGTATCCCCGAACCGGTACTGCGCCGGTGGTCGTGACCGACACGTTGCCGGCGGGTCTCAGCGCGGCGACGTGGACGTGCTCGGCCTCGGCAGGATCCAGTTGCACGGCGAGTGGTAGCGGTTCGCTGAGCACAACGGCCAACCTCGCGGTCGGTGGCTCAGCCACCTACACGATCACCGCGACGTTGAGCTCGACGTTCACGGGGACACTCTCCAACACAGCGACCGCCGCTGGGCCGGCGGCGATCCCAGAAGTCAACGCAGCGAACAACACGGCGACCTCCGCTGTGCTCGCCGAGCCACGGGTCAACCTCGCCGTGACCAAGACCGATGGGAGTCCGTCGGCCGTGCCGGGCACCAATGTGACGTACACGATCGTCGCATCCAACGCCGGACCCTCGACCGCAACCGCAGCACCCATCACCGACCCGTCGCCCAGTGGCACCACGTCGGGCACATGGACGTGTGTTGTGGGCGTCGGTGGTACATGTGGAGCCGCCAGTGGCACGATGCCGATGTCGACCACGACCACCCTGTCGCCTGCAGGGTCCGTGACGTACACCGTGACCGTTGCCGTCTCGGCGACCGCCACCGGTTCGTTGGCCAACTCGGTGAACATCGCTGCACCAGCCGGCGTTGTCGAGACCAACTCCGCCAACAACGTTGCCACCGACAGCGACGTCCTGACACCCACTGCCGACCTGTCGATCTCGAAGACCGACGGACTCGTCAGCATCAACGCGGGCACCGGCCTGACGTACACGATCGTCGCCTCGAACGCCGGGCCCTCCGCCATCGCGAACGCCACGGTCTCGGATGCGTTCTCGGCAACTCTGACGGGCGCCACCTGGACGTGTGCCGCATCCGTCGGGTCGAACTGCCCCGCTTCAGGGTCCGGCAGCATTTCGGCGGCCATCGATCTCCTCGCCGGCGGCACAGCGACGTTCTCGGTCAGCGCGACTGTTGTGTCGACCGCAACGGGCACGCTGTCGAACACCGCCTCCGTCGCTCTGCCGGGTGGCGCGACTGACCCCACGCCGGCCAACAACTCGGCAACCGACACCACAACGATCACACGCCGCGCCGATGTATCGGTGACGAAGACCGACGGCAGCGCGACCAAGATCCCCGGCTCCGCCGTCACCTACACGATCGTTGCCTCCAACGCCGGTCCATCTGCTGCGGTCGGCACCACCATCGCCGACACTGTGCCGGCATCACTCTCTGGCGCGACATGGACATGCGCGGCGTCGGCGGGGTCGACCTGCCCGGCATCGGGGAGCGGCAACATCAGCACGACGATCGACCTATTGCCCAGCGGCACGGCCACGTTCACACTGACCGCCACAATCGTGTCGACCGCGACCGGTTCTCTGACGAACACCGCCACCGTGGCGGTGGACGCCGGAATCACAGATCCGGTCGCAGGCAACAACTCGGCGACCGACACCGACAGCCTTGTGCCCACTGCTGATCTGTCGATCACCAAGACCGACGGTGCCGTCGGTGAGGTGCCCGGCACGTCGGTGACCTACACGATCGTCGCGGCGAACGCCGGCCCATCGACGGTGACCGGCGGGACCGTGACCGACACGTTGCCGTCTGCACTGTCAGGATCAACGTGGACGTGCGCAGCAACCGCTGGCTCGACGTGTCCCGCTTCGGGGAGTGGCAACATCAGCGCGAGCGTCAACCTCGCGCCGGGAGGCATCGTGACCTTCACGCTGACGGCGAACATCTCCGTATCCGCAACCGGCAGCCTGGTGAACACCGCAACCGTCGCGGTCCCGGCATCGGTGACGGATCCGACCCCGGCCAACAACTCGGCGACCGATACCGACACCTTGACCCCGACCGGCGACCTGTCGATCACCAAGACCGACGGCGCCCCAACGGCGATCCCGGGTCAAGGCGTGACGTACACGATCGTTGCTTCCAACGCAGGTCCGTCGACGATCATCGGTGCGACCGTCACCGACACTATGCCGCCACCACTCTCTGGCATGACGTGGACGTGTGCCGCGACCGCCGGTTCGAACTGCCCGGCTTCGGGCAGCGGCAGCATCAGCGCCTCGATCAATCTTGCGGTCTCCGGTACGGCAACATTCACCGTGTCGGCCACGATCTTGTCGACAGCGACTGGCTCGCTGGCCAACACCGCAACCGTGGCTGCACCGGTGGGCAGCAGTGATCCGTCGGGTGCCAACAACACGTCGACCGACATCGACTCCCTGACACCTCGCGCCGATCTCTCGGTGACCAAGACTGACGGCGCTGCATCGGCGGTCCCGGGAACGCCGGTGACCTACACGATCGTCGCAACCAACGCCGGCCCCTCATCGGCTCCTGCCTCCAACATCACCGACACGTTCCCGGCCGCGCTGAGCGGCGCGACCTGGACGTGCTCCGCCGCGGCCGGGGCAACTTGCCCCGCGTCGGGGAGCGGCAACATCAACACCGCGATCGATCTACCGGTTGGTGGGATAGCAACGTTCACCGTCAACGGCACGGTCACGTCCGGTGCGACCGGAACCTTGGCCAACACAGCAACGGTCTCTGTCGGTGCGGGCGTCACAGACCCCGCAGCGGGTAACAACACTGCGACCGACATCGACACCTTGACCCCGACCGCTGATCTGTTGATCACCAAGACCGACGGCGCTGCGACGGAGGTGCCCGGCACAGCCGTGACGTACGCGATCGTCGCGACGAACGCAGGCCCATCGACGATCTCCGGAGCGACGGTTACCGACACGATGCCGGCGTCGCTGTCGGGCGTCACCTGGACGTGCGCAGCGTCCGCCGGGTCTGCCTGCCCCACCTCCGGCTCCGGCTCCATCAATGCATCGGTCACGCTCTTGCCGAGTGGCACAGCGACGTTCACCGTGACGGGCACGATCTCAGCGAGCGCGATCGGTTCCCTGACGAACACGGCGACCATCTCAATGCCTGGCGGATCGACCGACCCGACGCCGGCGAACAACTCCGCGACCGACACCGACACGCTCTCACCGACGGCCGACTTGTCGATCACCAAGACCGACGGCCTCGTGACGGAGGTCCCGGGAACAGCTGCCACGTACACGATCGTGGCGACCAACACCGGGCCGTCTGCCGTGACAGCGGCGACTGTTGCCGACAGCTTGCCAGCATCTCTGACGGGCGTAACCTGGACGTGCGCCGCCAGCGGCGGAGCAACGTGCCCGGCCAGTGGCGGCGGCAACATCAGCGCCCCCGTCGACCTGCCGGTCGGTAGCTCGGCCACGTTCACCGTGACCGGCTCCATCTCCGCCAGCGCGACGGGCAACCTCGTGAACACCGCGACCATCACGGCTCCCGGCAGCGTCACGGATCCGACCCCGGCGAACAACACCGCCACGGACACCGACACCTTGTCGCCGACCGCGGATCTGTCGATCACCAAGACCGACGGCGCCGTGACAGAAGTGCCGGGCACTTCCGCCACGTACACGATCGTGGCGACGAACGCCGGCCCATCCGCGGTGACCGCTGCGACCGTTGCCGACACCATGCCCGCATCATTGAGCGCGGTCACATGGACGTGCGCAGGTGCCGGTGGCGGCACATGCCAGGCATCAGGTAGCGGGAGCATCAATGCATCGGTCAACCTAACCGCGGGTGGTTCGGTCACGTTCACGGTCACCGGAGTGATCTCGGCGAGTGCGGCCGGGACCTTGGCCAACACGGCGACGATTGCGCCGCCTGCCGGGGTCACCGACCCGACCCCTGCGAACAACTCAGCCACCGACATCGACACGTTGTCACCCTCGGCTGACCTGTCGATCGTCAAGACCGACGGTTCGGCGACGGCGGTGCCGGGCACCTCGGTGACCTACATCGTCGTTGCGACCAACGCCGGACCATCGGCCGTGGTCGTAGCCCCCGTGACCGACACCTTGCCCGCCAACCTCAGCGGCGCCACATGGACGTGTGTGCCGGCCGGTGGAGGATCGTGCGCCGCTGGAAGCGGCAGTGGCAATGTCAGCACCACGGTCGACCTACCGGTCGATGCCACCGCGACGTTGACGATCACGGCAACCGTGGTTGCCGCCGCAACGGGCAACCTGGTGAACACCGCGTCGATCGCCGTCCCAGCGGGTGTGACCGACCCGACACCGGCCAACAACGGCTCGACCGACACCGACACGCTGAATCCGACTGCCGACCTGTCGATCACCAAGACGGACGGCGTTGCGGCGGTCGTCCCGGGACAAAGCACGACCTACACGGTCGTGGTCGGTAACGCTGGACCGTCGTCCGCCGTGAACGCTCCGATCACTGATGCCTTGCCTGCCGGAGCGACGTCGGGCACGTGGACGTGTGTCGCGGCCGGCGGTGCCAGCTGCGCGTCCAGCTCCGGCTCGATGCCGATCGCGACAACAGCGACGCTCGCCGCCGGGTCGACCGTGACTTACACCGTCACTGTCGCCGTTGCATCGACCGCGACCGGTTCGCTCGCCAATACGGCCACCGTGTCGGCGCCCGCCGGTGTCACGGATCCGTCGTCGGCCAACAACTCGGCTACCGATACCGACACCCTCACGCCCACCGCCGACGTCTCCATCACCAAGACCGACGGACTCACCACGGTCGTGCCTGGCTCGGTCCTCACGTACACCGTGGCCGCTACCAACCCAGGACCGTCGACCGTGACCGCCGCAACGGTGACCGACACCATCCCAGCGTCGTTGACCGGTGTCACGTGGACGTGCTCGGCCACTGTCGGTTCCACGTGCCCGCCGTCGGGCAGCGGCAGTATCGCGGCCGCGGTCACGCTGGCTCCGGGTGGCACCGCAACGTTCACCATCTCGGCCACGGTCCTCGCGTCGGCAACCGGGACCATCAGCAACACTGCTGCTATCACGCTGCCGGGATCCGTGACGGACCCGACGCCGGCGAACAACTCGGCGACCGACGTCACGACCGTCACCCCACAGACCGACCTGACGATCACGAAGACCGACGGAACACCGACGGCTGTTCCCGGGGAGTCGACCACGTACACGGTCGTTGTCGCCAACGCAGGTCCCTCGAGTGTCACCGCCGCGACGGTCTCCGACCCGACGCCCGGCGCACTCACTTCGATGACGTGGACGTGCGCCGGAGCGGGCGGCGCGACATGCCCGGCTTCCGGAATCGGCGCGATCAGTAGCAGCGTCGATCTTCCCGTCGGCGGTTCGGTCACCTTCACCGTCGCGGGGGCGATCGCCGCGGCGGCGACCGGCTCTCTCACCAACTCCGCAACCGTCGCCGCGCCGCTCGGCGTGACGGACACCAACGTGTCGAACAACTCGGCCGGCGACGTCGACACGCTCACGCCCCGCTCCGATCTGGTGGTCGACAAGAGCGACGCCGCCGTTTCGGTGATTCCCGGCCAGTCGACCACGTACTCGGTCACCGTTGCCAACAGCGGACCGTCGAACGCCCCCGCAACCACAGTCACCGACGCGCAGCCGGCAGGTGCGACCTTCTCCTCGTGGATCTGCTCGCCGGGGCCAGGCGCGGGCTGCACCACGGCATCCGGAAGTGGATCGATCAGCACCACCGTCGATCTGCCTGCGGGCGCGATGGTGACGTTCACGGTTGTCGCTGTCGTCAACCCCGGCGCGACCGGAACACTCGTGAACACAGCCACAGCTACGCCCGATGCCGGCATCACCGATCCGACTGCCGGTAACAACTCGGCCACCGATACCGACACGCTGATCCCGACCGCAGACCTGTCGATCACGAAGACGAACTCGGCGAGCTCGCTGATACCGGGGGCCCCTGTCAGCTACGCCATCGTCGCCTCGAACGCCGGACCGTCGGCAGTCGTCGGGGCAACGATCGCGGACTCGATGCCGGCCTCATTGACCTCGCCGACATGGACCTGCGCAGCGACGGGTGCCGGCGGTTGTACCGCGTCGGGAACGGGATCGATCAACTCCACGGCCGACCTGCCTGTCGGCGCAACCGTCACATACACCGTCAACGCGACGGTGAGCGCGTCGGCGACCGGAAGCATCAGCAACACAGCCAGCGTGACGGTGCCCGCTGGTGTCACCGACCCGGTGGCCGGCAACAACACGGCGACCGACACCGATCCCTTGACTCCCCGCGTCGACCTCTCGATCACCAAGACCGATGGTCTTGCCATCGCCAACCCGCTCGACACACTCACCTACACGATCGTGGTCGGCAATGCCGGTCCGTCGGCGGTCTCCGACGCCGTTGTGGTCGACACGTTCCCCGCAGCTCTGACCGGCACAACGTGGACTTGCTTCGCCGGAGTCGGTGGGAACTGCGACAGCAGCGGCCCGGGAGCAGGCAACATCAACACCACGGTCGATCTCGGTGTCAATGGTTCAGTGCAGTTCACGGTCACCGGGACGATCGCCGGCTCGACGATCGGATCTGTCGTCAACACAGCGAGCGTGTCGGCGCCTGCCGGCGTCACCGAGACTGACAGCGCCAACAACTCGGCGACCGATAGCACAGCAGTGACCTCCACCGCTGCGCTGTCGATCACCAAGACCGATGGCCAGACCACCAACGTGGCCGGCACGTCATCGACGTACACGATCACCGTGCTGAACGCAGGGCCATCCGCCGTGATCGATGCTGCTGTGGGCGACGGAATGCCGGCGGCGCTCACGAACGCAACGTGGACGTGCACGGCCTCGGGCGGTGGCAACTGCGACAACCCGGGCCCGACGGTCGGCAACATCAACACCACCGTCGACCTGCCGTCCGGTGGCTCCGCGACGTTCACCGTGAACGGCACCATCGACGCGGCATACACGGGCGTGCTGACGAACACGGCAACCGTCACCGCTCCTCCAGGGACGATCGACGATTCAGCCGACAACAGCGCGACAGACAACACCATGATCGTCGCCGAAGCGAATCTCGTCGTCAGCAAGACCGACGGGGCAGTCACTGCGACCCCTGGCAGCAGCACCACGTACACGATGACGGTCAGCAACTCCGGTCCGTCGGTCGTCACCGGCGCCACTGTCAGCGATGCCGTGCCGACGGGTGCGACGTCGATGAATTGGACATGCACCGCGACGGCAGGGTCGTCGTGCACCGCTTCCGGCAGCGGTTCGATTACCGACACCGTCACCCTTCGTCCGGCCGGCGTGCTGACATATCTCGTCACCGTCGTCATCGCCGCCGGGGCAACCGGATCATTGACCAACACCGCGGCCGCGTCGGTACCCGCGTCGGTCACCGAAACCTCTCCACTCGACAACAACGCAACTGACACCGACACGTTGATCCCCTCGACCGACCTGTCGATCACGAAGACCGACCACGTTGCCTCGGCGGTTCCCGGTACGGCGATCACCTACACGATCGTTGTCACCAACAACGGCCCCTCGGTCGCGGACGGGGCCACCATTGCCGACGCGTTCCCCGGTGCAATGACCGCTGTCAATTGGACCTGCGTCGGGCCGTGCTCACCTTCCGGCAGCGGTGCGCTGAACGACGTGGTCACCCTGCCGGTCGGCGGCAGCGCGACGTACACGGTCACGTCCACCATCGCCGCGAATGCAACGGGCACGCTGAGCAACACCGCCACGGTGACCGCGGCCGCAGGCACGACTGATCCAACGCCCGGTAACAACACGGCGACAGATGTCGACACGTTGACCCCGCAGTCCGATCTATCGATCACCAAAACCGACGGAGCAGCGACGGCGATTCCTGGCACGACGGTGACCTACACGATCGTGGTCACCAACAACGGTCCGTCCGGCGTCGTCGGTGCATCGGTTGTCGACGCGTACCCCGCAAGCCTGTCGAACGCCACGTGGAACTGCGTCTCCGTTGGTGGAACCTGCCCGGTAGGCGGCGCGGGCACAATCAACACCATCGTGGATCTCAGTTCGGGGGGCACGGCAACGTTCACGGTCATCGCCGACATCTCCGCCTCGGCAACCGGCACGCTGTCGAACACGGCGTCGGTCACCGCTCCGCCGGCGTCCACCGACCTCAACCCGCCGAACAACTCGGCCACCGACGTCGACACACTGACTCCGCACGTGAACCTGTCGGTGACCAAGACCGACAACGACCTCGCCGCCCAACCCGGCGACAACGTGACCTATGCGATCGTGGTCTCGAACTCCGGGCCGTCGGCAGTCGTCAACGCGCTCCTCGCCGATTCCGTCCCGGCGTCGCTCGCCGGAGTGTCGTGGACCTGCTCCGCGTCGGCAGGCTCGACCTGCCCGGCGTCCGGGTCCGGTAACTCCATCAACACCACGGTGTCGCTGCTGCCGGGCGGCACATCGAGCTTCACGGTCGACGCGACTGTCGTGGCTTCGGCCGCGGGGGTCATTGCCAACACGGCAACCATCGACGCTCCCGTCGGTGTGGTCGAAACCTCGTCGATCGACAACAGTGCGACCGACACCACGTCGGTCACCCCCACCGCCGACCTGATCGTCACCAAGACCGACGGGATTGCATCGATCGCCGCGGGCCAGACCAACACCTACACCATCGTCGTCACCAACGCGGGCCCGTCGCTCATCACTGATGCGTTGGTCAACGATGTGTTACCGGTGGAGCTCGGCGGGGCGACCTGGACCTGCACCGCTTCCATCGGTTCGAGCTGCGCCGCAGCCTCGGGCGCAGGCAACATCGCTCAGCTGATCACGCTCGCGTCGTCTGGCACTGCGACCTTCTCCGTCACGGGCACCATCGCCTCGTCCACGCCGGCCGGAACACTGTCGAACACAGCCACTGTGACCATGCCCGGCGGTTCCGTCGACCCCACACCCGCCAACAACCAGGCCACCGATACCACCACCATCACGCAGCGCGCCGACCTCGCCGTCAGCAAGAGCGATGGCGTGACCTCGGCGACGCCAGGCCTCGCAGTGCAGTACACGATCGTCGTTTCCAACAGCGGACCCTCCGACGCGTGGGGTGCTGCGGTTGTCGACACCCTGCCGGCACAGCTGGTGGGTGCCGCCTGGGCGTGCACGGCGTCTGCGGGTTCGGCCTGCGTTGCAGGCGGTTCGGCCAGCATCAACACGCTCGTCGACCTCCTCGCCGGCGGCACTGCAACCTTCACCGTCAATGCCACGGTGACCGCGTCGGCCACGGGCTCGTTGGTCAACACCGCCGTCGCAACGGTTCCAAACGGGGTCACCGATCCGGTGCCGGGCAACAACACCGCGACCGACACCGACACGCTCACTCCCTCAGCTGACCTGTCGATCACGAAATCCGACTTCTCGGCAACTGCAACACCCGGCGCGCCGGTGACCTACACCGTCGCAGTATCGAATGCCGGCCCGTCGGATGTAGCGGACGCGACGGTTGCCGACGTGCTGCCTGCCTCGCTCAGCGGCGCCACTTGGACGTGCTCGATCACCGGCGCGGGCTCGTGCCCACCGTCGGGCAGCGGCGACATCAGCAGCACGATCGTGCTGACTGTCGGTGCCATCGCGACGTTCACGATCACTGGCACGCTGCAGTCGTCGACCACCGCCGATCTGGTCAACACGTCGACGGTGACCCCTCCGAGTGGCACAAGCGATCCGACGCCTGGCAACAACACCGCGACCGATACCGACACGCTGGCACGCGTCGCTGACCTCTCGATCTCCAAGAACGACTTCGCCGCGGTCGCCACGCCGGGCACGGCCATCAGTTACCAGATCGTCGTCGCCAACAGTGGTCCTTCCGACATCACCGGTGCGACGGTCACGGATACCCCGCCGTCCGACTTTGGCGGCGTCGCATGGTCGTGCGCAGCGGCAGGCGGCGCATCGTGCGCGAATGCGAGCGGTGCTGGGTCGATCAACGAAGTCGTCGACATTCCCACCGGCGGTACGGTCTCCTACACACTCGCGGGCACCCTCAGCGCTTCGTCTGTCGTCTCGCTGACCAACACGGCGGTCGTCGCTGCCCCCGCCGGATCCACCGATCCGAACCCGGCCAACAACAGCGCGACGGACAACGACACCCTGGCGCGGGTGGCCGATCTGTCGATCACCAAATCGGTTGATCTCGCTGCGGCTTTGCCTGGCGACGCGTTGACGTACACGATCGTGGTCGGCAACACCGGTCCCTCCGACATCAGCGACGCTGTCGTCGACGACGTCGTTCCGACCAACCTGCTCGGGGCGTCGTGGACGTGCACAGGCTCGTCCGGTGGCAGCTGCGATGACAACGGTCCGACCAGTGGCGACATCACGACCACGGTCGATCTGGGTGTCGATGGCAGCGTGTCGTTCACCCTGACCGGCACCGTCGCCCCGTCCGCCACCGGCACGATCGTGAACACGGCGCAGGTCACGGCGCCCGCGGCGACCACCGACCCCAACCCGGCCGACAACACCGCGTCCGCCTCGACCACCATCGATCCCAAGGCCGACCTGTCGATCATCAAGACCGATGGAAACGTCACCGACATCGCGGGTACCTCGATCCAGTACTCGGTGGTCGTCGCCAACAACGGCCCGTCCACGATTCAGAATGCTCCGGTCAACGACATGATGCCGGCCGCGCTCTCGGCCGTGTCGTGGACCTGCTCGGCCACCGCGTTCGCCACGTGTGACAGCCCGTCGGGCACAGGCGACATTGCGACCACCGTCGACCTGCGGCCCGGATCCACCGCCACGTTCGTGGTCGACGCGACGATTGACGCTGGGTTCACCGGCGTGATTTCGAACACCGCGACGGTGGCGATGCCGGGGCCCGGAGTCGACCCGACGCCGGCCAACAACTCAGCAACCGACACCACGACCGTGGTCGCCCAGGCCGATCTTTCGATCACCAAGACCGATGGCACCCTGACAGCGACTCCGGGTAGCACCACGCTGTACACCGTCACGGTCTCCAATGCAGGTCCGTCGTCCGTTGCTGGAGCCTCGATCGCCGATGCCGTGCCAGGCGGCGCGGCATCGATGAACTGGACGTGCACGACTTCGCCCGGCTCCGCATGCACCGCGTCGGGCACGGGAGCCATGAGCGACACGATTTCGTTGCTGCCCGGCGGCACTGCCACCTACCAGATCATTGTCGACATCTCAAGCGCGGCCGTCGGGAATCTCGTCAACACTGCGACCGTCAATGCCCCTCCCGGAGTCACTGATCCGACCGCCGGTAACGACTCCGCGACGGATGTGGACGTGTTGACCCCGGTGGCCGAGTTGTCGATCACCAAGACCGACGGTCTCGCCAACGCCGTTCCGGGTTCGACTGTCACGTACACGATCGTCGTCACCAACGGCGGTCCCTCGAATGCTGTCGGGGCGACCATCAACGACGCCCTGCCGTCCTCACTCAGCGGAGCGACGTGGAGCTGCGCCGGCAGCGCAGGTGCGGTTTGCACGGCGAGTGGTGTAGGAGACATTGCAGACATCGTCAACGTGCCGTCGGGAGCCTCGATCACGTACACCGTCACGGCGGCGATCGCTTCCACTGCGACGGGAGATCTGACCAATACAGCGTCGGTCACCGCGCCTACCGGCACGTCCGATCCCGATCCGACCGACAACTCGGCGACCGATACCGACACGTTGTCTCCGCAAGCCGACCTGTTCATCTCGAAGACGGACGGCCAAGGCAACGTCGTGCCGGGAACGAACGTCACCTACACGGTGACCGCCGGCAACGCCGGTCCTTCAGCAGTGGCCGGAGCAACGGTCTCCGATGTGCTCCCTGCAGAGTTGATCGCAGCCACGTGGACGTGCGCTGCCGCCGGCGGGAGCTGCCCGGCCAGCGGAACCGGCAACATCGCAGCAAACGTCGATCTCGCAGTGGGTGGCACAGTGACGTTCACCATCGATGCGACAGTGTCGCCAACGGCGATGACTTCGCTCGACAACACAGCGTCGATTGCTCTCCCCGGCACGGTCACCGACCCGGTCCCTGGCAACAACAGCTCGACGGACACCGACTCGCTGAACCCCGAGGCCGACCTGTCGATCACCAAGACCGACGGCCTCACATCCGCGCAGCCGGGCGACGTCATCACCTACACGATCGTCGCCTCGAACGCCGGTCCGTCTGCGGTCGTCGCAGCCCCCGTCATCGATACGTTGCCAGTCGGGCTGACCTCAACCTCGTGGTCGTGCGCGCCATCGGTCGGTGCAGCGTGCGCCCCGGGCGGTAGCGGCAACATGAACACAGTTGTCAGCCTCGCCGTGGGTTCGACCGTTACGTTCGCTGTGACCGGCACCGTGGAGGCCACCGCAGGAGTCATCACCAACACGGCGCGGATTGACGCGCCAGCAGGAGTCAGCGATCCCGAGGCCGCCGACAACGCCGCGACCGACAACACCGCGATCACGCCGACAGCCGACCTGTCGATCACCAAGACGGACGGCCTCACATCAGTTGCCGCCGGCGAAGCCGTGACGTACACGGTCGTCGCCGGCAACGCAGGGCCGTCACCGATCATCGCTGCATCGATCAGCGACTCGATCCCTGCAGTGCTCGTGGGCGCGTCATGGACCTGTTCAGCCACAGCGGGATCGGCATGCGCCAACGCGAGCGGCACCGGCAACATCAACGAGGTCGTCGACCTCGCTGCGGGCGGGCAGGTCACCCTCTCGGTCACCGGAACCGTGAACGCCTCGGCCGTGCCGGGATCGCTGTCGAACACAGCCGCAGTGACCATGCCCGGCGGTTCGGTCGACCCGACACCGGCCAACAACTCGGCCACCGACAACACCGCCATCGTGCGGCGGGCCGACCTGTCGATCACCAAGGACGATTTCGCCGCGACGGCAGTCGCCGGCAGCACCACGACGTACGCAGTGGTGGTTTCCAACGGCGGGCCGTCGAACGTCGTAGGCGCCACGATCAGCGATCCGCTGCCGGCCGGGGCGACGGCAATGAGTTGGAGCTGCAGCGGCTCTGCGGGTGCATCGTGCGCCTCCGCCGGGACCGGTGCGCTCAACACCGCGGTGAACCTGGCTGCAGGCTCGTCGGCCACGTTCTCCGTCGTGGTGACGATCAACCCTGCGGCGTCAGGACAACTCATCAACACTGCTACCGTCGCCGCGCCGGCGAGCGTCAACGATCCGAACCCGACCAACAACTCGGCAACCGATGTCGATGCGGTCACCGGTCTGGCAGATCTCCACATCACCAAGGACGACGGTTCGCTGTCGGCAACGCCAGGTACCAATACGACCTACATGGTCGTGGTCTCAAACTCCGGCCCGTCCGACGTGATCGGCGCGACAGTGGCTGACCTCGAGCCGAGCGGCACCACGTTCGTCTCGTGGACGTGCACGGGTACCGCCGGCGCGGGCTGCGCGGATCCTTCCGGCAGCGGCGACATCTCGACGACGGTCGACCTCCCCACCGCTACATCAGTGACGTTCACGGTGGTTGCCGCCGTCGACGCCGCCGCGACGGCCGATGTCACCAACGTGGCGATCGTTGCGCCGCCGACGGGCGTCACCGACCCGAACGTCGTCGACAACACCGCCATCGACACCGACACGATGAACCTGGTCGCCGACTTGGTGATCACGAAGACCGACAACTCGGCAACCGTCACACCGGGTGCATCGGTCACCTACACGGTTGTCGCGTCGAACGTCGGACCTTCCGATGTCGTCGGCGCCAGTGTCAGCGACCTCGTACCCGCTGCGGTGATCGGTGCGACCTGGACCTGTGCAGGTAGCGGAGCATGTTCGAACGCCTCCGGCTCCGGCGCGATCAATGAACTCGTCGACCTGCCAATTGGTACCACCGTCGCATTCACGATCAGTGGGGTCGTCGATCCAGCGCTGACGACCGATCTCACCAACACGGCGACGATCACTGCGCCGGCTGCTGTCAGCGATCCGAATCCGGATAACAACTCGGCCACCGACACCGACAGCACCAGCCCCGTCACCGACCTCGACGTGACCAAGACCGACGGCCTGATCTCTGCGCTGCCGGGTGACGCGCTGACCTACAGCGTTGTGGTGTCCAACGCCGGTCCGTCCAACGCGGTCGGAGCAACGCTGGCCGATGTCGTGCCCGCCACGCTCAGCGGCATCTCATGGACCTGCTCCGCGGTCAACGGAAGTTGTGCGGTCAGCGGCGCGGGCTCGCTCAACGAGACGATCGACATCGCTGTCGGCGGCTCGGTCATGTTCGAGGTCACCGGGACCATTGTTGACTCGGCCACTGGCTCGATCACCAACACTGCGACGATCACCGCGCCGCCAGGCGCCAATGATCCAAACCCGGCCGACAACTCGGCAACCGATACGACGTCGGTGAACCCGAAGGCCGATCTGTCGATCACCAAGACCGACGGGAACGTCACCGACATCGCCGGGACGACTGTCACCTACACCGTCGTCGTCTCCAACAACGGTCCGTCGATGATCATCGGTGCCCCGGTGGTCGACACCATGCCGGCGCCGCTGACTGGTGCAACGTGGACCTGCAGCGCCAGCGGCGGCTCGGCCTGTGCGAGCGCGAGTGGTTCGGGCGACCTTGCAACGTCGGTCGACATCCTTGCCGGCGGGGTGATCACCTACACGGTCACGGGCATCGTCGATGCCGGCTTTGCCGGCACACTGTCGAACACGGCGACCGTCTCCATGCCCGGTAGCGGCGTCGATCCGACGCCCGCCAACAACACTGCCATCGACACCACTGACATCATCGCTGTTGCTGATCTGTCGGTGACCAAGACCGATGGTGTCGCGTCGGAGGTTCCCGGTACTTCGGTGTCGTACACGATCGTGGTCAGCAATGCGGGTCCGTCGGACGTGAGCGGCGCGTCGGTGTCCGATGTGATGCCGTTGTCGTTGTCGAACGTGTCGTGGACGTGCTCGGGTTCGGCCGGAGCTGTGTGCTCGCCGTCGGGTACTGATGATGTCGCGGATGTTGTCAACATCGTCGCGGGCGGATCGGTGACGTACATCGTGTCGGCAGATGTGAATGCTGATGCGACTGGTTCGTTGGTCAACTCTGTGTCGGTTTCGGCACCTGGAGGCGTTACGGATCCGGATGAGTCGAACAACACGGCGACGGACGTCGACTCGTTGACGCCGACTGCTGATCTGTCGGTGACCAAGACCGATGGTGTCGCGTCGGAGGTTCCCGGTACT
>JBDTWJ010000024.1:0-30883 GCA_040006755.1 Ilumatobacteraceae bacterium | reverse complement strand
CGCTCCCGCAGAGGTCGACGCCAAGTAGGCAGTCGCCGCGATCAAGTAACGGCGATCAATGGTCGTGACCGAGGTGAGGTTCCGGGCTCGATCCCGGATGGCGAGCCTCGGCAACGGCCGCCCAGAGATCGGTGGCCGACATCGGCCCCACGAAACTAGCTCTGACAACACCCGTGCGATCGGCGACCACAGCGATTGGTACCGCGTCGACGTGGTACTTCCGGTGCAGCGCGGCCGCAACCGAATACTCGACATCGACAACCGCTACTTCGGAGCAGGTCAGCACATGGGCCTTACGCACGACATCGGCGCAGGTCGTGCATGTTGACGACGAGAACACCGCGACCAGCCAAGGCGCATTGACTCCAGCGAAGTCGCTTCTGTCGATCTGCGCGGGAGCAGCGAAGGTCGGCTGTGTCGGAGCGTCGACACCGCGCCGTCCACGGAGCACAGCGCCGACGCCGAGGGCGCCGACGAGCACCCCCACAGCGATGATCACCTGTGTCATGGCCTCAGCCTGGCAGGGCGAAGGAGCCGGATCGACCGCGTAGGTCGGGATCTCGCGGTAACAGGCGCTCGACGTAGATCCGTTGGGTCGACTCCACGATCAGTGGACGGCCGAGCGCCGTCGGATCGGCGACACCGATGGGGATCACCCCACCGGCTGGCAGCGGAATGGCTTCCATTCCCGGTACCGGCACCTCTCCCCCGACCCCGAGCGTCTTGACGGTGACGGTCGCATCGGAACCGGTCGCGTTGAGTACGACCAGGATGTTCTCTACGGGCAGGTCGGTGCCAATGGCCATGCTCCAGCGAGTGGAGGCAAACGTCGGTGGCGAACCCATCACGACTGTGGTCGCCACGGTGTCGCCGGTCTGGCGGGTGATCGCCCGCTCGACGAGGATCGATCCCTGGGTCTCGGTCGAGAAGACCGCACCGTGCCTGCCTTCAGGAACTCCGACATCGCCCGCGATCAGCGAGACGACGTTACCGGCCGGAACCGTCAGCGGTTCGGGATTGACGAAGCCTGCCGCCGGGTCGAGCCCGAGGAACGTGACGTTGACGACTGCGTCGGTGTCGGATCCGTTGTAGACGCTGTAGCGCTCGATGGCGTTGGCAGCGACCTCGCCATCGGCAAAGTAGAACTGATCGCCGAGCGACGGCGCCCCCAACGTCATGGTGAAGCCAGCCCGGCCGACCGAGGCCAGATACTCCTGCGCCCGACCGACCACGACCCTGCCCCGGGTGCTCGTGACGGTGATGGCCAGAACCAACTCACGCTTGGCGAGGAGATCCTGGCTGACGACGAGCACTGAGTTGGCCTTCACAAGCAAGCTCTGCAACGTCGCAGGTACGCGACTCTCGGTTCCGGTTGCTTCCCGGATGCTGACGATCGCGTTGGAAGGGAACGGGTTGGTGATGACCAGATCCTCTTTGCTTCCCTCGACGGTGTAGCCGTCGGCGAAGTACCACGACGACGATGTCGAGTTGGAGCATGGCGACACAGCACTGCCCGACGCGCTATCGGCGCGTTGCTCGACGAACCCTCCACCGCCGTATATCTCGACCATCGCCGACACGTATGTGCCCTGAGGCTGTATCTGGGCGAGATCGAACGCCATCGTGCCGCGAGCGGGAACGTCGAACGTGGCCGACACTGCTTCGACACCAGCAGCGTCGGTGAACGTGGTGATCCTGCCTGTCAGCGTGACCTCGGAGGGGTTGGCAACGATGGCGGATCCACCCAGTTGCGGGCCGCCCACCGGTACACCAGCACAGAACCAGGCCGACGTGACGAACTCGCCCTTCGGAACGAAGGGCATGGTGGGGTTGCCGAGCCGCGAGAACTCGGCGGCCACGCTGTGCACTGGGCGTGAACGTTGCAGCATGACGACCCCGATGATCGTCGCCAGAACGAGCATGCCGGCGACGAACCGGCGCGCGGCGATCATTCGACACCTGCCTGCTGATCGGCTTCACGCTTCTCGGCTTCATGCCTGTCGTCGTCGTGATGCTCGACGCCTTCGTCATCCGAACCAGGAACCGATTCAGGATCGGTCTGCAACGGTATGGAGTCGTCGTCGAGCGAGACGAGCACCGAAGGGTCGGTGGGTGCCTGTATCGGTGCATCGATCGACAACAGCGGCGCCTCGAGCGCGGCGGAGACGCGGCGACGACGCCATCGCGCGATCGACGTCGTGTCGAACCTGCTGACGCCGAGCGCGAGCAGCAACCACAGCACCAACTGTCCGATCAGCGCGAACGCACGCGACAGCGAGGTGTGATAGCGCAAGGTGGCCGGCCCAGCAGATGGGATGTCGTATCCCGTTGTCGCACCGAACGCGGGTCGTGGTGCGATCGACTGCGACCCGACCTGCATCGTCCAGCGGTGATCGACACCGGTCGCTACCGTCACCGCCCCCGCCTCAGCCGCGAACGAGACAGCGGTGTTGTCGGATGCGCCGACAGCAACAGGTGTCGCCGCTGCCGACAGGTCGAGCCGGGCCAACGAGTCGAAACCTGCTTGGCGGGTGGCGTCCGCATCGGTAGCTGAGAATTGGGCACGAGTGGGGAGCCACGCGGTGTTCTCGTAGACCAGGAAGTTGAGCGGACGAGTCAACGGCGCTGCGAAATCGAGTTGATCGTCGAGTGCATCGACAAGACCGTTGGGAAGTGGCAAGGGCGCATTGACCGTGCTGGTGGCGCCATCGGCGATGGGCACGACGATGTAGCGAATCGCATAGGGCGCCAGTAACCGACCGCCGCGAAGTGTCGACTCGGACGCAAGTTGCTCGATCACGGCGCCGACCTCGGCCTCGGTCTCGGATGGGCGGCCAGGCCACGCTTCGTACTGCGTCAACGGACCGTCGTCGGTGATCGCGTAACCGATGCCGGGCCGAAGTGTCCACGATGCAACTGGCATGACTTGAGGATTTCCGATCCACAGGATCCGATAGTCGCCCTCTGGAGGATTCTCGGCGAACTGCCCGAGCACCGACGTCAAGGTCAGCGTCGGCATGCGCCATCGGCCGGAGCCGACAGCTGACAGGCCGGGAAGCACCCCGATCGCGACGGCCGCCGCGCTCAACAGGCCGAGCGGTTGACGCCATCCGAACGACCCGGCGAGCACGTCGTCTTGGAACGCCGCCGCAATGCACGCGGCCGACAGGGCCAGGCCGACGGCGACTGGGGCCAACAGCACCCCCGGCTCCGGGAGGCGGATCTTCAAGCCGCGGTCATCCAGAACTGCGAGCCAGCCGAACACGATCACGAGGCCGGCCGAGCGAATGGCCCACGTCAATCGCCAACTGCGGGCAACCAGCGGCGCGACCAGAACGGGCAGGTACAGCGCTATCGCGAGGATGCCGAACTGCCCGTTGCCCAACCCGAACCTTGCGAGACGAGTGACGCCGAGCGCGCGGCTGCCTGCAGAGCCCGCTGGTAGGCCGTCGGCGACAGGCGCCGGGACGCCGGCGATCAGATCCCACCCATGACGACCGAACAGCGAGGATGCCCATGGCAGGTTGGCGAGAAAGGCGAGTGCCGCTGCGGCAACGGAAATCGACACCAGTATCAGTGCCGGACGCCACGACCCGCCGCCGAGCAGCGTGGTGAGAGCAAGGACGATGCCGATCGCCACCACGACGAAAGCGAATGACGGAACGAACGCGAAGGTGACCGCCGTCAGCAGCGCGAGCTGGGACACCATCCGCAGTCGCGCTCTTGCCGAAATCGCTGTGTACCCGTCGGGGCGGGTGCTGTCGGATATGTCGAACGACTCGATGCCGGCGCTGCGGCGCAAGAGGTGCACGACCCACGGCGCAGCCGCATAACAGGCCAGCGCTCCCCAGCGACCGCTCGACAGCAGTTGCGATGGCAGCGGCACTGCCGCGTAGACCACGAGGGCTGCGATCCGCGCTCGTGCCGTGGGGAACAGCGTCGCGAGTCGCCAGATCCCGAGATAGCCGATAACCAGCAGTCCGAGTACGCCGACGGTGTGCAGCAGACCCATGTGGAAGAGCGTCAGCGTGCTGCCCATGGCGGTCAGAGCGACACCGGTGGGAACGGGCGTGGTCGAGCCCAGGCCGTGACCCCACCATCCCGACCGGTAGTCGCTCAGCATGGCTCGAGGGCTGACGGGAAGTTGCAAGAACTCGCCGAATCGCGGGATGCCACTGAGGAGGTGGCGGCTGCCGAACAGCATGGCGACGAGCACGCAGATCCACGCGAACATCGGTGCAGAGCCCGCAGTCTGTCGCCATCTGCGCTCGATCGAGTTCTCGCCTCGCGACGGTCGCATGTCGCGGCTGCGTAGGTACGCCGAGACGCGGGCTGAGCCGTGCAATTGCAGACCGGCGATCTCGCCGTCGGGAACGTGGCGCAGGGCACGAACCTCACGGCGTCGTACGAGGATGCCCGGCAAACGAGGGATGAGGCCGAACATCGCACGCACCGATGCCCACGCCTCGCGCGGCTTGCCGGAGAGAACACCCACCACGAGCTCGGAGAGCGTGACGAACACCAGCTGCACGGCCAGCAATGGCAGACGTCGAGCACCCGTCAGGGTGGCGATTGAGCGCATGCGGTGACGTGCCTGCAGTTGCGCGGGGCGGAGGTCGGGTCGACGTTCTGATAACGCCTCGCGGTGACGGGCGCGCGCTGCGGGCACGACCACGACGCGGGCACCGCCGAGGTGGGCGCGCCAGCACAGGTCGACGTCGTCGCCGTAGAAATCCATCCAGGTGTCGAAGCCACCGATTTCCTTGAAGAGGTCGGCGCGCACCATCAGGCACGCAGACGGTAGGGCGAAAACGTCGCGCACGGCGTCGTGCTGCTCCTGGTCGACCTCGCCCTCCTCGACGAACGAGTCGACCTCGCCGAAGCGGTCGACGCCGATGCCGACGTGTTGCAGCACGCCGGGATCGTCCCACGAGACCAGCTTCGGTCCGACGATGCCGGCGTTCGAGCGATACAGCTCCTCGACCAGCAGACGAATCGCGCCAGGATCGAGGGCTACATCGTCGTGCAGGAAGCAGAAGAAGCCGTTGGTTCCCTCGACCAGTCGAAGCACTTCGTTGGCGGCTACGCCGTACCCGGTGGTGTTTCCGATCCCGCGTACGAAGGCATTCTGTACTCGCTCGCGCACGCGATCGGGCACGTCGCCAGGATCGCCAACGACCAGGAACAAGCTCTTGAGATTGGCGTAATCCTGCTCCGCCAGGCCCTCGAGCACCTCGTCGAACCAGTCACCCGGGTTGCACACCACCATCACAGCCACGACGGGCGGAGCGATTTGATTGGCGGCTTCCACGAGGCGGCCAGGCTACTGCGGGGGCGGGTGAGAGTGCAGGCACTTGGCAAGTGTGCTTGCAATAGTTAGCACTCTGCGATATATTTGTTGCATGTTCAAACTTCCCGAGTTCCCCACCATGAAACTGCCGAAGATCGACTGGTCCGCCATCAAGAACGTCGACGTCCCTACTCTCGACTGGCCGGCCGTCGATTTCAGCAAGCTCGACATCGATGCGCTCCGCAATGTCAAGCTGCCCAACCTTCGCGATGCCGCGTACATGACCGTTGGACTCAGCGTCGTTGCCGTGGAGCGAGCACAGGCCGGTCGCGAGCAACTGACCGCGGCTGTCACCGAGCGCATCGAGCAAGTACGAGAGTTGATCCGTACATCTGTCTGATCGGATGTGTGATCCGGACTGTTCTTCTTACGGACCACCGGGACCGCTAGCCTCGCAAGTCTGGTGGAGTCCTCCGACGTGCAACCTTCGTCCGACAAACGTCAAGGACGGGCTCCCCTACCGGAAGGCACCCTTCCGGTAGGGATCGGCCTACTCATTGCCGGCATCACCAGCTACCTGTTCTTGAAGGTAGCGAAGGTCGCGCTCGGCAGTGACGAAGCCGTGCAGCCCATCGCCAGCCTGTGGATCGCCACGTTCGCCCTGGCGCCTGGCTTCTTCCTGCCCCTCGAGCAAGAGCTCGCCAGGACGCTGGCACACCGGCGGGCTCTCGGCCTGGGTGGGCGACCGGTTGTCGAGCGGGTGCGAACTCTCGGCATCGGACTTGCTGCAGTGGTCACGATCGCTGCGCTGATCGCCAGCCCCTTGATCGTCAGCGGATACTTCGATGGCGACTGGGTCCTGATGGTGGCCCTGATACTTGCGTTCTCCGCGTACGCGCCTGCCCATCTGGCACGCGGAATCGCCAGCGGCAACGGTCGGTTCAACGCCTATGCAATCGTGATGGGGGCCGACGGAGCGGTACGCATCGTGTTCTGTGCCACGCTGGCTGTTCTGGGGGTCAAGACCGTCGGTCTCTATGGCTTCGCCGTAGCTCTGTCGCCACTTCCCGGTGTGCTGTGGGTCAAGGCAAAAGGCTCGCTGCGCACCGAGCCAGGTCCGGAGGCGTCGTGGGCAGAGGTGACACCCAATCTCGGTTGGTTGCTGCTCGGTTCGGTCTTCGCCGCAGGCCTTGTCAACGCCGGACCCTTAGCAGCGACGTTGCTGGCCAGCGAGGGCCAGAAGCACCTGGTCACGCGCTTCACCTACGGCGTTCTGTTGGCTCGCATTCCGCTGTTCCTCTTCCAGGCAGTGCAAGCTGCCTTGCTTCCGCGCTTGTCACGACTCGCGGCACGCAACGAGATCGCCGAATTTCGTTCCGGCTTCGCGCGCCTGATGAAGCTGGTTCTGATCGTCGGAGTCATCGGAACCGCCGGCGCCTATTTGCTCGGACCGCTCGTCATCGAACGCTTCTACGACGCGACGCTCAGCCGACAGACGATGGCGATGCTGGCCCTTGGCAGCGCCTGCTACATGATCGCTCTGGCCATTGCTCAAGCGGTGATCGCACTACGCGGGCACGCACTCGTCGCGCTCGGTTGGGGAATCGGTGCCATCACGTTCGTGCTCGTGACCTGGCTCTCCTCCGACGAGCTGTTCAGGCGAGTCGAGCTTGGTCTCGTCGCCTCGTCGTTCGCTGCACTGTGCGCGTTCGCATTGGCCTTGCGGTCACGCCTGCGCAGCGGCGACCTGCCGACCGGCGATTCGGTGATGGACGCGATCAGCAACATGCCGTTGGAGTCCTGAGCCGCGCGCAGCGGCTGACTGGACGCTCAGCTGCGACGAGCCTTCTCGGACTCGATCGTCAGATCATTGGCGACCATCATCTTGATCAACTCGGGGAAGGCGACTTCCGGCTCCCAACCGAGTTTCGTCTTGGCTTTCGACGGATCACCGATGAGGAGATCGACCTCGGCCGGACGGAAGAACTTCGGGTCCTGGCGCACGTGATCGCGCCAGTTCTCGATTCCCACCTCGTTGAAGGCGAGCGACACGAGATCCTCGATGCTGTGGGTCGTACCGGTGGCAACGACGTAGTCGTCGGGCTGATCCTGCTGCAGCATCAGCCACATCGCCTTGACGTAGTCGCCGGCGTAGCCCCAATCGCGCTTCGAGTCGAGGTTCCCCAGCACGATCTCGGTCTGCAGGCCGAGCTTGATGCGCGCAACGGCATTGGTGACCTTGCGGGTGACGAACTCGAGACCGCGCCGCGGGCCTTCGTGGTTGAACAGGATTCCGCTGCACGCGAACAAGCCGTAGCTCTCTCGGTAGTTGACGACGATGTCGTGGCCGAAGACCTTGGCGCAACCGTATGGCGAACGCGGATGGAACGGTGTGCGTTCCGTCTGAGGGGTCTCGCGCACCTTGCCGAACATCTCGCTGCTGCTGGCTTGATAGAACCGAATGGGATTGTTCTCGGCCCCCCCGACCATTCGAATGGCCTCGAGCATTCGAAGCACGCCGGTGCCCGTGATGTTGGCCGTCAACTCGGCTTGGTTGAAGCTGAGCGCGACAAATGAGATGGCGCCGAGGTTGTAGACCTCGTCGGGTTGCGTGGAGTCGAGTGCCTTGACGAGCGACGGCAGATCAGCGAGATCGCCCGGCACCGGCTCGACGTAGGGGAACTCGTCGCGCATCATCGTCATCCTCGGATTGTTCTGACCCTTGACCATGCCAAAGACCTCGTAGCCCTTGGAGTGGAGGAACTCGGCGAGATGCTGGCCATCTTGCCCAGTAACACCGGTGATGAACGCGCGAGGCATGCTGGGAATCCTTCAGGATCAGGACCGAAAAAGCGGAACACGTCACTCTACGGCTTCGACCCGCAGTCGAGCGTCAGCGGCTAGCCTCGGCGTGCTCATGAACCCACTCCGCGTCGCTTTCGATGTCGGTCCTCTCCTCGGGCCCCGCACCGGCGTCGGACAAGCGGTGTGGGCGATGCGTCAGTCGCTCTGCGAGATCGAGGGTCTCGAACTCGTCGAATACATCACATCGTTTCGTTCGCCACCGCCAGCAGGCGCCCGCCGACTGCCTCTGCCCGCAGTCCTCGCCCATCGGCTGTGGGGCGCCGCCGACAAGCCGACGATCGACCGGTTCCTCGGCGCGCCCGACGTCGTTCACGGCACCAACTACGTCCTGCCTCCGAGCCGCGCTCCGCAGGTGGTGTCAGTGTACGACTGCTGGTTCCTCCGACATCCAACGCTGGCCAGCGCCGCGGTACGTCAGGCAGGTCGAGTGCTCCGTCGGGCCATCGAGCGCGGGGCGACGGTGCACGCAAGTTCGGCGTCGACTGCATCGGAGATCAACCATCTATTTCCCAGCGCGCGAGTGGCGACCATCCCGCTGGCAGCCCTGCCGGTACCCGACCCCGCAACCGAGCCACCGATCCCCCTGCTCGCCGGTAATCCATACGTGGCGTCGGTCGGCACTCTCGAGCGCCGCAAGAACCTGCCCGTGCTGATCGAAGCGTTCGGACTGCTCGCCTCGGAGCGCGACGATGTCATGTTGGTGCTGGCCGGTGCCGACGGTGACGATCGACCGGCCATCAACGAGGCCATCGACAGGCTTGACCCTGCCGCCGCCAGGCGAGTCGTGATGACCGGACGAGTCGACGAGGCGGCACTTTCGTGGCTGCTCCGCAATGCAACAGTGCTCGCGTATCCGTCGCTCGATGAGGGATTCGGATTCCCATTGCTCGATGCGATGCAAGTCGGCGTTCCGATCGTCGCCAGCGACCGCGGCAGCATCCCAGAGGTGTGCGGATCCGCTGGCCTGCTGTGCGATGCGGGCGACGCTGTCGCTCTCGCCACGAACCTCTCGACCGCGGCGTTCGACGACCGCGCGCGGGCCAACCTTCTTGCCGCCGCCGACGAACAGTTGGCCACGTTCTCGTGGAGTCGGTGCGCCACCGACCTTGCCGCGCTCTACCGCTCGTTGGCCGCGGAGGCAGGCACATGATCGCCGTGCTGTGCGGAGGCGTGGGTGCTGCACGCTTCCTGGTCGCATTGGCTCGAGTCGCCGATCCCGCTGACACCGTTGGCATCGTCAACACTGGCGACGACACCGTGCTGCACGGTCTGGCGATATCGCCCGATCTCGACACCGTCGTCTACACCCTGGCCGACGCCATCGATCGAGGCCGGGGCTGGGGGCTGGCCGACGAGTCATGGCGGGCGATGGAGGCACTGCAACGCTTTGCGGTGGTTCGTCCGGCCGGGTCCACCGCTGCGCCGACGTGGTTCAACCTCGGCGATCGCGATCTGGCCACCCACTTCTACCGAACCGCGCGTCTAGCAGAGGGCGCGACGCTTTCGGAAGTGACCGCGGAGATCTGCGCCGCTTGGGGTGTGAAGCAGCGACTGCTCCCGATGAGCGACGACACCGTCTCCACGGTGGTGACCCTCGCCGAAGGTGGCGAGGTCTCGTTTCAGGAGTACTTCGTCAAGTTGCGCCACAGCGTCCCCGTGAAGTCGGTGCAGTTCGCCGGCGCTTCCGAAGCCGTGCTGTCGCCTGGATCGGGCGACGCGCTGGGCGCGGCCGACTGCGTCGTGATCGCCCCGTCGAACCCGATCGTGTCGATCGGACCGATTCGCGCAATACGGGAGGTCGACTCGATTCTTGCCAACCGGCGAGCGTCGGTTGTCGCCATCTCACCGATTGTCGGAGGGGCGGCGTTGAAGGGTCCAGCCGACCGAATGATGAAAGAGCTCGGTCATGAGCCCTCGGTCGTCGGGGTCGCACGGCTCTACGCGCCGATTGCCGCTGCCTTGGTGATCGATCCCGTCGACGCTTACCTGGTCGATGCCATCGAGGCAGAGGGCATTCGCGCCGTGGTCACCCCATCGATCATGTCGACGCCCGAGATCGAATTGGAGCTCGCGCGGGTGTCGCTGCGCGCCGCGTCAGCCCAGTGAGCGCAGGCCGACGCGCAGGTCGGTGAACGGCGCCCACGCCAAATGGATTCGGGCACGCGTCGGAGACAACGCGAACCACGAAATATCGTTTGGACGTCGCGGCGCGGCGACGGGTGCCTTGGCTCCAGGACCAGCCATCGCCGTCCACAGATCGCGAATCGATGTGCTGGTGCCGGTCCCGATATTGACGACGAGGCCCCCACCGCGGCCACCAGCGCGAACGAGCGCGTCAACAGCATCGTCGACGTAGAGGAAGTCGCGTGTCTGTCGCCCGTCTCCGTGGATCATTGGACTCACATCGCTGCGGATGGCGTGGGCGAACGACCCGACGACTCCTCCATCCGGGCGCTGTCGAGGGCCGTAGATGGTGCTCATCGCCAGCGCGGTGAACTCGACCGTGTGCTCGGCGCGATAGAGGTTGAGCAGATCGACGACAGCCTTGGCGATGACGCCGTGCAGGCCCACGGGGTTCCAGGTGTGACCTTCCTTGATCGGAAGATCGCGCATTGGCACGTCGCCGTACAATGCCGCGCCCGGCAACGCGGTCACCACCTTCGCGCCTCGCAGGCGCGCCGCCTCGAGCACGGCGATCATGCCCTGCACGGCGCGTCCAGCCTGCGCCGCCGGACCTCGGCCGGGCGCCAGCCAGGCCAGGTGGTACACGACGTCGGGGGGACGCATCGCCACCAATGCCGGGAACTCGTCCGCGAGCACATCGAGTGTGTGAATCTTCACACTGCCGCCTGCGACACGCGCATCGGCAAGATTGGCGAGCGAGCCGCTCGACAGATCATCGACGACGTCGACCGTGCTGCCTTCCGCGATGAGGCGATCGACGAGGTGCGAACCGAGAAATCCGGCGCCACCGACGACCAGGATGTTCACGTGGATTCGACAGGAGGGCGGCATTCACCCGAGAGTTGTTCGCCCGCCGCGACCCGGCCGTGCACGCCGAGAACGCTGTGCGCGACCTTGGCGTCGTCGCCGATCCTACCCATGACCACCGAGTTTGTCACCACGGCGCGCTCGCCCACGACCGAACCGGCGAGCAACACCGAGTCCGTGATCGTGGCGTCGGCGGCGACCGTCGCCCCTTCGGCGACGATGCTGCCAGAGACGCTCGCCTTCGGATCGACACGAGCGCGCGCGTGGATGCCTTCGCATCCGTGCGCCTCTCGTGTGCCATTGAGCAGATCGAGGTTGGCCTGCCGGTACAGCGCGGGGTTGCCGGTGTCGATCCAGTAGTCGTTGGTCACCATCGCGAACAGACGCCCGCCCGCTGCAACTTCAGGGAAGGTCACGCGCTCGATCGACACGTGGCGACCCACGGGAATGCGGTCGAGAACCGACGGCTCGAGCACGTACGTGCCACCGTTGACCTGATTGCCCGGCGCGGTCCCCGGGACTGGCTTCTCGACGAACCGCTCGACTCTTCCGTCGACATCGGTCACGACCACGCCGAACGCGGACGGGTCGTCGACAGCGATCAAGTGGATGGTCGCTTCGGCCGAGCGCCGTCGATGAAACCCGACGAGCGCTCCGATGTCAAGATCGGTCAGCACATCGCCGTTGGCGACGACGAACGTGTCGTCAATGCCGCTGAAGTCGGCGGCGAAGCGAATCGCGCCGGCTGTGTCGAGTGGCTCCGGTTCGACCGCGTAGTGCAGCGCGACGCCGTTGCAATGATCATCGGGAAAGGCCTCGATGAACGGCTCCGCCCTGAAGCCGAGGGCGAGGGTGACCTCGGTGACGCCACCGCGTGCAAGGTTGTCGACCAGGCGCTCGATGATCGGCACATGTCCCACCGGAAGCATGGGCTTGGGTGTTGTGAGCGTGAGTGGTCGAAGCCGAGTACCGAAGCCGCCGACGAGAACGACGGCGCGCATCAGCCGCCGGTGGTTGTTGTGGCTGCCACGGTCGTGCTGGTCGATGCCGGCTCGGTCGTGGTCGAGACGCCGCTTCCAGCTGTCGTGTCGCCCGTGACGCCCGAGCCAACCGTTGTGTCGCCCGTCGGCGTGCTCGTCGTCGTGGCGATGACCGCGCCGCCATCGGCTGCACCGAGCGTCGGCAGTTCCTTCGCCCAATCCGGCATCGGAATGTCGGCACCCTTCGGAACGAACGCGATCACGAAGACCATGCCGTCGTTCGTGATGCGGGTGTTCTTGAAGTCGGTGACGACGTCGTGGTGCGTGTCGGGCTGGTCGAAGTGGTCCCACACCCTGACGACCAGCTGCGTGTCTTTCCCGTCGCACTTGTTGTCCTTGGTCGACCACTTCTCGCCGCCTTGCTCGGGCGGCATGACGAGCTCGGTGTCGGTCAACTTGATGTTGTAGCTGTCAAGGAACACGCCGAGCTTGGCGCGGTTGCCCGACGACTTCGTCGAAGAGGGGTGATAGTGGATGATCCCGTCGCCGTGGCTGTGAATGCCGAGAATCTGGAACTTGTCGTTGAGGAACACCTCGTTGCCGGCCGAGTCGACGCCCTTGTCTTCCAACGTGCCGACAATCTTGGGTTGGAAGGTGTCGCAGATGTAGGTGCCGAACGCGGCATGCCAGTGGGCGTCGGCGTTGGCGCCGTTGTTGACGCGAGGCACACCGGAGCCGTCGGCCGGACGGCTTTCGCGTCCGTACACGATCGCGAGCAGGCCGAGCACCACCACAAGAACTACAGCAATGGGAAAGACAGAGCCGCCCTGGAAGCGAACCTTCTTGCCTTTTCCACGCGAGGCGAGTCTGGCAACTTTTTTGGCGGACGATGACGGAGCCACGAGGATGCGAGGCTATCGCCTCCCCGAATCAAAACCGGGTCACCGTCGGTGGTTCAGCTCGACGATCAGGTCGACGTAGGCCTTGGCAACCGCGGCGGGTGCGGCCGCGTGCTCGACCCAAGTCCGCCCGGCGGCCGCCATCTCCCTGCAGCCGGCCGGGTCGTCCGCCAGCCGTTGCAGCGCGGCCTGAAACGCCACGATGTCGTCGGGCGGGACCGATAGGCCACCGCCCGATTCGGCGAGGATTCGCGGAATCTCCGTTGCGGCGTCGATCGCCGCGAGCACGGGACGGCCAGCAGCCAGGATGGAGTACGTCTTCGACGGCACGCTGACTCGTCCGAGTCCGGCCTTCAGCGGCACGACGTGGATGTCGCCGGTCGCCAACACCTCTGGCAGCCGTTCGATGGGCTGGTACCCGGAAAACCGAACGTTGCTCGAACTGCCGGCGAGGTTCTGCAATGTTTGACGTGCTGCGCCGTCTCCGTTGATCACGAACATCAGCGATGGCATGGCCTTCGCGGTCTCGATGATCATGTCCAACGACTGGGAGAAACCGATGTTGCCGGCGTACATGACCACGGTCTGCGAACCGATTCCAAGTTCGTGACGCAGTGCCGTCATGCGATCCTGCGGACGGATGAAGGCGGTGTCCACGAAGTTGGGGATCACGCGGATGGCACCGCGCTTCGACGGTGGCACTTTCGCCGCGACGTTGTCGCGCAGCTCGGGACTGAGCACCGTGACCGCTGCGGCGCGGTTGTAGCTGACGCGCTCCAACCACTTCGCCACCGTGATGATCGCCTTACTGGTGATTGCCCCGGACTCGACCGCGGCATCGGGGAAGACATCCTGGATGTTGAAGATCAGCGGGCCACGCCGAGCGACGTGGGTTCCCCATCCCGTGAGGCCCATCGTCAACGGTGGCGACATGGCGATGACAGCGTCGACTCGCCCGCCTCGCAACGACGCGAGACCGGCAAGAGCGCTGAAACCCGCGAACCCTGCAGCCCGTCGCAGGAGTTTGCGCTTGTCGCCACCCGGAAACGGGCTGACCCTCGTGATGGAGCCCCACTCGGTCGTTTCGCGCTGCACACGCTTGCCTTGCCAGCCGTCTTCCACGGCATGCCTGCGGTACCACGGCAACGAGGTGACCACGTGCAGCTCGTGACCGAGCAATGCGAGCTCGGTGACGATGCGAGTCATCACTTCGCCGGTCGGCGCGGTGTCTGGTGCGAAGTGCGGACACAGGATTGCGATCTTCAAGTGTTCGGTCTTCACGACGACTCCAAGGCAGCGGCGTACACCGCAGCCAATGCCGCGCCCGACGCACGAGCCGTGAACGCCGTCGACCTTTGCAGACCGGCGGCAACCATCGTCGCTCGATCTCGCCGCACACGATCGAGAGCATCGGCCCATGCATCGGTGGTGAGTGGGAGCACGATTCCGGCATCATCGACGATCGCTGGGATGCACGTCGAATCGGCGGCGATGACCGGACAACCCAGCGCCATTGCCTCGATCAGGGGCGCACCGAATCCCTCGTACTTGCTCGGGAACAGCATCGCCTCTGCCATTCTCAGCAAACCGTTCCGATCGGCGTCGGAGACCCTGCCGAGTCGCCGGATTCGCGAATCGGCGGCCGCGGCTTGCACAGCTCCTTCTGCCGAACCACGCCCACCGATCAGCACGAGTCGAAGGTCGGGGTCACGCCAGATGGATGACATGAGGTCGATGAGGAAGCGATGATTCTTGTGTGGATGCGTGACCGCGGGGTAGACGATCACCGGGCCATCGCCGAGCGCGAACCGCCGCCGCAACTCTGACTCCCCGGTGCAATCGGTCAACAGCTCGGGTTCGAACCCATGAGGTACGACCGCAACACGCGAGGGGTCGATGCCGTACGCCTCGATCACCGACGCTCGAACGTAGTCGCTCGGTACCATCACGATGCACGCCCTTTGCACCGATCGACCGATCATCGCCGCGAGGTAGGCGCGCTTGGTGCGGCTGAAGTGCTCGGGGTACGTGCGGTATTGCAAGTCGTGAATGGTCAGGACGTAGGGGCGAACGGCCCCGAGCGGTGCTGCACCTCCCGCGTGGTGACGCAGATCGGCTGACGATGTGTGCTTCCGGAACCATGTTGCTTCGCCGATGATCCGGCGAGGACGCGAGGTTCCGCCGAACATGGCAACGACAGTCGGGAACCGTTCGGACACTCCGGGATGTGCGCCGACGAACCCGTCGGCAACGTAGAGCGTCGGGCGAAAGCGCGGCTCAGCCCCGGCGAGACCGAGCAGTTGCCGGACGAGGTACTCCTCGGACCCACCCACTTCACCGGGCACGCACCACAACAGGTTGACGGCGATTGCCGGATCAACCATCAGCACAACTCCCGATACGCGTCTGCGGTCAGGCGAGCCGTTTCGCGCCAAGTGGCTCGGTCGGCGCGCGCTACACCCTGGCTGGACAGGGGCTCACGCCGTGCGCGGGCCTCGGTGATACCTCTGGCGATATCGTCGGGATCCATCGGATCGACGAGCACCGCCGCTCCTCCTGCAGCCTCCTCGGTCGCCGTACCGCGACTTGTGACGACAGGAGTTCCTTGCGCCATCGCCTCGAGCACCGGCAAGCCGTAACCCTCGCGCTGGCTCGGGTAACAGAAGACCTCGGCACCCGCGTACAAGCCAGCAAGGTCGTCGGCGGGCACGAAACCGATGAACCTGATGTCGACCCCGGCACTGTCGATCGCTACATCACCCCAACCGTGTGCGCCGGCGACGATCAGCGGCAGAGCGTCTTCGAGTCGCGAGACTGCGTCGACCAGGCCGCGCAAGTTCTTGCGAGGCTCGACGGTGCCGACGAAAAGGAGATACCGCTGGGGTAGCCCGTACGCTGCGGTGACCCGAGCGGACTCGGCGCCGTCGACCCTGTCGACGTCGACTCCGAGCGGAACGAGGCGCAGGCGATCAGCCGGTAATCCGGCCGCCGCACAGTCGTCCATTGTCGCCTGGCTGCTGCACAGCACCAGATCCGCCCTTCGTCGAGTCTGCTCGAGACTGCGCCGAAAGATGCTGTTGCCCCGGCGGGTGAACTGCGACGGATCGTGCAGGAAGGCGAGGTCGTGCACTGTCACCACCATCTTGGCGTCGGTGGCGCACGGGATCAGAGTCGTCGCGTGTGCGATGTCGATCGGTCCCGTCGCCCGCTCGACCTTCGGCCAGTTGCGGCGCAGCCAGAGGTCGTACAGCAACGGACCGCCGACCGGAAGATGGGCGATGGGAACGACCGGCGACCACGGTTCGCTCGGGACGTGTGCGTGACGGCCCGCAACGCCGAGCAATGTCACATCCTGCTCTGCAGTCATCGCCTCGGCGACACGCATCGCAGCGACTCCGGTACCGCCCGGCACCCGATGCCAGCATTGTTCGAGTGTGTAGGCGACGCGCACCGCTCCATCATGCCCGCGCTCGCGCGGATCGACATACGCGGTACAAGGTGAGCAGCTCGCTGGTCGACGCTTTTCGGATGCGCACGAACCGTCGACGGGTTGTTCATCGAGAGGTGGACCAGATCGCCGAACGGACCCAGGCGCAGCGCGATCAATGCCCAGCCGTCAGCGCTTACTGACGCGAGGCGCCGCGCAGCTCGTCGATCAGTTCGCCGTGCTCGACCACGGCGACTCCGTCGAGCATGACGCTGCAATGACGCATCGGCAGATCGAAATGGCCGGCGGTGAACCGTCCGGCGATCTCGTTGGCGCCCGTCGAGTACAGGAAGTTCCCCGCGAGGGCGCGTGATTCGGTGCCCCATGTTTCGCGACGGTCGAACAACTCGACCGCCTCCCAACGCGCCGCCTCGTTCATGCCCCATCCCACGTGGCTGGTGGCGTAGCTGGCGCTATCACCGAATGAGTCGAGATAGGAACGGAACAACTGCGCGTCGACGCCATCGCCGTCGATGTCGGTGATGTGATCGTCGACAATGGCCAACGCGATCGGTGACTCGATGATCCGATTGAACGTCAGATTGAGGTCACCAGCCGCCATGACCAACGTGCCGTTGACCGTGTTCGCTGCCGGGAAGGCGATCACGAGGCCTCCCGGCCAATGCGCGATCGAACCGGGTCCCGACGTCACACCGGTCGATTGAGCGGTGAACGCACCGGTCAAGTCGATCCCGAGATCGGTGCCGGCATCGCTGGTGACACGCATCTGCTCGGCGCTGCGCAACCGTTGATGTGCCAGTTCGACTCGCCGCGGCATATCCGAATCCCACCCGAGTCGATCGAAGACGTCGGGATGCTCGTTGGAGATCATCAGCACGCGTGCACCGCGTCCGAGAATCGACCCCAGCTCGGGCGCATGCAGCAGGCCCTCGACGGTGCAATCGATTACCAGACCCGCAGCTGACAGGGCTGCGACGACTGCCGGGTTACCGGCGATGGCCTGCGACGCGCCGGTCGAGCGGATGGGAACTGAGTGCTGTGACCCCGGAGTGGGGACAACGACGTCGAAGACGCGCGCACCGAGCGATTGGGCGGCCAACCGGGCCGTCTCGACCAGCACCGTGCGGCTCTGAGATTCGCTGAGCAGCGCGACGACTTCACCGTCGGCCACACCGCAACGCGCGAACTGCGCCGCAAATGCCTCGATGTAACGCCACTCGGTCATGCGTCCGCGCCCTCACTCATGCTCTGCAACTGCTCGCCGAGCAGACGATTGACTTCGTCGGGGGCCTCGACGTTGAGCAGGTGACCCGCATCGGGGATCACAATGAGCCGTGCGTGCGGAATGAGGTCGGCGAGTGCGAATGCATAGGCGACAGGAGTTTCGGTGTCGAGCTCGCCGACCACACACAGGGTCGGCGTAGTGATCCCTGGCAACAGCGCCCGGCTATCGTGCGTGACGAGACAATCGATCGCGCATCGGAGCGCGTCGCCAGGCACACGGGCCATCGCATCGCGCTGGCCGGCCATCGCCTCGGGCGAAACGCGTGGACCGGCGATTGCACTCAGCACCTCGTCGGCGAAGTCGGCAGGCTCTCTTCCGTCGTCGAGTGGAGCCAGCCGCGCGGCGCGCCAGTCGTCGGGCTTCGTACCGTCGAGACCGAACGCGGGACTGCTCGACAGCAGCGTCAAGGTGAGCAACCGTTGCGGGTGTCGCACAGCGACGTATTGAGCGACGATGCCCCCGAACGAGATGCCCGCGAGGTGAACCTGCCCTGCGCCGATTGTGTCGACGAAGTCGATCACCGAGTCTGCAAGCGCAGCGAATGTGACCGCTCCATCGAGCGGAGCGGAATTGCCGTAGCCGGGCTGATCCCACGCGACGACGTGGGCGACATTGGCCAGACCGTGCAATTGCGGTTCCCACGACAGCCGGCTTCCACTGAGCCCGTGCAGCAACACCAGCACGTGTCCGTCGCCCGACTCGCGCCAGGCGAAGCGATCGCCGTCGACGTCAGTTGGTTCACTCACCCATCCAGTCTTTCCTGCTCATCGATATTTGTCAACACTGTTGACATCTCAGTGCCGGGCATCCAGAATCATTCCATGACGGTCGATCGAGACGAACTGGTCAACCGGGTACGCGCCATGGGTCCCTTGATCGCCGAACGTGCCGTGCGCTACGACCGCGAGGCCAGCTTCCCCTTCGAGAACTTCGCAGACTTCCGTCGTCTTGGCCTGTTGGCGCTGTGCGTCCCCGACGAGTACGGCGGACTGGGCGCGAGCTACGCCGACTACGTCCGCGTCAGTGAAGAGATCGGTCGCTACTGCGGCGCGACGGCTCTCACCTTCAACATGCACAACGCGACCATGCTGTGGTGTGGGGAGGTGGCCGATTCGCTCACGATGTCGCCCGTCGAACGTACTGAGCACGAACGGATCCGATCCGACATGTTTCGCGGTGTGGTCGAACGAGGACACATCCACAGCCAACCGTTCAGCGAGGGTCTTGCTGTGGGCGCGACCAGTGGCATCGCGACCCGCGCCACAGTGGCCGACGGGGGATGGCGCGTCACGGGCCGCAAGATCTTCGCGTCGCTGTCGGGTGCCGCCAACTTCTACAACGTCATCTGCCAGGTTGCAGGCGACGACACCGTCCGCTTCTTGGGTGTTCCGGCCAACGCCGAGGGCGTCACGACTCTCGACGACTGGGACCCGCTGGGGATGCGCGGCACGGTGTCGCGAACCCTGCTGATGGACGACGTGTTCGTGCCGGCCGCGAACGAATGGTTGCCTGCTGGCATCTACAACCAAGCCGCCGAGCGATACCCATGGCTCTTCCTCTCGTTGTGCCCGAGTTACCTCGGCGTGACAGCGGGAGTTCTCGACACGACTCGTGCTTATCTTCGTGGCGAGTTGCCGGGCCAGGCAGCGGGCGCTCGGCGAGATCACCCGATGAAGCAAGTCGGCTGGGCGCAGATGCAACTTCGCCATCAACAGGCGCGAGCCCTGCTGTACATGGCGGTCGACGAGGCAACTCTCGATCCCAGCGTGGATGATCTGGTGCTCGGGTGGTCGGCAGCGTTCACCGTCATGGAGCACGCCGCCGAGGTCGCCTCCACCGCGATTCGGGTGTGCGGCGGGCAAGCAATGCTGAAACACCTCCCATTGGAACGCATGTATCGCGACGCCAGGCTCGGATCACTGATGCTGCCATGGAGCGCCGAGGTGTGCATGGAGCGGCTGTCGACGGCGCGTCTCTACGACTAATGGCACGCCTGACTCCCGACATCATCGTCTCGGCCGCGATCGAGGTGATGGGTGACGTCGGGTTCGAGCAGTTCTCGGTGCGCAAGCTCGGCGATGCTCTCGACGCGGATCCAACCGCGATCTACAGGCACTTCCGAAGCAAGGACGAGCTGCTGAGGGCCATGGGAGATCGCAGCCTTGCGGGAGTGGCGGACGACCTTCCCACCTCGTCCTGGCGGGAATGCGTACGCGAGCTGTGCATTCGAATTCGCACGGCCAATCTGACTCATCCCGCTCTCGCGTCGCTCGTTCGCGGCGCTCCCCCACGACATCACAACGAGTTGCAGATCACCGAGACCATCCTCCGCCAACTCCGCGACGCTGGATGCGATGCCGAGCTTGCGGCACACGCGTACCACGCGGTGATCGAGTTGACGATCGGGTCGGCTGCAATCGACGCGACCATGGCATCGATGCCACCCAGCGACCGCGATGCGACCTACTGCGAGTGGCGCTCGGACTACGCCAATCTTGATTCGACCGTCTTTCCGCGCTCGGTGGAGTTAGCGAGCTCGTTGTATCCCGGGACCGCCGACCGTCGCTTCGAGTTCGCGCTCGACCGCTTGCTCGACGGTCTGGCTGCTGCATTGGCTCGGTCGTCATCGACCCCGGGTCTGACCGGTCGTCCCACTGGGTACAGACAGTGAGCGACGTCGCAGGCTGACTTCCGGCTCTCCAGCGTTTGCCCGTCAAGGGGACGAGATGCTGCCGAATTCGAAAGGGGATGCCCACTTCCGGGTCAGCGCGGAAGGAGTCGTCATCGACTACCACGCCTCGGGAAACATGGCGGGGATTCGAAAGGCCGCAGACGTTGTCGGTCGTCATGTCAGAGACCTTGCTCCGCCTGGTACAGCCGCCGCGATTCTCGCCGCCATCGAGGCCTGCGTCACCAGCAACTCCGTCGTCGAGATCCACTACATGTCGACGACCGACGACGGCCAACGCGCCCGAGAGGCTCGCTTCACGCCGATCGGCAATAGCGAAGTGCTGGGGATCATGTCCGACATCACCGAGCGACTGGATGCGGAATCGCGGCAGAAGCACTCCGAGGAGAGGTTTCGAGCGCTCGTCGCCGAGAGCTCTGACGTCATTGTGATCCTCGACGAGCAGGCACAGATCAAGTATGCGAGCCCAACATTCACTCGGCTGCTCGGCTACCCCGAAGGCACCCTCGTCGGTACATCTGGGTTCGACATCATTCATCCCGACGACCTCGAGGCGGCCGCGAACGCCTTCCTTGCGGCACACACCGGAGAGAACTCCCCCAGCGGCCTGCAGTACCGCGTTCGCCACTGCGACGGTTCGTGGAGATGGACGGAGTCGCGCACGACGAACCATCTCGACACCCCAGGCGTCAACGGCTACATCGTCAACGCTCGCGACATCACAGCCCGGCACGAAGCAAACGAGAAGGTTCAGCAGACGTCCGATCTTTTGACCAGCGTCATGGGAGCGGCAAGCACTGAGGCGATCTTCGTCACCGACATCTCGGGAACGATCGTTGCCTTCAGTCTCGGAGCAGAGGTCCTGCTGGGCTATAGCGCCGGCGAGGTGCTCGGGAAAGTCAATCCCATCGTGTTCCACCTTCGCGAGGATCTCGAACGAATCGCAGCGGAGCTCGGGTTGACACCCGAGGCGATGATGACTGCCGGGCCGGCTGATGGACAGCCGACCGTTCACGAGATGGTCTTCGTGAGGCGCGACGGTTCACGATTCGATGGATTGCTGGACATCAACGGCCGCCTCGACTCGAACGGCGTCCGGTGCGGATATGTCGCGGTGGTCCGCGACATCACTGAGCAACGACGTCGACAGGCCGAGCTGACGCACCAGGCCCACTTCGACCTCCTGACGGGTCTCGCCAACCGCGCGTACCTTCAGATTGCATTGGCCGAGGCAGCCGACGACCCCTCGTGGAGTGACCCCGGCCGGACCATGCTGTTCATCGACCTCGACCATTTCAAGCAGGTCAACGACACACTCGGCCATGCCGCCGGCGACGCGGTGCTGATCGAGGTTGCGACTCGGTTGGTGGAGAAGCTGCGTGGCATCGATCTTCCCGCGCGAATCGGCGGTGACGAGTTCGTCGTTCTGCTCGGCCCGAACGTGCCGCTCACTGTGGCCAGTGACGTGGCCGAGCGAATCGTCGAGGCACTGGCGACGCCGTTCATGATCGTTGGCACGACGGTGACGATCGGAGCAAGCGTCGGCATGGCGACGAGCGACGCCGACACCACTCCGGAGGAGTTGCTGCGCGTCGCCGACATCGCCGTCTACTCGGCGAAGCACGCCGGCCGAGGGCGCGTGTTCACCGCTGTCAGGTGACTCAGTGGTCGCGGTTTGTGGCAGCGTTTCTCCATGGCGAAGTATCTCGACGACAACAGGGCGAGCTGGGACGACAGGGCACAGGCGCACGCCGCGTCGCCCGACTATGCGTTCGAGCGATTCGCTGCCGATCCCCACTTCCTCAGTGAAGTCGTCAGGTTCGATCGGCCATTGCTCGGTGATACGAATGGCCTCCGGGGCGTTCACCTGCAATGTCACATCGGCACCGACACGATCTCGCTCGCCCGGCTCGGCGCAGTCATGACCGGACTCGACTTTTCTGGGGCGTCGGTGGTCGAGGCACGGCGGCTCTCGGCGCTGTCCGGCACGCCCGTCGACTTCGTGGAATCCAACGTCTACGACGCTCTCGACGTCCTACGCCGTCAAGAGTTCGACCTCGTGTACACCGGAGTCGGCGCGTTGTGCTGGCTTCCCGACATCAGAGGGTGGGCCGACGTGGTGGCGGGACTGCTCTGTCCTGGCGGTCGGCTCTTCATCCGTGAAGGTCATCCGATGATGTGGGCGCTCGACGAGGCGCGTACGGAGCAGCTCGTGATCGACTACCCGTACTTCGAACGCTCCGAACCACTGACCGACGAGGATCCCGGCACGTACGTGAAAACCGATGCGCAGTTCACGCAGAACATCACGCATAGCTGGAATCACGGTCTCGGCGAGGTCGTCACCGCGCTGCTCGAGGCTGGGATGAGATTGACAGGCCTGGTCGAACACGACAGCGTGCCGTGGGAAGCGTTGCCGGGTCACATGGAGAAGGGCGAGCTCGGAGAATGGAGCCTGGCGGATCGACCGTGGCGACTGGCCTGCTCGTACACCCTGCAAGCCGTCAAGCTCTAGGAGCCCGAACCTAGAAGAATGGCAGGTACTGTTCGAGCTCCCACGATGAGATTGTCTCCGTATCCCATGTGCCGTCGGCGGCTTCCCACTTGGCCAGTTCGTCCTTGCGAATGGTCACGAATGCCCTGACCAGATCCGTGCCCATCGCCTCGCACAGAACGGTGTCTGTCTCGAGCGCGGCGAGGGCCTCTTTGAGATCGTGAGGCGTGTGCCGATCGGTGTTGGGCTCGGCGTCGCCATCGCCGATCTGCGGGTCGCCGCAATCGCGGCCGTCGACAACACCGAGCAGCGCGGCGTTGAGCATGACCGCCGCAGCAAGATACGGATTGGCGCTGCCACACGGCATGCGGTTCTCGATGCGCGCCGCCGCGCCGCGTTCGAAGGGAATCCGGTAGGTGCTGGTGCGGTTGTCGAGACCCCAGTTGGCCCAATAACCGGCGATGATTCCCGGGATCAGCCGCTTGTAGCTGTTGACCAGCGGAGCCGACATGGCGGCCATCCCCTCGTGGTGCGCGATCATGCCACCGAGGCACTGCCGGGCCAGCGTCGACAAACCGTGCTCGGTGCCCGGATCGTCAAACGCGTTCGCACCGCCATGAATCGGCGTGAGCGAGAGGTTGATGTGCAGACCGCTTCCGACGAGATCGGCCATCGGTCGACCCATGTAGGTGATCCAGTAGCCCTTCCGAGCCGCGATCTCACGTGTCATCTCCTTGCAGATGAAGGCGCGGTCGGCGGCGTCGAGCGCGGGGCCGTATCGCATGTTGAGCTCCATCTGACCCGGATGGAACTCGCCCATGATTCCTTCGAGGTCGAGCTCGGATTGCTCGGCCGCGTCGTACATGTCGAACATCAGCCCGGTGTTGTCGCCACCGAGCCCGACGCCATAGACACGATGCGATGGAAGATCGAGCCGACCGTAGCCACCGGGTGCGTCGGAGTCGGGTTGCATCACGTAGAACTCCATCTCGAAGCCGAGATGTGGCTCGTATCCCAGCGCACCCCAGGCTTCGACCGCGCGCTTCAATGCTGCCCGCGGGCTCAGCGCCAATGGGTGCCCGTTGTACTCGAGATCGGCGATGGCAACGTCGGTGTCGACCTCCCACCCAGGTCGCAGTGACTCGACGAGCGGCACCGTCTCGAGATCCGCGAAACCGACATCAGGTCCGTATCCCGTGACCGGAAGGATGTCGTGGTTGATCCCCATCGTCAGCGTCGTCACAGCGTGATGACCGTGTTGCTGCAGCCTGGTGCTGGGGACGTACCGCCCATGCGACAGCCCGTTGAGATCTGCCCACATCACACGAACGCGACGATTCGCCATGAGCGGCGACGCTAGCAAACGGTCAACGACCGTTAGCTTCCGTACGATCGCGTCACACCGAAGCTCCCCGCTCGCGCTCATCCACCGCGAGTCGTAGGCTACATGGGCGCGATTTGTGCCACCCGCCGGGTAAAACCTCGCCCAAGCAGATCGGTTGGGCGCGATTTGTGCCGGCGGGTAATACCGCGCCCATACACACGGATCACCGCTCTAGGAGCGCGTTGACTGTCTCACTGAGTGGCTCACCGAAATCGCGGAGCAGTGGGATGCCGGCCGTGCGCAGCACTGTGTTGTCGAGCACGCTATTAGCGGGACGCGGCGCCGGTCGTGGAGGTTGCAGTTCCGCGGTCGAGATGGGTCGCACCATGTCGGGGTTCTTGCCCATAGCGGCGACGACATCGCGGGCAAAGCCGTACCAGGTCGTCGCCGTCTGATTGGTGACGTGGTGGATACCGCTACGACGGTCGACCGCGATCAAGCGGATCATTGGCGCAAGATCGGCGGTGAACGTGGGATGGCCGACCTGGTCGTCGACGAAGGTCAGCTCGGGATGCTGGTCGGCGAGTCGCATGATCGTCTTGACCATGTTCGACCCGTTCTGGCTGCACACCCACGACGTTCGCACGATCGCTGCCGCGGTACCCAGTGTCATTGCCTCGCGCTCGCCCGACAACTTGGTCGCGCCGTAGACGCTCTGCGGCGCGGGCTCGTCCCACTCGTTGTACGGTCGGTCGAGCGTGCCGTCGAACACGTAGTCGGTGCTGATCTGGATCAAACGCGCGCCGGTGTTGTCGCAACTCTCAGCGAGCCAACGCACGGCGAGCCCGTTGTGCGCCAATGCGCGGTTCGGGTCGCCCTCGCATGCGTCGACCGCGGTCCACGCCGCGCAGTTGATGACGACTTCGGGACGCAGGAACGACACCGCTCCATGTACGGCGCCACGGTCGGTGATGTCGAGGTCGCCGCGACTTGCAGCAGTTACATCGTCGCCGGCGGTCTCGCAGCATCGCACCAGGTCGATGCCAAGCTGCCCGCCCGCACCTGTCACCAGCACCCGCATCTAGAAGCCGGCCCTGGCCTTCAATGGCTCCCACCACTCGCGATTGTCGCGGTACCACTCGACGGTGGCCGCCAGCCCGTCGATCAGGTTGTGCTCGGTCTTCCACCCGAGCGCGGTGACCTTGTCGTGCGTGATCGAGTATCGACGGTCGTGGCCGAGGCGATCCTCGACCGGCAAGATGAAGCTCTCGTCGCGTCCGGTCAGTTCGAGCAGTCGATGTGTCAGTTCATTGTTGGTGATCTCATTGCCCGCACCGATGTTGTAGACCTCGCCGACAACTCCGGTGCGCAGAACGAGGTCGGCGGCGGTGTTGTGATCGTGGACATGAATCCAATCGCGGATGTTTCCACCGTCGCCGTACAGCGGCACCTTCTGGCCGTCGAGCAGGTTGGTGGTGAACAGCGGGATGACCTTCTCGGGGTACTGGTACGGCCCGAAGTTGTTGCTACATCGCGTCACCAGCACAGGCAGGCCGTGCGTGGTGTAGTAGCTGAGGGCAATCAGGTCGCTGCCAGCCTTTGCGGCGGAATACGGCGAGCGTGGCGACAATGCGTCGGTCTCGCTGAACGATCCGTCCGCGATCGATCCGTACACCTCGTCGGTCGAGATGTGTAGGAATCGTTCGACGCCAACTCGTCGGGCGACGTCGCAAAGCACGTTGGTGCCGAAGCAGTTGGTTCGTACGAACGAATAGCCATCCTTGATCGATCGATCGACGTGTGTCTCAGCGGCGAAGTGAACCACCGCATCGTGACCATCCATCGCTGTCAGGACGTCGTCCTCGTCGCAGATGTCGGCGTGCACGAACGAGAAGCGCCGATCGTCGAGCACATCGCGAATGCTGGCCATGTTGCCTGCGTACGTCAGGGCATCGAAGATGGTCACCTTGTCGTCGGTGTTGGCCGCCAGCCATCGCACGTAGTTGGACCCGATGAAACCGGCCGCGCCGGTGACGAACAACTTCATCTCACACTCGCATCGGGAAGTAAGGGCGGCGGCCCGCTGGTAGATCGGTGCGAAGTGGGTTGTTCTGGTCGCGTGCCGACAGGATGGGATCGGACACACCCCAGTCCGCCACGATGGCGGGATCGTTCCACAACACGCCGAGCTCATCAGCCGGGTTGTAGTAGCCGTCGACGAGGTATGTGATCACCGTGTCGGTGATGGCCGCGAAGCCGTGCGCGACTCCGGGTGGGATGAACACGCCCATGTGATTGTCGCCGGTCAGATCGAGCTCGAGCGTGGCCCCATCGGTCGGCCCACCCCCACGAAGGTCGTGGAGCACGACTCGTGCGTTGCCGAACGGTACGTACCAGTAGTCGGCCTGATGGAGGTGGTAGTGCAGTCCGACAAGGGCTCCCGCCTGACGGTTCGCGCGGTTGCCCTGCAGCATCTCGCGACCGTTGGGAAACCACTCACGGCGATACGTCTCGATGAACAGGCCGCGCTGATCGCCGTGAATGGACGGCTCGACGATCCAAACCCCTGCGATCTTGTCGCTCTCGTTCACTGTTGACATGCGATGCCTCTCACTCGACGTCGATTTGGCAATGGTCGCCGATCATCAATCGCAGTGCGCGGGGTCGTAGGTGCGAACGGCTGACCACGGCTTCCTTGCCGATGAGGCTGTCTTCGAGGCGTTGAATATCGACCACGCGGCTGCGCTCCATGATGACCGAGTGTTCGACTTCGCTGTTGATGATCTCGCAGCCCTCGCCGATTGCCGAGAACGGACCAACGAAGCTGTCGGTGATGCGTGCGCCGGCGCCGATCACCAGCGGGCCGCGCAGGATCGAGTTGGTCACGATCGCGCCGGCCTCCACGATGACGCGGCCATCGACTGTGGTCGCGTCATCGACCTTGCCGTCGATGCGAGTCTCGATCTTCTCGAGCAGCAATCGATTGGCTTCGAGCAACGGTGTGAGCTTGCCAGTGTCGATCCACCAACCGGTCAGCAACTCGCATCGAACACGCTTGCCCTGATCGACCAGCCATTGGATCGCGTCGGTGATCTCGAGCTCACCGCGTGGTGATGGATCGATTGCGAGAACGGCTTCGTTGATCGTGCGATCGAACAGATAGACGCCGACCAGAGCCAAGTCGCTGGGCGGATCGTCGGGCTTCTCGATGAGGCGCACGACATTGCCGGCGTCGTCGAGCTCGGCGATGCCGAAGCGGTGAGGATCGGGAACCTGCTTCAGCAGGATCTGCGCAGTCGGCGGCTCGGCGCCGCTGCGCGCGTTTTCAAACGCATGCACGAATGCGCCCAGGTCTTGCTCGAGCAGGTTGTCGCCCAGGTACATCACGAAGTCGTCGTCGCCGAGGAAGTCGTGAGCGATCAGCACACAATGTGCGAGACCGAGCGGGGCATCCTGGGGGATGAAGGTGAATGCGGCCCCGAAACGAGAGCCATCTCCCAGTGCCGCCATCACCTCGACGCGCGTGTCGCCGACGATGACGCCGATCTCGGTGATGCCCGCGGCGACCATCGCGTCGATCCCGTAGAACAGGATCGGCTTGTTGGCGACTGGAACGAGCTGCTTGGCGCTGGTGTGCGTGATCGGGCGCAGCCGCGTGCCGGCTCCGCCGGCGAGAATGAGAGCCTTCATGTCAGTCGCATAGTATGGCCGACCGGGCTAGGCGTTCGGTGCCGGGGCGGGGCCTTGGCCGCGGAAGTAGGCCAGGACTGCTTCGGATCCGTCGCCCAGCAGCAACACAGCGTTGCCACCGATGTTCTTGCCGAACACCGGCAGTGAATACGTAGCGATTCCGCTGTCGACCGCCGAACGCAACGACGTCGCTGCGGCGATGGGGTCGAGTTCGTCGTCAACGCTGAGCGACGAGCCGATCGCCTTGATCAGCCGACCCGCGGCGAATGGATCGACCTTGATCCGATTCAACGCGGTCTTCAGCGCGACGTTGACGAATTGCTGCTGACGCTTCGTCCGGCCGAGGTCCGACGATGGATCCTCGACCCACTGTTCGTCTCGAAACTCCTCGTAGTGCCTGCTTCGTGCATATCCCAGGGCTTGCTGACCGTCGAGAACATGGCATCCCGGTTCCGTGATGTTCAACCCGGTGCTGACGTCGCGGGTCGCGAAGTCGACGCAGATCTGCACGCCGCCGAGGGCGTCGACCAACGACTTGAAGCCCGAAAAATCGATCTCGACGAAGTGATGGATGGGGAGGCGGAGGTCGCCCTGCTGCAGCGTCTGCACAAGAATCTCAGGCCCGTCGTTGAACGCCGAGTTGACTCGACGATTGCTGTCGTGACCGGGGACAGCCACCCACAGGTCTCGAGGGATCGACAGCAGAGCCGCGTCGCCGGTGGATTTGTCACGCCGCAGGATCATGATCGTGTCGCTGCGATTGCCCGACACATCTGCCTCGGTGCCTATTCCACCGGCGTCGGCCGCGGTTGGGTCGGCGCCCGCTCTGCTGTCGGAACCGACGAGCAGATAGTTCTCGATCTTGGAGCCGCCAGCGCTGAGGTGGTCGGCGACACTGGGCACGCGCCGTACGGAATCGATGGTGCTGCGAGCGGCGATCAACACGCCGGTAGCGCCGAGGACGCCCACGAGAGCAGTGAGCGCCACGATGGTGGGCAGCCGCCGTTGTCGGCGCGACCGAGGGGCAACGTCGCCGACAAGCACGTCCCGAGGGTAGTTGCGCCCCGCTCCACGTTTCGGGCACCCCGAGTCGAGCACCGCGAACCGCTGCTCGGTGTCACCCGCGAACCGTTCTACTTCGTCTGTTCTTACGAGATTCCAGAGACCGAGCTGAGAAGGGCCATCACATGATGACGTCAGTCGAGATCCACGTGCGCCGATGGTGGCCCGTCGCAGCGTTGCTCGCGGCGTCGATCGTCGTGCAGAAGGTCTTCGTCGAAAGCCGCTACGACGTGTCGGGGCACGCCGGGGAGCATCTCCTCAGTGCGATGGTGGTGTTTCCCGCCGTCGCCCTGGTGGCGATCCTCCTCTACGCCACGCCAGCAGCGCGCACCCAGATGTTGGTTCTTGCCGCCAGCGCTGTATGGCTCGCCGCCACCGTGGTGGTGTTCGTCGGCAACATCCGTGTCGTCGATGCACTGGTCGATGCCGGCATGGCTCACACTCCTACGTCCCAGTTGGTACCGACGTCCACGGTCGAGTCGGCCCACGATCTCGCAAACCTCGCGCCATGGCTGGCCGTGCTGGCTGCATTGGCCTTGACGTGCGCACTCTGGATGTACCGACACATCAGCGGCCGCGTAGCGATCGGAGCCGCCGTCCTCTGCGCTGTCTTTCCTCCGTGGATCTTCCCCGGAGGTGGGGTACTCGTCGTAACCGTCGCCCGTTGCATCGCTATGACTCGCGCAAGTGGACAACATCGCCTGTATCGAATCGGTGCGTGATGCCGCACTCGTCGAGCACGACGAGACGACCATCGGCCTGCACATCGACCGCTCGCCCGACGACTGCGGAGTGCACCAGTTCAACGCGCACCGACTGGCCGATGGTGGACAGTGCCGCTCTGTACGACGAGGTGATGTCGTCCGGCAGCTGGTCGTACGCCGCGAGCATGGCGTCGAGCACTTCGTTCGGCGCGTAGTTGTCGCCAAGCTTTGCTGCGTCGTCGGGTGCCCAGCCAACGTTGAGCCCGATGCCGACGACGACGTACTGCGGTCCTGTCCCTGCTGCCTGGGCAAGGACGCCGGCAAGCTTGCGTCCGTCGAGGAGCAAATCGTTCGGCCATTTCAGCGTCGGCAACATCCCCGCCACCTCGTCGCACGCCAACGCTGCAGCCAACGCTACCCGCTGAGTGAGCTGATGAAGATGATCGGGCACGTCGCGAAACAGCATCGAGACCAACAGGTTGGCACCGGGTGGGGCGACCCATCGACGATCGAGACGACCTCTTCCGGCGGACTGGTGTCTAGCCATGAGGACACTGCGGTCGGCGGCACCCGACGCGGCTGCGGCGAGGAGATCGGCGTTCGTGCTACCGGTCTCGTCGACGACGGTGATCTGCCAGGTGGCGCTGGGAGTGGTCATCGACCAAGATTGGCACTCGTGCTGACCAAGATCCTGATTGCCAACCGTGGGGAGATCGCAGTTCGCGTCATTCGCGCCGCACGCGACCTCGGAATCGGCACGGTCGCCGTGTACAGCGAGCTCGACCGAAACGCACTGTACGTACGCCTCGCCGACGAGGCATACGCCCTCGGCGGGCAGACCGCCGCCGAGAGCTATCTCAACACCGACGCCATTCTCAAGGCCATCGACGACAGCGGCGCCGATGCCGTGCATCCGGGCTACGGGTTCTTCAGCGAGAACGCCGACTTCGCCAGAGCCATCACCGCGAAGGGCGTCACGTTCGTCGGGCCGCCGCCGGCGGCCATCGACGAGATGGGCGACAAGGTCAGTTCGCGGAAGGCGTGGACATCACCCCTGTGATGCGACGCGTGGTGGATGAGGCAATTGCCAAGGCTTATAAGGGTAAACGCCAAATTGCATGGATGGAAGTATATGCCGGAGAGAAAGCTGTAAATATCTATG
>JBDTWJ010000023.1:0-31516 GCA_040006755.1 Ilumatobacteraceae bacterium | reverse complement strand
ATCGAGGACTGTCGTGGACGACCGACGCCCCGTTCCGTGAAACCGCCTCGGCGATCGACGACGCTCGCGCAGCCGGCGTGCACGCAGTCGAGATGGAAGCAGCCGCACTCTACGCGTTTGGCGGCGCCCGAGGCCGCGATGTCGTGTGCGTCGCCCACGTCACGAACACCATGGCGACCGCTGGCGACGACTTCGAGAAGGGCGAACACGACGGTACCTACCGCCTGCTCCGCCTCGTCGAGGTGATCGCCAACGCTGTCCGATCGAACCTTCCTGCCGCTTGACGATCTGCTCCGTTAGGCGTAGCTTACCGTTCGTGGTTGCTTACGAAGATGGGGATGGGTGGGCCGCGCTCGGTGACCGCACGCGGCGAGCCATCGTCGTCAGCCTCGCCGAACGCCCACAGTCGGTCGGCGAACTCGCCTCCACGCTGCCGATCAGCCGACCCGCAGTGTCACAACATCTGAAGGTCCTCAAAGACGCGGGCCTCGTCGCCGAACACGCAGCCGGCACCCGCCGGATCTACGAACTCAACGCCGCCGGTGTCATCGCGTTGCACGATCAACTCGACACGTTCTGGAGCCGAGCAATGGCGGGCTTTCGCGACGCCGTCGAAGAACCCGCACAAGAGCAGCCATGGCCGACGTCGACCACACCATCGTCCGCCGCCAGATCGTCGTCGACGCGCCGATCGAACAGGCCTTGACGGTCTTCACCAACCGGTTCGGTGACTTCAAGCCACCGGAACACAACCTGATGGCATCACCCATCACCGAGACAGTTTTCGAACCGCACGTCGGCGGCCACATCTTCGACCGCGCCCTCGACGGCAGCGAATGCCGCTGGGCGCGAGTCCTCGCCTACGAACCACCGAACCGGGTCGTGTTCAGTTGGGACATCAGCCCCTACTGGCAGATCGAAACCAGCCCGGAGCACACCAGCGAGGTCGAGGTCCGCTTCGTCGCCGAGACCGAACAACGCACCCGCCTGGAACTCGAGCATCGCAACATCGACGGCCATGGCCCGGGCTGGGAGGGCGTCCGGGACGGCGTCGATGACGAAGCCGGCTGGCCGCTCTACCTCACCCGCTACGCCGCGTTGCTCGCCGCTGGCTGACCGACGTGTCGCCGATCGTCACAGGCCACGGACATCAACCGCCCCGCCGAACAGGTCTTCGCCTACGCCACCGATCCGACCGACAACGGGCGGACGAGCGTCGGGGGCGGAGTGTAGCGGAGCCGTCCGTCGCGTCTCACGACTGCGTCGGCACTGAGTTGGTGGATGTCCTCGGTGGGCTTGGCGAGATGCCGGCCTCGTCGGAGCAGACCTGCGTAAATGCGCAGCGTGCCGAAGGACCAGATCTGGCGGTCGCTGCCGCGTTCGGCGCCGAGCAGATTGTGCGGGCCACGGTCGACGTCGGTGACGACGGTGAACGGAATCGCGAGGTGGTCGCGGTGAGCAGCGAGTCGTTCGGGCGAGGCGAAGGTGACAACGACGATGGTGGCGTCACCGAACCGGTCGAGGTGGTCGCGCACAGTGGAGTACCAGTACGAGCGGGTGCCCCGCGTTGGTCGGCAGTGCGCCAGGGGTGCCCGGTGTGATCGACGTGTTCGAGGTAGGGGAGCGGGTCGCCGATGCGGAGCGTCAAGTGGGGGTCCTGAGCGCGTCTTCGACGACTCGGTCGTCACCGAGACTCACCGGGTGTTCGGGGCTGTCCGATAGGGATGCGGGAATGAAACGATGGCTTGTCGGGCTGTGCCGGTGAGCAGCTCGAGGGCTGCTCGGACGACGTCACGCTGGCGAAAGGCATCGCCGGGTGCTCCGAGCGGTCGGCCCATCGGGTGGTCGGTGATCAGCGCTCGGCTGACTCCCATCCGGGCTGGTACGTGGGCGAATGCAGCGATGTAGATCCCTACCGTGGGGATCCCTGCGGCTTCGAACACTCTCTGGACGTGCCCCACGGACACATGGCAGACAGGTCAAACCGGGACGAGCAGAACGGCGTCGACCTGGGCGGCGCGGAGCTCATCTGCCCACAGCGGTGCGACCCGATCGCGCAACTTGAGCTGAGATGTCGCGCCCACGAACGATCGCGCGTCGGCGGCGAGTTCGCCGATAACGCCTTCGTCATGGAGCTCTCGCATCGCCCTCTGAGCCGGCCGGGGTTTTGTATCAGGTCCTCCCAGTCACTGAGAGGATCGAGAGATACCAGCGAAGAAGGAGTAAACGCCTGAGTTCAACGATCAGGCGGTCAGGTTCGTGCTCGAGAGCCTTGACCCTCGTGTAACAAGGATCGCATAGGCTGGGAGGTGTGATCGCAGAAGGACTCCTCGATCTTGGGGTTGATCTCAACGTCTGGCCATGGGTGTGGCTGGTCGTCGCGGTGCTGTTCGCACTGATCGAACTGACGTTGCTGGCGGGCTCATTCGTACTGCTCCCCTTTGCCGTCTCCGCGTTCGTAACTTCGATCCTGGCCTTCTATGACGTTCCGGTCGAGATCCAGTGGATCGTGTTCTTGCTCGGCGGAGCCGCTCTGTTCGGCGCCGCCCTGGTACGGCTGCGGAGGTTTGTCGGTGAAAACGACACACCTCCGGGCGTGGGCGCCGACCGGCTCGTGGGGATGACCGGCATCGTCACCGAGACCATCTCGCACGAAGACGCCTCGCGCCACGGCCGCGTCAACGTCGCTGGCGAGATCTGGGGCGCGCTGGCGCACGGGCCGCACACCATTGAACCGGGTACCCATGTGCGGATTACGATGGTGCAAGGCACTCGCGCCATCGTCGAGCCGGTCAAGAACGACATCGTCACGACACCGGAGGCGCTCTCATGACCCTCGCGATCATCGTTGCAGCAATCGCGATCGTCAGCATCGCCTTCCTGATCGGGGCGGTGAAGATCGTGCGGCCGTACCAACGTGGCCTGGTCGAGCGACTCGGCCGTTACAAGGCCACCAAGAGCCCCGGCTTGAACCTGATTGTCCCGTTCATCGAAACGATGCGGCTTGTCGATATGCGTGAACAGGTGGTCGACGTGCCGCCCCAGGAGGTGATCACGAGCGACAACGTGGTGGTTTCCGTCGATGCCGTCGTGTACTACGAGGCCACCGATCCGCAGCGGCTGGTCTACAACGTGGCCGACTTCTTCACCGCCATCACCAAGCTCGCCCAGACGAACCTCCGCAACCTGATCGGCGACCTCGAGCTCGACAAGGCGCTCACATCGCGCGACACCATCAACACCCAGCTCCGCGAGGTGCTCGACGACGCCACCGACAAGTGGGGCGTACGCGTGGTTCGCGTTGAGATCCAGCGCATCGATCCACCGCCGGAAGTCGTGTCGGCAATGCACGCCCAGATGCGGGCCGAGCGCGATCGCCGCGCCACCGTCACCGAAGCGCAGGGCTACCGCGAAGCCGCGATCGCACGCGCCGACGGAGAGAAGCAGTCGTCGGTCCTCGCGGCCGAAGGCCGCAAGGCCGCGGCGATCCTCGACGCACAGGGCGATGCGCAGGCGATCGAGTTGCGCGCTGACGCCGAGCGCATCCGGCTCGAACGACAAGGCCAAGGCGAAGGTGAAGCCGCCAAGCAGCGCCTGCTGGGCATCAAATCGGCCGATGCCGATCGCACCGTGCTGACCGTCGAGTATCTGACAGCGCTCACCCGCATCGGCGACGGGCGGGCCACCAAGCTGGTGATCCCGGCCGAGTTCTCCGGGCTGTTGGGAACGGTTGCCGCCCTCACGGAGACCGCCAGACCGTCCAATGATCTCGACGATGTGCGTCCCAAGGACGGCCTGCCGGTGCCGGTTGCCGAGGAGCGGGTCGAACTGCCGGAGCGGGGTGACTGATGAAGGCCTCCGAGGCGCCACCACCTGGCTGGTACCCGGATCCGCAGGGCGGCGTCAGGCTGCGCTGGTGGGAGGGCACGGACTGGAGTGATCGCTATCGCGCCCGCCAGGGGATCGACGTCGGACTGCTGGGATCACACTCGTCGAACCGCTCGTCTCCCAATGTACCCACCACGGCGAACGCACAATTGGTCCGGCCGCGCCGCGCCGAGAACGAGGAGTTGATCAACCAGGTGCGTCAGGCGGCACGGACCGAGATCGACCGCGCCGCCGACCTGTTCAGCGCCCGAGCTCGCGCCGCGACCGGTCGGATCGAACCGCTCATCTCGGAGTACACCAGCCGCGTGCTGCGCTGGATCAAGATCGCGTTCGCAATCGCGCTGGTCCTCCTGATCGGCTGGGTCGTGTTCTACGCGATCGCTCAGGTGAGCTTCTTCGAGTGGCTGGGCGATCGCATCGACAACCTCGGTGGCAACAGCGGTGGGCTGGCACCGCCGGTCTATTGAGCGCTGTTGCCTCTGTGCCACCCGGATCCTCGCATCGGCGCTGTCCGTAGCCGCTGTTGTACGGGTGATCGAAAGCTTGCTGTCCGAGGTCCCGCGGCGACCGATGCAGAGCTATCTGCGTTCCTGCTCGGCTACGTTCTCCCAGTGGACTGGCGACAGCTCGATTTTCCCACCCGGGCTGCGTTCGTCGCCACCGTCATGGCCCTTCTCGGTGTGCTGGTGCCGCCGATCAGCGTGGCGAGCGCGCTCATCGCGATCGCGTTCTCCGGATCGGCAGTGCATCGTGCCCGTCGCCGCCGAGAACGGAACCGTGTCGCGCTGATCTGTCTTGCAGTATCGGGTGGGTTGGTCGTCCTTGTCATCGTCGGCAGTGCGATCTACAGTGCCGGCACCTGAAGAATGACCGTCGTGCAACACGGCTGGCGTTCCGGACCGTGCGCCGCCACCCAAGATGGCGTGGGCGCGAGGGTGAGGAATGTCCCGTCAACGGTTTGTCGAGGCGTATATCGCAATCGGACTAGCGTTTTAGCGAGGCGTGCGCCGACGATCTCTCGTCGACCGTCTGAGAGACAGGGAGGGTTCTGGTGAGTTTCATCCGTGGCCGCGTTCTGCTTGCGGCATTCGTCATTACGTCATTGCTCGCAGGCTCGTTGAGTACAGCGGCGACCGTGTCGGCGTCCGAGCCAGAAGCAAGGCTTGCATGGTCGTCGTGCTATGCGGACTTCGGTACGTTCGAGTGCGCGATGCTCCGGGTGCCGCTCGACTATGACCGTCCGAACGGGTCGAAGATATCGGTGGCGATGGTTCGTCTACCCGCCGCCAATCCCGAGCTCCGACAGGGCTCCATCTTCCTGAATCCCGGTGGCCCCGGCGGCTCTGGGGTCGAGTTCGCGGTGTTCGCCGGTCCGGCCTTGTTCACCCAAGATGTGCGCGACCGGTTCGACCTCGTGGGCTTCGACCCACGTGGCATCAGCCGCAGCGACCAACTGCGGTGCTTCAACAGCCCCGACGAGTGGGGGCCGTACTTCACGTCGTTCACGTTCCCCTCGACTCGCGCCGAGCTCCGCCAATGGATCGCATCCGACCGCTTCCTCGATCGCGCCTGCGCTCGCAAGGGGGGCCCGATCATGAACCACATGTCGACAGCCAACGTGGCTCGCGACCTCGATCGGATGCGCGCCGCCGTCGGTGACGAGAAGTTGACGTACGCCGGCTACTCGTACGGCACCCAACTTGGTCAGACGTACGCCAACATGTTCCCGGATCACTTCCGTGCGATCGTCATCGACGGCGTGCTCGACCCGATCGCCTGGACGACTGGCGCACGCGGCGAGTCCAAGTTGCCGTTCTCGACGCGACTCCGCAGCGACGTGGGCGCAATGGATTCGCTCAATGAGTTCTTACGCTTGTGCGATGCGGGCGGTGATGCCTGCGCGTTCTCCGGCGAGGCAGCCGAGCGATACGCCAACCTCGCCGAGAAGCTCCGAGAGTCACCGCTGCTGCTCACAGATCCCGAGACCGGCGAGGCCTTCGAATACAACTACTCCATCCTGATCGGCGACACCCTCGGGGCGATGTATTCGTCGTTCTCATGGCCCGATTTTGCGGGGTTCCTCGCATTCCTGGAGGCAGCAGATGCACCGGATGCCGACTATGCGCTCAGCACGTTCCGCAACGTCGCCGGCCTGAGCTCGGCGCCGTTCCCAGAGTTCCCCGAGTACCAGAACTTCATCGAGGGGTTCCCCGGCGTTGCGTGTAGCGACTCCGACAATCCGCACAGCTATGAAGCCTGGTGGAAGGCGGGGATCCGATCGGATGAGCAGTTCGGATACTTCGGCAAGATCTGGACTTGGGCCTCCAGCATTTGCGCCCACTGGCCGGGCTCCGACCGTGATCGCTACACGGGTCCGTGGACCCACTCCACCGAGGCGCCCGTGCTGGTCGTGGGCACCCTGCACGACCCAGCGACGCGCTACCAGGGCGCGCAGACCGCGGCGAGCCTGCTTCCCAACTCCACCCTGTTGACGGTGAATGGCTGGGCGCATACGTCGCTCTTCCTGTCTGCCTGTGCGGACGCGGCGATCGCGACATATCTGATCGAGGCCAAGACGCCACCACCCGGAACGGTTTGCAACCAAGACCTCGTGCCATTCGTCGACTTCCCAGTCCCAGCTGCGGCGGCGCCCAGTGCACGGGCCGGTCAGGACGTCCAGGTTCTGGCTCGTGCTCAACTGATCCCGGAGTGGCTGACGGGTCACTGATTCCGGCCTGGCAAGCGGCGGGATGGAGCAACGGATTTCATCCCGCCGCGTCACGCCTCAGCTGTCGTGCTTCTCCCCAGCGGCGATGTCGAGGATGGTTGCGACGCCGCTCCGGACGAAACACGGCACCGATTCTCCGGCGGTGCCGGAGATCTCGTGACGGGCCTCGACTGCTCGGGCCAGTTCACGCCGGATCAGGAAAGTCTTGCGAATGAACTGACCAATCCTTGACAGTTTTTCGCTCAACCCTCCCTCACACTGCACCGATAGCTCATTGAGGCATGGACTGGTCATGTCACAGGACGGATATCGGGCGGCGGCACATGAACCTACGAGGTGTCAAGGGAAGAGGGGATGAAGAGCCAGCGGACCCCGTCGCGCGCGACGCCGGGTTCTCCTTCATCGAGATCATCATGACCATCGTTCTGATGGGCCTCGTCCTGGTCCCGCTCATGAACGCCTCGATCATGGCAGTGAAGGCGTCGTCGCAATCCCGACGAATCGCCGAGCTGCAGACGGTGCTGCTGAACGCCGCAGACCGCGTCAACCGAGCGAATGTGAAATGCGACTACCTCGTGTACATACAGGCAGCCGCGCAGATCAAGGGCTGGGACCCAAACCAGGGCTCGGCCACCTACGAGTACTACCGACCAAGCCCCTCCGGCGCAGCCGTCGCAGGCACGTGGCAAACGGGGGCCTGCAACGGATCAACACCGACACAGAACCTTGTGCAGCGCGTGACGATCACGATGACAAGTCCAGAGGACAACATCTCCCGAACGATTGTGATGGTGAAAAGCGATGTTTAGGTTCAAGAAGTCAAAGTCCCGCGATCAGGGAATGACGTTGCCCGAAGTGTTGATCAGCGTGATGCTGACCGGCATGATCTGTGCCGCGCTGGCGATGTCGATCACCGTCGTGCTGCGCCAGACTGACAACACCGAGGGCCGCACGAACAACGCTCGATCCGAGCAGAGCGTCAGCCTGTGGATGCCGGCCGATCTGGCATCTGCCGACTCGGTCGACACATTGCCTGGAGCGCTGCCGTGCACGCTGCCGTGTCCGCCTGAAGCAAACATCGGTGGCTCCAACGCCCTGATGTTGACATGGACCTCGCAGGTGTTCGACACCACAACCGGCCTTCCGGTCACGACCACGACCAAGGTGTCGTACCGCTACATGCAAATTGGTTCCGAATGGGTGCTGGTACGCGTGGCATGCGAGACCATCGGCGCGGCGGCAACGACCTGCACGAGCCAGACGGTGCTGCACGGCCTCGACGCCCCGCCAGGACTGTTCAGCCCTGGTGTCAGTACACCATCGTGGATCATCCAGGTCAGCCAGGCCCTTGACCCAGCATCTACCGACCCGACCGACACGACCCCGATCGACCCGACGCTGAAGAACAAGAACGGCCAGCGAGTGGTCGTGACCATCAACGGCGGCGGCGACGCCAGCGGTGCCGGCGGCGGTACCAACCAGATCAGCCTCAGTGCCGGCGGTACCGAGCGCAAGCAGAACCTCGACCCGATCGACAACTCCGGCGTCCCGCCGTTCCTCGCCGCACGGTCCCGCTGCGGCGGCAACTTCGCCCTCGTCGTCGACACCTCAGGCTCCATCGGTGCGACGAACATGGGAGCCAACATCTCCGGAACGCCCAACTGGTCGACCGTTCGCGGCAGCATCTACAAGTTCATCGAAGCCTTCCAGGGCACCCCGGTGAACCTCGAGATCGTCTCCTTCAGCGCCGCGGCGCAGACCCTTGGCGTAGCCGGGGATGCTCAGAAGTACTACGACATGCTCGACCCGGCACAGGTCTCCGCGCTGAAGTCTCTGGTCGGCTATCCCAACACTGCTGGCGGCCTGCAATCTGCCGGCAACACCAACTGGGAGGACGCGTTCTACAAAGTCTTCAAGAAGGCGTCGAACGGCGCAGTCCAACCCATTCTGCCGAAAACCATCATCTTCTTCACCGATGGCGTTCCGACCTGGAGCCGGGTTCAAAGCGCCGGCGCGGCGATGGATCCAGCCGACGTACCGCTGCCTGCTCAAAACAGCACCTATTACCAGGTCGGCTGGAACCGAGCTAACCGCCTGATGCGGCAGTTCGATGCTGACGTGCAGAGCCTGATCGGCATGTTCGTCGGGTCGAGCACCGCGGATTCGCCCTGGGTCGACAGCCTCGGATACCACCTGGACAATTGGCAGAAGGGCTATCACGACACCTACGAACGTGCCTACCACCTGCAGTACGAGAGTGGCAACGGTGTGATCTACCAGCGCGGTTCGCACGGCACGTTCGAGCGCAGCAACAAAGTTGTCTGGGAGCGCGGCTACCACCTTGTGTACGAGCGCAACAGCAAAGTCGTGTTCGAACGCAGTGGCAACAACATGAAGTACGAGCGCTACACAGGCTCGAGTTGGACAACGAGCGGGGCGAGTGCGTCGACGTACTTCCCCGCCAACACGACGACCGACGGGAGCGACGATTGGCGAGTGACCCTGACTGGCTCCGCCGGCTCATGGACTTCAACATCCCCGTCCATGACGCAGGCAACTCACGATGCTTCGAATACCACGAGCGACTCCACAGACGGCTTCCGGGTGCGGTTGAACGGGTCGTTGAGCAGCACCTGGCAGCCCATCACGGCGGCTCAGTACGCGGCTTCTAACTCGACGGCCGACTCGACAGACGGCTGGAGGGTGTCGAACGTCTATACGGCTCCCTACGACCTTTGGGAATCCGCCAGTCAGGTGTCGTACAACACCGGTAATACCACGACCGACGCGACTGACGGATGGCGCACCCGGCTGACGGCAGCGACCACAGCATGGATCGGGATCACACAAGCGGAGTACGACGACAGCAACACGTCGGCGTATCCCACGCCCGTGACCGATGGCGCTGATGGCTTCCGGTACACGCCCATCTACACGACCCCTTTCACCTACTGGGAGACAACGACGCAAGCCGCGTACGAGGCAATCGGAGCGAACACGACTGCGGCCAACACCGACGGCTGGCAGACCATCCAGCCTGTGGCCAGCACGACGTGGACAATAGTGACCGCTGCTCAGTACAACCTGAGCAACACCGCAGCCGACTCCAGCGATGGATGGCGCATCGTCAACTCGTACACGGCACCGTGGGACCTGTGGGAGAGCACGACGCAGGCCCTGTACAACGCTGTTGTTGATCCGGCCGGTCGGCGAACCATCCCGATCTACACCTCTCCGTACACATCGTGGGCGGGCACCACCGAGGCGTTGTACAACGCCAACAACACGTCGTGGGGTCCTGCGGACGGTTGGCAGGCAACGAAGGTCTACGTCGAGCCGTACACCGCATACGAAGCAGGGACGACGATCGACAAACTCGACAAGGACATCCTTGGAAGGTTCGTCCAGCCGGTGGGCAACCCGGTGACGCCACTCGTCGACGGCAGCGGAAATGTCACCAACGCAGCGACGGCAAACCTCTACACGGTTGCGAACTACGCGGCGCTCAACAGCGGTATGCAAGCCATCGCCTTGTCGGAGTGTGGTGGAACGTTGACTATCCAGACCAGGCTCTCAAGTGGTACCTCGGCACTGGATCCGTTCACCTACCAGAACTCGATCAGCAACACCACAGTGACCACGACATCCCAGTTCAAGGGGGGCACCTTCGACTTCCAGACGACGTCGTCGGTCTCGCCGACCATCATGCCGCAGATCTCCGACGACTTGGATCACTACTCGCACGTCGGCTGGGCCTGCACGGCAAAGGGACAAGCTCGCTCCTTCACGACCGCACCGGTGCCTGGACAACCAGGATGGAAGAGCATCAACGTTTCAGTCGCGGCGAACGAGGCAGTTTCGTGCACTCAGACCGTGCAGTGGAACCCATGATGCGCGACACGGATCACACGACCGACGAGATCACCGACGATCGCGATCGGGGAGCGGCGCTGATTCTCGCGCTCGTCATGATGCTCGTCGGCGCAATGATCGTCCTGCCGACGCTCTCGTACACGATGGCCGTCACCAGGCACTCGCGGGTTGCGATGAACAAGACAGCGTCTGACGAGCTGGTCAAGGGAGGCCTTCGCACGGCGCTTGCCGAGCCGGGCAAGCTCTACGCGGCATGTCAGGGCGGTAGCCGCACCACCGTCCACACCATCGCCTCTGGCATCCCGAACGTGTCGTCGACGTGCTCGTGGCTCAGTGAGCGACAGGAACGTGACGCCACGACGATTTCGTATTCCGTCGCAACGCTACAGGCTGGCTCCGGCGTGCCGGCCGACGCGGTGCCCCAGACTGCGCCAGCGTCGTGGTATGCGGCGTCGGGCAACATGAACTACACCGCGTGGCTGGCTGACCAAACGCCGACGTCGACTGCCGACAAGATCTGGTTGCCCAACCTGCCTTCGCATGCCCTCAGCCACCCATCGAGCATTGGTTATGACATGCCCACTGGCTTTGCTGCGTGCACCGTCTACTTCCCCGGGACGTATACCAACGCCGTGGCTATCAACAGCAGCAGCAAACCAACATTCTTCACATCCGGGATCTACTACTTCGAAAACACGGTCACGATCAGCGGCAATGCTCAGGTGGTCGTCGGTGACGGCGGCGTCGACGGCTGTACGACCGACCAGGAGGCAGCGTTCAGCGCCGTTGGCGCGCCAACCAGCCACAACATCACGGGCGTCGGTGCAACATTCGTCTTCGGTGCTGGTGGTCGACTGATCATCAACGATGTGGGCACGACCACCGGTCTCGGCGTGAAGTTCAACAAGCGATACGTTGGTTCGACCGACGTCAACACCGCCAGCTCGGCGAGTGTGTCGATCATGAGCGTGAACGGCACGTACAATGGATCGGCGAACGTCGACCTCGACCTGCCGAACCAGCTCTTCGTGCCCGCCTCGCAAGTGCAGGGCGCGTCGACCGTGCCAGCGACATCTCCGAACAACAAGCCGTCGACGAACGTCAGCAGCGCCAACCCGCTGTTGCCTGCGCCACCGATGGTCGACATCTCGCTGACCTCCCTCAAGCCGGTCTCGATTGCGATCCCCGGCTACGTCTCGGTTCCGCAGGGCACCATCAACGTGTCGACACTTCCCACCGCGACGGCGGCCAAGGACGTCCAGATCATCGGTGGCGTCCTCTCCGCACAGATCATCCTCTCGACCGACAGGCCGGCGACGTTCCAGTTCGGCGCTATCAACGCCGTGGTTCAGAAAACGTTCAAGATCGTATCGGTCAGTTCGACAGATCGATCGAAGTCGACTGCGATCGTGCAGGTCAACAGCATCGGCACCTACTACGTCAACTCGTGGGAAGTGCAAACGAGCTAGTTCACATAGGCTGCGCGGGATGTGCGGCCGGTTCGTTTCCTCCAGTTCTCCCGAGCGAATTGCCGAGTACTTCGGTGCGTCGTTCGACCAGCAGACAACGCTGCCCGACAACTACAACACTGCTCCGACGAACGACGTCTACGGGGTGGTCGCCGGTCCCGACGGCAAGCCAACCTTGCAGGTGTTCCACTGGGGCCTTGTGCCGGTGTGGGCGAAAGACATCAAGATCGGCTCCAAAATGATCAACGCGCGTTCCGAGACGTTGGCCGAGAAGCCGGCCTTCAAGTCCGTGTTCAAGAAGCAACGCATCATCATTCCGATGGATGGGTTCTACGAGTGGGCGCAGGGGGGCGCGGGCGCCGCGCAGACGAAGGCGGGCAAGCCGAGCAAACAGCCGATGTTCATCCACCGCGTCGATGGCGAGCCGCTGGCCGTGGCCGGACTGTGGACGACATGGCGCGATAAGGCCGCAGGGCCCGACGCTCCGTGGCTGCACAGTTGCACCGTTGTCACGACGTCGGCCAATGCGACGATGGCTCCTGTTCACAATCGAATGCCGGTGATGCTGCCGGGAACGGCGTGGGACGAATGGCTCGACCCCGGCAACAACAACATCGAGGAGTTGCAACGCCTGCTGGTGCCGGCACCCGACAACCTGCTGACCATGCACAAGGTCTCGACGGAAGTCAACAACGTGCGCAACAAGGGCGAGGACCTGATCGCACCGATCGATTAACCCAGAGCGCCGCGAATCGCAGCTGCGGCCGCCTCCACGTCGTCGCCATCGACCGACGACGCAGCGTTCGCGAACGACAGCTGGCTCATGTTCTCTGTGGGAATTACGTGGATGTGCGCGTGCGGAACCTCGTAACCGGCGACGATCACGCCGACCCGCCCGCAGTGAAACACCTGCTTCTGCGCCCGACCAATTCTGTGGGCGACATCGAAGAGATGGCCGACGAGTTCGGTTGACCCGTCGATCCAGTGGTCGATCTCCTCGATCGGCACGACGAGCACGTGACCACGAGCCAGAGGATTGATCGACATGAAGGCAACACAGCGATCATCACGGTGCACGAACGTGCCCGGGATCTCGCCGGCGATGATGCGGCTGAAGATGGTTGTCATGCCACGAATGTACGCTCGGCCACATGGAAGCACTGGCGCCGAACCGCTACCTCACGCTGCCTAACGCGTTCACACTGTTCCGCCTGTGCTGCATCCCTTTGTTCCTCTATCTGCTGTTCGGACGCGACAACCGCGCTGGCGCCGCCTGGCTGTTGGGCGGGCTCGGGGCGACGGACTGGGTCGATGGATGGCTGGCGCGCCGCCTCAATCAGACGAGCGAGTTCGGAAAGATCTTCGATCCGACGGCGGATCGGCTGCTGTTCATCATCGGTGTCGGCGCAATCATCATCGACCACGCTGCGCCGATTTGGTTCTGCTGGCTGGTCGTGATCCGGGAGGTGCTCGTCGGCGGCACGGTGGTAATCGCCACGCTCCTCTTCGGGATGAAGCGGTTCGACGTCACCTGGCTGGGCAAACTGGCGACGTTCCTGCTGATGTTCGCACTTCCGGGCTTCATGCTCGGATCGAGCAACTTCGCGGGCCATCAGGCGTTCCAGATCGCCTCGTGGATCCTCGGAATTCCCGGCCTCGTCCTCAGCTACTACACCGCGGTGACGTATATACCCATCATTCGTGATTCGCTGCGCGAGGGGCACGGGACACCCCGCTAGTCTGCGGGGCCATGACGGTACCTGCGCACCTTCTCTACTCCAGCGATCACGAATGGATTGCCGTCGACGGCACCCGCGCTCGCATCGGGATCACCGATTACGCGCAAGATGCGCTGGGCGATGTGGTGTACGTGCAGGCCCCCACGATGGGGGCCAAGGTGGCAGCCGGCGACAGCTTCAGCGAGGTCGAGAGCACCAAGTCGGTCAGCGACATCTACGCTCCGGTCTCCGGAACCGTGGTTGCTGTCAACGAGAAGCTCGGCGATGGCCCTGATGCGTTGAACACCGATCCTTACGGTGCGGGTTGGATCTGCGAGATCGAGATGAGCGATCCGGCCGACATCGATGGTTTGCTCGACGCCGCTGGCTATCAAGCTCTCATAGACGGTTAGTCTCCTCCGAATGGCGTACGTGTTCTGCAACCAATGCGGCCACCGGAACCCACCAGAATCCGGGTTCTGTTCGTCATGCGGCAGCGTGCTCGACCGCATTGCCGACCACACCATCACGCTCGCGAAGGTCGACCCGCTGCAGGATGCCTCGGGTCCCGAGGACGATGTCGTGGTCAGTGTCGGCGATCTCGACTCGGGTGTTGCATCGTTGATCGTCCGCTCCGGCGCGCAAGCGGGCGACGCGTTTGCGTTGCACGATCAGCTGACACGCCTCGGTCGCCATCCCGACAGCGAGATCAGCCTCGACGACATCACAGTGTCGCGCCGCCATGCCGAAGTCGAGCGCACTGATAACGGCTATGTCGTGCGCGATGCAGGATCGCTCAACGGCACCTACCTCAACGCCGAGCGCATCGACGACGAAGTCGTCTTGCATCAGGGGGACGAGTTGCAGGTCGGAAAGTTTCGCCTCGTCTTCTTCGAGCGGACTGACGGCTGAGCATGATCATGCAAGAACGTCCCTACCTGTCCATCGGTGAAGTACTGGGGCTCCTGCTCGAGGAATTCCCCGACGTCACGATCTCGAAGATTCGATTCCTCGAGAGCCAGGGCTTGATCGATCCCGAGCGAACGGCAAGTGGATACCGCAAGTTCTACGACAACGACGTCGATCTGCTCCGAGTGATCCTGCGCGAACAGCGGGAGAACTTCCTTCCGCTGCGCGTGATCCGCGATCGGCTCGAGAGTGGCGCGATCGAAGATCCAACTGGACCTACAACCCCGCCGCGAGGCATACGCAACCTCGAGTCGGTCGACGAGCCCGCCGACGGACCCGAGCATGACGACGATCGAAGCCTTGCCATGGTGGCCGCGGAGGCGCCAGTCGCTGAGCGGTTCGTCAGTGACACAACGGGTCCGATCGCGCGATCACCGGCGCCGCAAGTCGCGCAGCCTCCGGTCACCCAACATCAGACCGCTCAGCATCAGATCGACACCGAGCGCCGTCACGACAGCTTTGCGGCCAGCGACATCTGCCAGATGGCGGGGCTCACCGAACCGCAACTTGCCGAGCTCGAGTCGTATGGACTGCTCAGTGGCAAGGGCAGTGGTGACTCAACGCTGTACACATCGGGTGATCTCGCCATCGCGCAGGCTGCCGCCGGGTTCATGCAGCACGGCGTCGGGGGCCGACATCTGAAGGCTTGGCGGCAGGCCGCGGAGCGCGAGGCATCGCTGTTCGAGCAGATGATCCTGCCGTTGCTTCGTCAGCGAAACCCGCAGGCGCGCCAACAGGCCGTTTCGACGTTGACCTCGTTGACGGCACTCGGGGGCGAACTGCGTTCGGCCATCGTGCATTCCGCTCTCAGCCACCATCTCGACGGGTGACTCACGTTCGTTGACGAGTCAGCCACCCCGCTCGTCCAACGGAGTGTCTCCTGACGCCCCGGCGAGTCGCCAAGCACTCCGACGGGCACGAGTCCGGTGTTGCGCCACTGGACTGCACTCACTGAGCCCCGCATCGACGGTTGATTTTCACACCGACGGGTGTCGGCCAATCCCGACAAGGTACGCTCCGGTCGTGATCGAGATGGAGTTGGTCGGCGTGCGAGTGGAGGTACCCGCCAACACCCCGGTCGTCATCTTGCGTGAGCAACCCGAGCCGCATCGCGTGCTTCCCATCCTCATCGGATCTCCCGAGGCTTCGGCCATTCACACAGCACTGTCGGGCATCGTTGCCCCTCGACCGATGACCCACGACCTGATCGTCGAGCTGCTCCGCAGCACCAGCGCGACGCTCGACAGGGTGGTTGTCACCGAGATCCGGGACCACACGTTCTACGCCGAACTGCACTTGCGAATCAGCGGCAACGAGTCGGTGGTGTCGTGCCGTCCGTCCGACGCCATCGCCGTCGCCTGCCGTACCGGTACCACGATCTACGCAGAAGAGTCATTGCTCGACGAGGTCGGCCTCGTGGCGGCCGACGGTCTGTCGGATGACGAGCCCGAAGACGAGGCCATCCTCGACGAGTTTCGCGACTTCCTCGACGAGATCAAGCCGGAGGATTTCGACGCCTGATCGCGCGCTCTGCGCGATCGTTCGCGCGTGAGGTGTTTGACGCCAAGCCGTTCATGGCGTAGCCTGGCCATCCTTACATCGTCGTAGTTACGCGGGTGTGAGTCGGAGGCAGAGTCGGAGGCAGCAGACCATGAGCGAAACGACATGAGCGGGCGACAATGAGCGAAGAGGGCTACAGCGGCACCAAAGCGGCGACCATCGTCGGCATCACGTATCGCCAGCTCGACTACTGGGCACGCACCGACCTGATCCGGCCGTCGCTCAGCGACGCAAGCGGCAGTGGCAGCCGCCGTCTGTACAGCTACCGCGACCTGTTGGAGCTACGAGTCATCAAGAGCCTGCTCGATGCAGGCATCAAGCTCGAGTCCGTTCGTACCGCGTTCGAATATCTGCGCACCCAGATCGAGACCGACATCGTCAGCGCGCACCTCGTCATCAGCGGCAGCGATGTCATCCTCTGCGACGGCGAGCAGTTGATCGATGTCATGCGCCGCGGTGGTCAAGGCGTGCTCAACGTTCTCGCCATCGGCGGAGTGAAGGATGGTCTCGACTCGACGATCGTCGAACTGGCGGACGGGTCGTCCTCTGCCTCAAGTCGTCGCGCTATGTGATGAGCGAGTTCGAACTCAGTCCGCTCGATGCCGTTCATCGCGGACTCGATGCGAAGATGGTTCCGTTCGGCGGATGGGAGATGCCACTCTCGTATCCGTGGGGCACCATCGACGAACACATGGCGTGCCGCAACGATGCTGTCGTGTTCGATGTGTCGCACCTCGGCAGCGTGCGTGTCGAAGGTGGCGACGCGGACGAGCGGTTGCAATTCGCGCTGACCAACGACCTCTACAAGATCGCACCCGGACGAGCCCAGTACACCCACCTTCTCGACGAGAACGATGCCTCGGTGCTCGACGACATCATCATCTGGTGGCTCGATGACGAGGTGTTCGATGTGATGCCCAACGCATCCAACACCGATCGAGTACGCAGCGCGATCGGCGGACACGAGACCACCCACGATCGAGCCGTGCTGGCAGTGCAAGGCCCCCGGGCGAAGGAACGACTGGCCACAGTGTTCCCCGATGCCTCGGGTGTCGGTCGCTTCAGGGTCGGTCGGATGACTTGGGAAGGCATCGACTGTGTAGTCGCCGGTACCGGATACACGGGCGAAGCCGGTGTAGAGATTGCGGTGCCAAACGCATCGGCCAGCGACTTGTGGACTGCGATCACGGGTGCCGGCATCACGCCCGCAGGCCTCGGTGCCCGTGACACACTGCGCCTCGAAGCGGCGTTGCCATTGCACGGTCACGAGCTCGGCCCCGGCATCACGTCGCTGCAAGCTGGTCTCGAATGGGTTGTGGCGTGGTCAAAGGACGAGTTCCGTGGGCGCGAAGCTTTGGCCGCCGAGCGCGCTGCGGGCGTCAGCCGACGGCTGATGGGCATCGTCACCGATGGACGTCGCCCGCCACGTTCGGATTGCGCCGTGCTGATCGACGATCAGCCTGTCGGTGTGATCACGAGCGGCAACTTCTCACCAATGCTCGGCCATGGCATCGCACTCGCGTTCATGCCGCCATCGACGGAGATCGGCACACCGGTTGTAGTCGATGTCCGCGGAACCAGCCTGCCCGGCATGGTCGTGACGACCCCGTTCGTCGCCAAGCGCTAACGCTCAGCGTTTCCTGGCGGCCTTCGTCGCTGTTGCCTTTTTCGCGGTGGTCTTCTTCACCGCGATCTTCTTCGCTGCAGACTGCTTGGCGGCCGTTTTCTTGGCGGTCGTCTTCGTGACCGTGCTGGGGGTGATCGGCGGAGGGACGACAGGTACGGGGACAGGAACGAGAGCAGCAGGAACCGGGGGCGGGGGAGTGCCGCCGAGCAGCGAGGCGAACGGCCGGAGGCCGCCGAACAGGCTGCCGGCTGAATCTGCCATCTGGCCGAGAGGCTGCAGCTTGCGAGCGAGCTCTGACAGCGCATTCATGAACTCGCCGAGATCGGTCGGCAACGACGTGAGCGTGGGGGATGAGAGCACTTCGGCCAACCGGACGAGACCAGGGGCGACCCTGTCGATCGGCCCGCTGAGCTGATCGACCATTGAATCGGCAGTCTTGATGATCTTGGTGAGCTGCGGGACCAGGGATTTGATCGGTTCCTCGGCGGTATCGAGCAGACCGTTGACCCGCTCGGCAACGCCGTGCATCTGCTCCATCGTCTTGTTGAAGTTCTCCACCGCAGACAGGAAGTCGGAAACTCCGCGCTGGAACTGACCGATCGACTTGGTGATCGCCCCGAACGGGTTCGCGCCGCCGAACAGCCCAAGAAGATCGCTGAAGCCGGGAGGGCCGCCTGACGAGCCACCCTGAGGGCCACCCGGAGAATTCGTCTGCGCCATGGTCGAACCGTATCGCTAGTTCGCAGCTGCGAGGACTTCGAGGGGTTCGCAGCTGCAGATGAGGTTGCGGTCGCCGTAGGCCGCGTCGATCCGCGAGACAGGCGGGAAGTACTTCGACGCCCGCAGCGCAGCAACGGGATATGCGCCAAGCTCGCGGTCATACGGGCGCTTCCATTCGCCGATCAGATCCTCGGCCGTGTGCGGAGCATTGCGAAGTGGACTTGCCTCCAACTCCCAGGATCCGGAGGCAACCGCATCGATCTCATCCTTGATAGCGATCATTGCGGCGCAGAATCGATCGATCTCGAACATCGACTCGCTCTCGGTCGGCTCGATCATCAGCGTGCCTGAAACAGGGAAGCTCATCGTCGGCGCGTGGAACCCGTAGTCGACAAGTCGCTTGGCGACGTCGTCGACGGTGACACCCGTGGCTTTCGTGATCGGCCGAAGGTCGATGATGCATTCATGGGCGACGCGGCCGTGCTCGCCTGTGTACAGCACCGGGAAATACGAATTGAGCCGAGTTGCGATGTAGTTGGCGTTCAACACGGCCATCGCACTTGCATCGGCGAGGCCTGACGCACCCATCAAAGCGATGTACACCCACGAGATCGACAGGATGCTCGCCGAACCGAACGGAGCAGCCGACACGGCGCCAACCGGCCGTCCTGCCGACGAAAGGGGATGGGCAGGCAGGAACTCCGCGAGATGGGCGCGGACGGCCACAGGGCCGACGCCGGGACCGCCGCCGCCGTGCGGAATGCAGAAGGTCTTGTGCAGGTTGAGGTGACTGACGTCGGCGCCGAACTTGCCGGGCTGGGCGAGGCCAACCATCGCGTTGAGGTTTGCTCCATCGACGTAGACCTGCCCCCCATGACGATGAACGATCTCGCAGAGCTCTTCGATGTGGGCCTCGAACACGCCATGCGTCGACGGATAGGTGACCATCGCCGCAGCCAGCGCATCGCCGGCCGCCACAGCCTTCGACTCGAGATCGCCGAGGTCGACGTTTCCCTGCTCGTCGCAGCGCACGACCACGACCTTCAGCCCAGCCATCACAGCACTGGCCGCGTTGGTGCCATGAGCGCTCGACGGGATGAGGCATATGTCCCTTCCCATGTCGCCGCGGCTGCGGTGGTAGGCGTGGATTGCCAACAGACCGGCAAACTCGCCCTGACTTCCCGCGTTTGGTTGCAGGCTCACAGCGTCGTAGCCGGTGATTGCCACCAACATTGCTTCCAGCTGGGAAATCATCTTGCGCACACCGACGGTTGCATCGTCTGGCGTGAACGGATGCATGTCGGCGAGACCCGGCCACGTCAACGGCTCCATCTCGACGGTGGCGTTGAGCTTCATCGTGCACGAGCCCAGCGGGATCATCGTGCGATCGAGAGCGAGGTCCTTGTCGGCGAGGCGGCGCAGATAGCGAAGCATCTCGTGCTCAGAGTGATACCTGGAGAAGACATCCTGAGTCAGAAACTGGTCGGTGCGGCGCCGAGGCAAACCTTCCGTTTGGGTATCGGCGATCTCGTCCACGTCGATGCCGGCATCGAATACGCCGAGCAATGTGGCGAGGGTCGCAGTGGTGGTGGTTTCGTCGAAGCTGAAACCGACGGTCGCATCGTTGACGAACCGGAGATCGAGACCCGCAGAAGCGGCCCGAGCGAGCACGTCGCGGGCGTTGCAGCCAACCACCTGCAACGTGTCGAACCACGTGTCATTCCCCAACGAACGACCCGCAGACCGCAGGCAGTCGGCTGCTATCGATGTCAGCCGGTGCACGCGCTCGGCAATCCTGCTGAGACCTTCGGGGCCGTGCCATGCCGCGTACAAACCGGAGATGTTGGCCAGCAGCACCTGGGCGGTGCAGATGTTGGATGTCGCCTTCTCGCGGCGGATGTGCTGTTCGCGCGTCTGTAACGCGAGGCGCATCGCGGGCCGACCCTCGGTATCGGTGCTGACACCTACCAATCGGCCGGGCAGGGAGCGAGCAATCGACTCGCTGGCGGCGATGAACGCGGCGTGCGGCCCGCCGAACCCCATCGACACTCCGAATCGCTGAGCAGAACCGACCGCGATGTCCGCGCTGAGCTGTGCCGGTGGCACAGTCAGCATGCATGCCAGGAGGTCGGTAGCGACCACAGCTAGGCCGCCGCCTTTGTGCACCGACGCGATCGCGTTGGTCCAGTTCTTGATCGCGCCGCTCGATGTCGGCAGGCTGAACAACGCACCGAAGCAGCCGCCGGAAATCTCGTCGACCTCACCGACGACGAGCTCGATACCGACCGGGTCGGCTCGCGTCGCCAGCACTGCAACGGTCTGCGGATGCGTGTCGCGATGCACGAAGAATCGGTGGCTGTCCGAACTCGAGAGCCGCCGGCACATGGTCATCGCCTCTGCAGCCGCTGTGGCCTCGTCGAGCAGCGACGCGTTGGCCAGGTCAAATCCGGTGATCTCGGCCACCATCGTCTGGAAGTTCAGCAAGGCTTCGAGCCGGCCCTGGCTGATCTCGGGCTGATACGGGGTGTAGGCGGTGTACCACGCCGGGTTCTCCAGCACGTTACGCACGATCACGGGAGGTGTGATGGTGCCGTAGTATCCCATGCCGATGAGGCTCGTTCGCGGCTTGTTCATCGCGGCGAGGTCTCGCAGTTCGCCGAGTACCGACTCGGGCGAACGCGGCTCGCCGAGCGCGAGGTTGTCGGCCATGCGGATCGACGCCGGCACCGTGTGAGCAAGCAATGACTCGACAGACGACTCACCGACGATCGATAGCATGTGACGTCGATCTGCTTCGGTCGCAGACGTATGTCGCCGGGTGAACTCGCCGGCATCGATCAACGCATCTAGGTGTGCTCTCATGACTACTCCCGGGGATCGCAGAATCAGACTTCCCCAGCTGTCATCGATACCTGAGAGCTTCTCCACCTGTGGTGTTCGGGTGGATTTCCCCGTCGGCGAGCGGGCTATGTGCCGCTGCTTTCCAGCTTGCCTTCCCGAGCGGTCCGTTTGCCTGAGAGATTCCGGGGAGGTTGCTCCTTCGGCGCCGCAACGCTGGCTGCGTTGAAGGCTCTCCCGATCGGGGATGTCGGCACGAGTAACTGTAGCGGCCTCGTGAGCTAGCCGGTGGGAGCCTCGCACCCCGACTGTTCGACGGTGATCTCGGTGTTCGGCGGGCCGCGCAGAGCGTCGGCCTGCATCCACACACCACCGCCGATGTCGCGCAGGTCTCGCCATTCCATCAAGCGAACATCGTCGATGTCGAGCCCCGGCGATCCCCTCGGCACGATGACGTAAGGGAGCACGGCGTTCGGTCGAAGTGAACCTGATTCCTTGTTGAGAACTGTCGAGAGGTCAACCTCGAGATCGCGCCAACCGGTGCTGTCGTGAACCGTCAGCGGCACCGAGGTCTGGTTGAGCAACGTTGACTTTGGCTCCGTTGTGGGATCCGTGTCGTCGACGTCGTAAACCGCTACTTTCAAGAACGCGGCGCTGACCGCCGTGCCCCGCGTCCGCACCTCGAACGTGTACTCCGGCAGTCCATCGACCGGTTGGAACTTGGCGTCGAACCAGCGGTGAAGGGGAGTGGTCGATCTGGCCGTCGGCCGCGCAGACGTGCCGCGAGCCTTCGTCGGTGCCAGTCGCAGGAACCGGTTCTCGCCCTCGACGCCGGTTATGACGTTCCCCGTGAGCGACCACTGCGCGGCTCCTTGGGTGTCGTTGTCTGCCGTCGCATCATCGAAGTCACCCCATTGCAACAGGTCGAAGCCGATCTGTCCGTCGAACGAGTCGGTTCGCACGAGCGCACACGGCGGCAGGCGCGCCTCTCCGGAACCGTCGAGGTGATAGCCGACTCTGGAGCTGTCGCGCTGCTCCGTGATGACTCCAGTCATCCCGTCGTCGGAAATCGCGGCGTTGCCTGGCAGATGCTGGTCGATCACGGCTCCGATGATGCCCCGCTCGATGCGTTCGCTGTACGCAGTCAGCGCCGACCTGGCATTGACCAGCCGGATGACACGCGCGGCCGCGACACCGGCTGCGGGCTCAGGCTGATAGCGATCGATCACGAGGGGAATGATCCGGGCGTCGATCAGTTGGTCGCCTTCAAAGATCGTGCGCAGAATCGCGCTGGGGAACGTCGACAGGAAATCCTGATCGAACACGAAGTTGCCCAGTGAGTAGGCAATGAGATGACCCTTGTACCACTCGAAGCCCTGGAGGACGTGCGGGTGATGGCCGACCACCAGGTCGGCGCCGGCATCGATGGCCGCATGCGAGGCGCGGGTGGCGAACTCACTGGCGACGTCGGAGAACTGGAACCCGCCATGGATCTCGACGATGACCAGATCGGCTCCTTGCGACCGCATCTCACCGATCGATTCAGCAACGGCCCCTGCCTGGAACAGTGCTGCACCACCGTGACCGCGTCGGGCCACCCAGTCCTGCAGCTCTGGATAGGCCCTTGCCATCGATGCCCACAAGGCCGCCGATTGGTCCGGAGCGAGCAGCGATTCGATCGTCTCGAATTCAGTCCAAGCGACGCCGGGCCGGCGCATCGCCGTTGCGATGTAGTCGGGATCACCGACCTTGCCGAAGCCGAACGAGCGCGCCTCGAACTGCCAGGCGTCGCGCGCGGGCATCTCGGATCCCTTCTCGTCGTGGGCATCCGGCAGGCTGTCGTTGACGAAGTCGCCATTCACCGTGGTCGCCGAAACCACACCAACCTTGGTGCCGCGTACGTCGATCATCCGTCCGCCTCGCGCCTGTTCTGCGGTGGTACCAGCGCCGGCCCACGCGATGCCGGCTCCATCCAGGGCCGCAATGGTCGAGGCAACACCGGGAGCTTGCCAGTCGTATGCGTGGTTGTTACCAAGGCTGACGAGGTCGACCCCGAGGTCCTCCAGCGCAGCCAGCACGAATGGCGGCGACTGCAGCAGGAAGCGCTTTGCGGGATACGCGCCGGCTGCGGGAAGTTGGCCGACAACGGTCTCGAGGTTCACTGTCGAGACATCTGCGGCAGCCATGATCGGCGCGATATGGCGCACGATCGACCGCGCTCCCTCTTCTGAGGTTGCAATCGGCGTACCACTTCGTTCGACGGGCTTCTGGTATCGCCTGCCCATCATCATGTCGCCAGCGAACTGCATCGACAGTCGCTCGCCATTCTCCCCTTTCCGTCTGAAGAGCTTCACCGTGACCGAGGTGTCCGTCGGATCGATCACGAACGGCTCCGACAGATAACCCCCGGCCTCGATCGTGCCCGCGACCGGTTGGTCGATCCTCAACTCGCGCCTACCCGGTATGTCGATGGGATGGGAGTTACCGATTGCCATCAGCTTCGCCGAAGTGACCGGCTTGCTGTCCTCGTCGACCACAGAGATCTGAACCGGCAGCTTCGAGGGCCGAGAGCGCGAGTTGGTCGGTTGGCAGGCAGCGCCGGTTGCCACGATGACCGCCATCGCCAGCGTCCTCATCAGTAATCGACGCAACCGCATGGGAGATCGAGCCTACGAGGCCAGCAGAACCAGGTGGCGGACCGGCTAGGTTCCATCCATGCCAAGCACAGCGGAAGTGGTTCATGCGCTCGCTGCGCCGGTTGGCGATCTCGGCGGGCGGTGGATGCTCGATCGCGAAGTTCTCGGCCCGTCGCGGAGCTTCGGGTACCCGAGCCGGTACGCGTACTACCTCGCCGGACGCGGGGGAGTGCTCGGCGATGTCGACGCCCATGTCGTGCATGCTGCGCTCGGGTTCTTTGAGCCGACATTGGTACGCAAGATGTGGGAGGCCGGCGTGGCGGTCGAAGGAGCGCGGGCGTCGGCAGCGCGGTACGGCGCAGCCTGCGCCCAGTGGGGACGGGCCCGACTGGGTGGTTTCGTACCAGCCGAGCGACTCGCCGATCTCAATCGGCACGTGATCGATTCGGTCGATCCCATCGGAATGCCGCTGTTCGCCGGCTGGCGTGCCGAACCGCGGCCTGACGACTCTGCAGGCCTTGCGTACTTCACCACCCATCTCATGCGCGAGTTGCGCGGCGGCGCACACATCGCCGCCGTCGTGTGCAGCGGTATCGCACCTCGGGAGGCGATCTTGACATCGGAGGGCGAAGGAACAGCGCAACAGTTCGGATGGACTGCACCGTTCCCCGACGTGTCCCACCTCGTCGAGCTACGCGCCGAAACCGAGGCGATGACCGACCGAACGATGACCCGGTTCTTCGACGAGGCGTTGAACGCTGACCAATCGACCGAACTGCTCGAGTTGGTGCTGGCGATGAAGGCACACCTCGACCACGCCCAGCAGCAGACCGGCTGACGCATCACCACGATCAGCGGACCGTTCGCTACTCAACAGTCCCATAGGCGCCTTGCGCACCGCGTTCACGAGCTTGCACTACCTCATCGAGGCTCGCCCGCAGATCGCTGACAAATTCGTCGATCTTGCCCTCGTGAACGACGCTGACCGTGCAATGCAGCGAAGGTGGGGGACCCTGCCGATCGACGTACCAGCCGCGGCGCCACAATGCGTCTGCGACAGCGAATACATCGAGTTGAGTTTCGTCAGCCGCGCCGAATGCCAGCAGTGTTGCGTCGGGCTCCGCTCTGTTGACGAGTTCGGGGAACGCTCGAATCTTGTCGGCCAGCTCCAGGCAGGCAACGCGAGCAGCACCTGTCACCCGCATATATCCGTCGTTGCCGAGGTAGCGCATCACTGCCCATGCAGCGGCCATCGAACCGCCACCCTTCGTGCCCAGAACGCCTGATGATCCGTACACGCCGCCGAGCCAGTTGTCGGTGACGAACGTCTGGTAGCTACGCAACTTCTTGTTGCGGTGCATGATCACCGATGCGCCCTTCGCGGTGTAGCCGTACTTGTGAAGATCGACCGAAATGCTCGTCACGCCGGGCACGGCAAAGTTCCACGGCGACACCGGCTCGCCGAGACGAGCGAGGAAGGTCAGGATCACGCCACCCATGCACGCGTCGACATGACAGTTCACGTTGCGAGCGACAGCAACGGCGGCGATCTCGGAGATCGGATCGACGACGCCCTGCGGGTATTGCGGCGCAGATCCGACGAGCAACACGGTGTTGTCATCGATCGCGGCCTCCATCGCCGGCACGTCAGCACGCCAGTCGGGACCGACCGAGATGCGACGGCTCTGGAGACCGAAGTAGTAGCAACCCTTCTCGAAGGCCGCGTGGGCGCTGGTCGGCAACACAACATTTGGCTCGGTGATGCCGAGCTCGCGGCGGCCGCGCTCTCGAGCGGCCTTGACCGCCATCAGGATACTCTCGGTTCCTCCCGACGTCATGAAACCTGCGCCCTCGTCGCCGGCATCCAACCATTCGCCGACGACTGCGACAACCTCTGCCTGCAAGGCCCGCAGTCCGGGAAACGCATCGGTGTTGAGGGCGTTCTCGGTGGAGTACCTGCGGTAGGCCTCTTCGGCGACGGCCAGCAGGTCGGCGCCTCCGTAGTACACGAGGCTGAAAGCCCTGCCGTCGCGCCAACGCACATCGTCGTGCTGCAGTTCGTCGATGTGCGAGAAGATCGCCTCAGGCGACATGCCTTCGTTCGGTAGGCCCATACCGGGCGAAGGTAGCCGCTAGGCGCCTGCTCTGGCCGAAGCGACGGCCAGCTCGATCACGGGCAGTAGGTCATCGGTGTTCCTGGGCTCCTTGCCGCTGACGAGGATCGCGACGGTGAGACCGTCGGGCCGGTTGACCACTACCGCGTGGGTCGACTCGATCGTGCCGGTGTGACCCCACGATCCGTCGCCGAACAACATCAGTCCCATGCCGTAGCTCCAGCCGTTGGCCGGCGGCGGAATCTCGACAGGGACCGCAACACGAACGCGCATCGCGTCGACCGATGACGGGTCGAGCAGCGGCGAATCTTCGCGCAACGACGCAGCGAGCTTGGCAACATCGAGCGGTGTGGCCACCCAGCCTCCAGCGGGTCCCAGCGTTTCCATGTAGTTGCGTCCGGGCGCCGACGCATGCAGTGCATCACCGCTTTTGGTATCGAACGTCGGCGCGAGGTGGGCGTTGATGCCGATCGGTTGCAGAACCCGATCTCGGATGACGGTCTCGAATGGCTGGCCAGTGACCTTCTCGAGCAGGAGGCCAAGCAGACAGAAGTTGGTGTTGCTGTATTGGAATGCAGTGCCCGGGTCGGCTTGCAGGATCTCGCCCAACGCGCTCTGCGCCGCCTGCGTCCACGTGTCGACACCGTGCCGGAAGAAGTTTCCCTTCGCTGCGCTGAACCCCGACACGTGAGACATCAGTTGCCGCACCGTGATCGCGGCGATGCGCGGATCGTTGAACGGTCCACCGACATCGAGCTGTTCGGCGAACGGCTCGTCGAGCTCGACCGCCCCCTCATCGGCCAGTTGCATGATGGCAACGGCGGTTAACATCTTCGACACACTCGCAAGACGGAACCTGGTGTCGACTGTGGCCGCTCGCGACTCGAACGGGTTCTCCATCCCGAAGGCAGACGTGTGCAACACCTTTCCGTCGCGCACAACCGCGGTTCCGACGGAGATGTCACCGACGTCGACGGTGGCGGCAGCTACGACTGCATCGAACGCGTCTCCGTTGAACGGGCCGACGTTCTGCGGCACACCCGTTGGTGGTGGCTGCGTGCTGGTGGTCGTGCTCGTCGTCGAAGTGGAGGTGGATGGGGCGAGGGTTGTGGAAGTGGACGTAGAGGTAGAGGTAGAGGTCGAGGTCGGCACCATCGACGTGGCGTCGTTTGTCGTGTCCTCAATCGTGGTTTCGCCATGGGTTGTGACCGCTTTGGCGTCGGTCTCGTCGGACGAGCTCGGCACAGTCACGAGCGCGACGACAACGGCCGCGCCCAGAGCACCGATCATCCAATAAGGCCTCGCCACAGCTCCATTCTCGCCGGTGCGGTGCTCAGATCGGCGGCACCGCCTATGGGCGCCGGACGGTCATGGCGAGGTAAGGTCGACATTCATGGCCGAACGACCGACGATCACCATTCCCGATAGCGATCCACCAGCCGAGCTCGTCATCGAGGACGAGACGGTCGGCGACGGAGAAGAGGCCGTGGTCGGCAAGCGTGTCTACGTGCACTACGCGGGAGCGGCATGGAGCAATGGACAGGAGTTCGACGCAAGTTGGAACCGCGGAGACGCGTTCGACTTCCGCCTGGGAGCGCGAGAAGTGATCGAAGGTTGGGACAAGGGCGTCGCGGGAATGCGTGTCGGCGGCCGTCGGCGGCTGACCATCCCACCTGATCTCGGCTACGGCGCCAGGGGAGCGGGTGGCGCGATCAAGGGCGGCGAGACTCTGGTGTTCGTCGTCGATCTCGTCGACGTCAAGTAACCCAGGGCCGGCTCAGGCCCCGTGCCGGCCCTCGCCGGCCGCGAACTTCGCTGCGCCCTCGCGCGTCTCACCACTGCGAATCGTCGCGAGGCCCAGTACGGTCTCGTTGGACATCGCCTCGTCGAGCGTCAGGCCCCATTGCTCGAAGCTGCTGCGTCGATCCGAACGCAGGCATCGCTGGGGGAGCGCGGCAATCTCCGTGGCGACCGCGATCGCAGCGTCGAGCGCGGCGCCGTGAGCGACGATGCGGTTGGCAAGGCCCATCCGCATTGCTTCCTCACCCGACACCCCTCTGCCGGTCAGGATCATGTCGAGCGCATGACTGTGGCCGATCATTCGGGGGAGTCGAACGGTGCCGCCGTCGACCAGAGGAACACCCCAACGCCGGCAATACACACCGAACACCGCATCGGCCGCGGCCACTCGTACGTCGCACCAGAGTGCCAGCTCCAATCCGCCCGCGACTGCGTAACCCTCGACAGCGGCAATCACCGGCTTGGTCAGCAGCATCCGGGTCGGTCCGAGCGGGCCATCCAGCGACATGTCGATCTCGACACGGTTGCCGTTGCCGGAACCGATCTGCTTCAGGTCAGCGCCTGCGCAGAACATGCCGTCGAGTCCGTACAACACGGCGACGTGCATGTCGGGGTCGTCGTCGAAGGCACGGAACTCTTCCGCCAGCGCGCGGGCGGTTGGCCCGTCGATTGCGTTTCGCGCCTGAGGCCGGTTGATTCCAACCGTCAAGACATGGTCCGCCGGCTGATCGACGACAATACTCATCGGCCCATTGTGACCGACTCTGAATCTCACGTCGTAGACGAATGAACCGCCTCGTTATATTCGCGGTTTGCTGCGGCCGGTGTCGCCTGAAGCGGTGTCACCTCCGCGACGCGTTCGGCAACTGCCACGGGCTGACCGAACTTCATCAGCCGACCACCGAACGCGATCGAGCACAGCGTGAACCATCCCCAGCCCAGCAGCAGACCCGCGACGACATCGGTGAACCAGTGCACGCCGAGGAACACACGTGTCATGCCAACCACCAAAGCGGCCCCTGCGGCTATCGACGCGGCCGCAGTCTTTGCTCGGCGCGAGCGATCTCGTGTGATCAACAATGCAACCGCGGCCAGGGTCGCTGCGGCGGCAGTCGAGTGGCCGGATGGGAACGAGGAGCCTGCAAAACCTGTCAGCCGACTGACGTCCGGGCGTGCCCGTGCCACCAGATACTTGATGCCGTTCGACAACGCGGATTGACCGCCGACGACCAGAATCGTGAACATCGGGATGTACCGCGAAGGCCGCCGCACGAACTCGACGACCGTCGCAATGAGGGCGATGACGACAGCACCCGTGGTCCCACCGACCTGGCTGATCATGCGCATTGTGTTCGTCGACGACTTGCTTGCGTGCTGTGCGCCGTAGCGGGCGAGGCGCAGATCGATCGACCAGAGTCCTTGCTTCGATCGGATCACAGCGATCAGTACACCGATACCGACCGTCGCCGCGGCTACAGCCGTCGTCGCAATTGTCAAGGCGACCCCGGTTGCGGTCTTCGGATCAAAGTTCCGGCGAAGTCGAGCCGCAAGCTTCGGATGCTGTACGACCTCCTCTGCCACCTTCTCGCCCGAGACGCGCGGAGCTTCGATCCTCGGCCATTTGGCGGCGAGGAGCGCCACGACACCGGCGACTGCGACACCAGCACCGATCACGATCGCTAACACCACGCGCGCCGTTTACCCGATCGATCCACCGCGTAAACGCCAAATGCGTGCTCCGGCGCAACAACGCCGGGGCTCCTGCCGATACAGGACGGCGAGTCATTGATCCGCATCGAGGTGGGCCGATTCGTTGTGCGAGTGTCGTCATCCCGTGAAGATGGTGGTGATGGGATCTTGAGGCACAGACGCAGCGACTGAAAGGACCACGGTGAACGACGACGAGTGGATGACCGTGAGGGAGAGCGACATCGCATACGTGCCTGTGACGTTCGACCGATGCGACCACATCGAGGGGCCCTTCTACCACGGGACGAAGTCCGCCTTTGAGGGCGGCAATCTGCTTGTCCCTGGCCACGGCTCCAACTTCCAGGAGGGCCGTCTGTCCAACAACATCTATTTCACGGCGCTGGTGGAGACAGCCGTCTGGGGAGCGGAGTTGGCCACTGCGCTTGCGGGGAGCGGTGAGCGGGGGCACATCTACGTCGTCGAGCCCACGGGTCCTTTCGAGGACGACCCCAACGTTACGAACAAGAAGTTCCCCGGCAACATCACTCAGTCGTACCGCACCCGCCATCCGCTGCAGGTGGTCGGCGAGGTGGAGACCTGGGTCGGCCACGCCCCCGAGGTGCTGAATGGAATGCTGGACAACATTGCGCGGCTCCGGGAGCAAGGGCTGGACGTCATCGAGGACTAACGTGAAGTCCCCCGTGGGGGGCCTGCGAGCGCGGCACGGCCGAAAGCATCAAAACCGTGCCGGATGCCCTGCTCTTTGGGCGGGTGTGCGGGGCTGGGCAGTTCCTTGTGGCTTGCTGCCCAGCGGAGTGTTTCCGAACACCCCGGGGCGGCCGCAAGCACTCCGATAGGCCTCCAGGGGAGGCTCAAGCTGACATAACGATGATTATGGGCGTTCGGTACTGAGTTCCCGGTCCCGGATAGGGCGCGCCGACTCCAGCAGCCACTGCAGCATCTCCTCGACCTCCCTGGCGCCAGGTGCCCTGCCGGCAGCCGACAGGTCGCGTTCGACGTCGTCGACGGCGCACGCCAGCACGTAGAGCTCATCGTGCAAACGATCCAACTCCGCCTTCGTGATGATCAGTTCGTCCTCATTCAATTGCAATTCGCGAGATCGTTGGCGACCGACCCAGTCCCACTGACGGCACGACTGACTGCAAAAGACCCTCGGCCGCCCCATCTTCTGCTCCGGAAGCACCCGCCGGCACCAACGGCACCGCGATCGTTGCTCCTGTGGGTCACCACGGACTTTCGTCATGACGAAAGTCTAGCCATGGCACCCGCTCGAGACGGCCACACAGAGCGCTCCCCCGCCGCCGTCCGTGTTAGTCGGCGTTGACCTGCACGATCACTTCGATCTCGACCGAGATGTCAAAAGGCAACTCGGCCATGCCGACCGCGCTGCGTGCACCACGCCCATCCTCGCCGAAGACCTCGATGAAAAGCTCGGAGCATCCATCGATGACTCCTGGCGTGTTGTTGAAGCCGGGCGCGCAGTTGACCATTCCCAGGATCTTCACGATGCGCGACACTGCGTCGAGCGAGCCGAGTTCTCCGTGCATCGCCGCCAACAGTTGCAGACCCACCAATCTGGCTGCCTCCCGCGCCTGGGCGAGATCGAGATCGCTGCCGACCTTTCCCGTGACGAAGCCTCCATCGGGTCGCATCGGCCCCGCACCCGAACAGAAGAGAAGATTGCCGACGCGCACCGCGCTGCGGTACAACCCCGCTGGCGACTGGAGCGTCGGCAGCTCGATCCCGAGCTCGGCAAGTCGTGCTTGTGTTGACATTTTCTCAGTCTCGCGCAACTCCGTCGCCGCATATATCCCCAGCGAATCCACAGGTAGTTGGCACTGACGATCCACAGGGTGTGTCGTTCAC
>JBDTWJ010000022.1:0-31533 GCA_040006755.1 Ilumatobacteraceae bacterium | reverse complement strand
GCACCGTGATCTCCTCGTTCATGTTGACCTGCAGGAAGTCGATGTGGTTGACCGTGCGGCGGATTGGGTGACGCTGCATCTCCTTGACCACGGCCGGATAGCTGGTGCCACCGACCTGCAGTGCGAGCACGGTGTTGGCGCCGGCGGGACCACTGAGCGCGAGACGGAACTCGCGGCGCTCGACCGTCACGCTGATGGGGTCCATCCCACGGCCATACAACACGCCCGGAATGTGCCCTTCGGTGCGCAGACGGCGGGCGAGGGGCGTGCCCTTCCCGGTGCGGGGTTGGGCGACGAGTGTGGTTTGCGACATGACGGGGCCTCGAAACGATCTTCTTGCACTGTTCAGGGATCTAGAACGGTTGGCAAGCCTAGCGCCGGGGCATGTCGCGACCAACGGTCGCTGCGGCTTATCCCTGGTTCTCGCCGCCGAAGATCTCGCTGACGCTGGTGTCGTCGAACACCGCATTGAGTGCGTCGGCAATGAGCGGGGCGATCGACAGCACCTCGATCTTGTCGATCTGCTTCTCGGGTGGAAGGGGCAAGGTGTTGGTCAGTACGACCCTGCTGATCGGCGCATTCTTCAGTCGATCGACCGCGAGGCCGCTGAGCACGCCGTGGGTGGCCATTGCCCACACGTCGGTGGCGCCACGCTGCAGCAAGATGTCGGCGGCACTGGTGATGGTGCCGCCGCTGTCGATCATGTCGTCGGTGAGGATGCACAGTCGCCCGTCGACATCGCCGATCACTTCCTTGGCCTCGGCCTGGTTGGTTGTTCCCTTCGGGCGACGCTTGTAGATGAAGGCCAGGTCGGCGCCAAGGTCGCCGAGGTGCTCGGCCATGCGCGCTGCGACCTTGATGCGACCGGCGTCCGGCGACACGATCACCGGCTCGTGGGCGTGCTGACGCACGTAGTTCTCGAGCACCGGTGTAGCCGTGAGGTGATCGACAGGGCCTTCGAAGAACCCCTGGATCTGACCGCTGTGCAGGTCGAGCGACACCATGCGCTTGGCGCCTGCCGCCTTGAAGAGGTCGGCGATGAGCCTGGCCGTGATCGGCTCGCGCCCCTCCGCTTTGCGATCCTGCCGGGCGTATCCGTAGAACGGGCACACCGCGGTGATCCGCTTGGCCGAAGCGCGGTACGCGGTGTCGATCATGATCAGCTGCTCCATGATCGAGTCGTTGATGCTGCGCTCGTCGGTGCCGCAGTGCGTCTGCATGATGAATACGTCGCTGCCCCGGATGCTCTCGGTGAACCTGGGGCGAACCTCCCCGTTTGCAAACTCCACGAGATTCGGATCGCCCAGCGAGATGCCGAGGTTTTCGGCCACTTCTTGAGCCAACGCCGGGTGGGTGCGACCCGAGAAGAGCGACATTCGCTTGGTCGTGAATTTTTCCATGAGTGGCTCCGCAGCTGCGTTAGTCGGCAGGTGCAGTGTAGAACGCACCGGTTGACGCCGAAGAAGGAACGGAGGTGCCGGGCGACAGATGTGCGTACGGACCGACGTGGGCATCGTCGCCGATCTCGCTGTCGCGGCCGACGCTGTTCTCGACCACGGCGCCGGAGCCGACGACACAGTCGATCAGGCGGGTGTCGGGACCGATCTCGCAGCCGTCGCCGATCACCGTGTTGCCCTGCAGGATCGTGCCCGGGTAGAGCGTGACATCGCGGCCCAACTGCACGGTGACATCGATGAAGGTCTGGCGTGGGTCGAGCATGGTGACGCCGTTGAGCAGCCAGCGGCGATTGGTGCGGTTGCGTAGCTCGCGTTCGGCGAGCGCCAACTGCCATCGATCGTTGACGCCGCGCGTCTCTTCTTCGGGCGCCTGCACGGTGCCGATCTGATGGCCCATGCCGGCCAGTACTTCGACCACATCGGTGAGGTAGTACTCGCCCTGAGAGTTGTCGGGGCTGAGCCGACGCAGCGCCGGGCCCAGAAGGTCGCGCCTGAACGCGCACATGCTGGTCCACACCTCGCGTATCGCGAGGGTGTCTGGGCTCGCATCGCGTTGCTCGACCACCTGCAACACGCGACCGTCACCATGCTTGCTGGGTGCCCGGAGCACTCGGCCATACCCGCTGGGATCGTCGAGCATGGAGGTGATGGCCGTGGCCGCATTCCCACTGCTGATGTGGTTGACGACCAACTGATGCAGCGTCTCGTCGCGCAGCAGTGGCGTATCGCCGGGCAGGACGATGATGGTCGAGTCGTCGTCGAGGTCGTCGCCGGGAATCGCGGTCATGCCGACCATGGCGGCATCGCCGGTGCCGCGCTGCACGGTCTGCTCGACGAACGTCACGTGCGCCCAGCCTGGCGCCTGCTCCTGGACTTTCTTGGTGACCCGCTCGGCGCCGTGCCCGACCACCACGACCGTGCGGTCGACGCCGATGTCGGCCAGGGCATGGATGACGTGCATGACCATCGGCCGGCCACAGATCTGATGCAACGGTTTCGGACGGGCGGATCGCATCCGCGAGCCCTCGCCCGCTGCCAGCACGATCGCCGAAACTGTCATGCGACCGTTCTATCGCGTCGCGGTGCGCAAGTGGTGTAGCTCTGCAAATCACCCGCGGGTGAACGTGTTCCGGGGAGAGGATTCGAACCCCTATAGACGGCACCAAAAACCGATGTCCTACCATTGAACGACCCCGGAAGGTCGTGGCCAGAGGCTAGCGGCAGGGGGTTGCTGCGACTATGGCGTTTGCCACTCGAGGCTCACCATGCCGGTCGCAATTCGAAAGGTGCGCGTGTAGCCGAACAACTTCATCCCCCAAGGGTCTGACGTGGGCCAGTCCCGAACTTCGGTGGCCGTCAAGGAGGCGACAACCGCTTCAGCATCGTCGTCGCGGTGCCTTCGCCGCCGACGGATTCGAATCCGAGCAACTCGTACAGCCGCTTGGCACTGTAGTTGTCGTTGTCGATGCTGAGGATGATGATCGGGTGGCGGACGACGAGCTGCTCGATCAGCGATGTGCCGACTCGTCGACCACGCCATGCGGCAACAACCGCAGTCCCGAGCTCCGGAATGTCGTCCGCGACGAAGCCGTATCCGGATCGGCAGTCGACATTCGTCGACACCACGCGGCACCAATTCGTCGGCCCCTACCATCGAGTGCCAACTGCGCGTCGTCCCCCTCGCGGCCGAATCCCAAGAGGTAGTGCGCGATGTCGGGCTCGTCGAGGATCGAGCGCGACGGCGGAGCCCCACCGTCGCGTATGTGGATCGACTCATACAGCATGTCCCACAGGAAGGGCTCGTCATCAGGCTGCCAGCTGCGAGTTGTGAAGGAATGCGACACGACTTGCGACGCTCAGCGCGACACCACGGCTCGCGTTTATCGTTTCGACGTGACCAAGCCTTTCCGATTCGCCGTTCAGGGGAGAGACTTCGACGACCGCGAGACGGTGGTCGCTGTCGCTCGACAAGCCGAGGCACTCGGGTACGACGAGATGTTCTCCTACGACCACATCGGCAGCGTCGATCCGTTCCTCCCGTTGATGGTCGCGGCTGAGGCCACGATCACGCTGCGCGTTGGGCCGCTGGTACTCAACAACGAGTTCCATCATCCTGCGCTGATTGCCCGGACTGCGGCGACCGTTGACCGACTGACGGGCGGCCGTCTCGTGCTCGGCCTCGGCACCGGCTACGCACAATCCGAGCATGACGCAATCGGCATGCTGTTGCGCGAGCCTCGATCGCGTGTCACCCGATTCGAGGAATCGGTCGTTGTCATTCGGTCGTTGCTCGACACCGGGGCAGCCGAGTTCGAAGGCGAACATCACCGGCTCGCGCTCGATGATCTTGGAGTCCGGCCCATCCAAGGCCATGTTCCAATGCTCATCGGGGGTCACGGCAAGCGCGTCGCCGGCATCGCCGGGCGGCATGCCGACATCTTCCAGTTCACGGGTCTCACCCAAGGCGACGACGGCAGACCCGCGCCGGGAGGCTTGGCGATCGAAGCTGTGCGCGAACGATCGAGAATGCTGGCCGACGCAGCCGGTGATCGGCTCGTCGACATCGAAAGCTCGGCCTTGGTGCAGGTCACCCATGTCGGCGAGGGTGCCGCCGATCAGCTGCAGTCGACCTCGCGGCGGTGGAGCATGAGCGTCGAGTTGCTCAACGACACACCGTTCGTGCTGATCGGATCTGTCGAGCAGGTCGTCGACAAGATCGAGCGGCTGCGCGATGATGTCGGCATCAGCCACTACGTGGTGCGAGATCCCGAAGGCTTCGCTCCGGTGGTTGCCGCCCTGAAGGGACGCTGAGTGTCGGCAGGTGTTTGATACATGGCTCGCTGGGGTGCGGGCGTCGACGTCATTCGCGCGATTCAACGGAGTGTGTGCTGCTCACCCCGGGGTGCCCGGAAACACTCGGAGAACCCCGCGTGACGAAAAACCAGGGGTGGTGCACCCAAGGTGAACGCGAGAATGGATGGGTGGAACGACTCCCCGAGACCATGCCTTCGCATCGGCTGACACTTCGGCGTTGGGTCGCGGCCGATGCTCCGAAGCTGAAAGACGCCATCACCCGCAACGTCGGCCACCTCCGGCCGTGGATGCCCTGGATCGCCGCCGAGCCGATGAGCCTTGTAGCCAGGGTCGCACTGATCAACCAGTGGCAGTTCGACTGGGAACGTGGCGGCGATGTGGTGATCGGTGCGTTCCTCGACGGCGAGATCGTCGGCTCAACAGGACTCCACCGGCGCCGCGGCCCCGCGGCGCTCGAGATCGGGTACTGGGTGCACGTCGACCACCTCGGCAACGGCATAGCCAACGAGGCAGCTTCGGCGTTGACGACGGCGGCCTTCACCGTCCCCGGTGTTGAGCACGTCGAGATCCACCACGACAAGGCCAACGTCGCCAGTGCAGGAGTGCCGCGGAGTCTGGGTTACGAGTTCATCGACGAGTCGGCCGACAGCATCACGTCACCGGGTGAGGTCGGTGTCGACTGCCGGTGGAGAATGAACCGAAGCGAGTGGATCGCAAAGGTTGCCGGTCCGTTCTGACGAGCCGCGTCAAAACTACTGACGAGGAAGCAACTTCAAGATGTCGATCTTCAGGTAGACCCCGCCCGATGGTGTGACGCTTCCAGTGTCCTGCATCGGTTGCCACTTCAGGTTGAGGTTCCCCTCAGCGGTCAGCGTGACTCCACGGAACGGTCGCAGGCCGAGCGTCACATGGTTCTCGTCGCCGAGGTCGAGTCCTGCTGTCTTTGACCAGTCGATGGTGGCCTTCGTGCTCCAGTCAACGAACCAGTTCGGCTACGACTGCACTTCGCGATGCAGCACCTCGATACCACCGGCGCCGAACAACTTCCCGACCGGGTTGAGGAACCTGAACTGCGTGTTGGGTGTGCTGTGGACCGTGAAGTTGCTGAGGTCGACGCTGAGCTGTTGCAACGTGGTCTCGTGCCAGTCGATGCGCAGCGACCATGGCACCGTCAGGTCGAGCGGTCGCATCCGCAACGTCGTCGGAGCACCTGGTGTCGTCGATGACGACGTTCCCGGGGCGCCCGCCTCGAGCGCGGCCCACGTTGCACTGTCGACGACGCCGGTTTCCGGCAGGCCGTTCTTGCCCTGCAGGTACACGACGGATGCCTCGGTGATGGGACCGAACATGCCATCGACGCGGCTCAGTTGCACACCGGCGTCGCGCAGGGCTACTTCGAGTAGCTCCTGCAGATGCCGAACGGAATCCGAGTCGGGGCTGTCCCGGCGGAGTTCTGGATTGGACATGGCGCTCCCTTCAGGCGTAGGCCGTGCCGTCGTCGGCATAGCTGATGCTCGGGTCGATTCCGTCGAAGGTGCCGGGGATCTCAGCCGATTCGCTGAGGTATGCGACCCACTGCAGGTCGAGATCCAATGATCCGTAGGGCGTCAGTTCGACTTCGATCTGTGCATTGAGGTCAATCTCGTCGTCAGCCATGTTTCCTCCTTGGCTCGCGTATCACCGTAAGGACTTGGGTGGCGGCGAGCCAGTGGGCGCGGGCCTTCGATGGGGACGCCGCCGCAGCCTCTTCGGGCAACATGGCGTTGGGTCCTTGCTCAGCCGCCGGTAGCGTCTCACGAGCTATGGGTTCGCTGATCAAGAAACGCCGCAAGAGAATGCGCAAGAAGAAGCACAAGAAGATGCTTCGCCGTACCCGTCACCAGCGCCAACGCGGTAAGTGACCCACTGATTCTCGTTCCCGGCCGCCCACAACACTGCGGGCGGCCGTTGCGTGTCTAGGGAGCGTTGGCGGCTCGACAGGTCGTCGTGCGCACCACCATCGCCTCGGACAATGCATCGTCGAGATCGTGATGGCCACGGAGGAACCACGTCGCGCCGCTGCCCGCCAGCGTCGGCGCTGACCCCGATGCTTCGCGAATTCGGTCGCGCCAGGTCGCCAACTCGGGGTAGGCGGCGATGGCGGCCGGCTCGAGATCGTTCGACCCGTCGCCGCGCGGCCCGCCCAGCGCGTCCCATGCTTGATAGACGACGGGTGTGCTGGCCGACAACGGCGGAATGACCAGCGTGACGTCGATCGGCTCGAATGGCAACGGTTCGACGAGTTCGCCGATCCCGCGCACCGACGCCCGGCCGCCAACCAGGCAGAAGGCGACGTCAGCGCCGAGTTCCGTTGCACCAACCGGATCGTCGAAACCTGCCCAACGCAGAACCGCAGCTGCGTCGGCCGAACCTCCGCCGAGCCCCCCGCCGCGAGGCAGCGCCTTGTGGATGTGCACGGCAGCGCTTCGACGGACCAAACGCAGCGCCTTCGACACGAGATTTGATCGACCCAGGGGCACCCCTGCAGCGAATGGACCGTCGGCGGTCAATCCGGTCGACTGCGGATCGATCGTCAGCGTGTCGTGCCAGTCAAGCGTCACCATCTCCGCCTCGATGACGTGGAATCCGTCGTCTCGAAGTCCGGTGATGTGCAGATGCAAAGTCAGTTTGGCGGGCGCTGTGACGGCGATGGCGCTCACGTGGCCGCCAGCCACGCGCGCGTCAGGGCTCCCCATTCGATCACGTCGAGTTCTTCGGGCCTTCGCTGCGCGTCGATGCCCGCCACCTCGAACACTTCGGGGGCGACGACATCTGCCAGCGATCGTCGCAACATCTTGCGGCGTTGACCGAACGCTGTGCGGACCAACTGGAAGAGCGGCTCGGGTGGCACATCGACAGCCGGCGATGGCCGCCGTCGGATGTCGGCCAGCGCCGATTCCACCTTCGGTCGCGGCAGGAACACGCTTGCAGGCACGGTGCCGGCGATGCGCGAAGTCGCCCAGTACTTGACCTTCACACTGACCGCACCGTACGCATCCGATCCGGCCGGAGCACACAGTCGTTCAGCGACCTCGCGCTGCACCATCACCAGCATCCGCTGAACCTGGGGCACGAAGTCGAGAAGATCGCAGACGAGTGGTGTCGCTACGTTGTACGGCAGGTTGGCAACCAACACCCAACGAGGTGCTGCTGCCAACGTCGACTTCCAGTCCAGTCGCAAAGCGTCGTCCTCGAGAACCGTTACGTTCTCGAGGTCGGCGACTACTTCGCGCAGCGCGCCGGCGATGCCATGGTCGATTTCGATCGCCGTGATCGTCGCGCCCGTCTCGGCGAGCGCCATTGTCAACGAGCCGAGGCCCGCCCCGATCTCCACGACATGATCGTCGGGCCCGACGTCTGCGAGGCGAGCGATCTTGCGCACGATGTTGGCGTCGACGACGAAGTTCTGGCCGAGGTTTCGGCGCGGCGCCAGTCCGTGTTCACTCAACAGCGCCCCAATGTCGTTCCGGGAGTGCACGCCTTACCAGCTGATGCGCACCGGCACGGGCGCGTCGGCGAGGTCGCTGATAGTCGCGAAGAGATCGGTGTGCAACACGATGTCAACGCCGAGAGGCAACGGCCCGCTGAGGCTGTTGACGCACGTCGTGGTCTGCCCGTTGTCAGTATTGGTCACCGTAAGATGCGATCCCCATGGCGCACGAGTGGTCGTGCATGGCTGGTTGCTGCCGTCGTCGAAACGACGGAAGCTCGCCTTGCCGGTGGCCTCGGTCGCGGTGGGCCCCGGCGGGATGATGATGTCGACGACAGCGGGATCGGCGCCCGACGGTGGACCGTTCAGGAAGATGGGCGCGTCGGGCGTGTAGGCCGAGGTCGACGGTGCTTCGTTGGCGCCGGCCTCGGGCACTCCGGCGGCCCCGATTGACGGAGCCGCAGAACCGGGGTCGTTACGGTTGATGATCCACAATGCCGGGAGCGCTGCCACCGTAAAAATGGAAGCGAGTGCGAGGCGACGTCGGTCGTATGGGTTCATTGTGGGGATTTCCGTCCGCGGGACGGGAAAAAGGCTACGGATGAATACCTGGGAACGCAAGGCACGCGTTCGCCACCGTAGCTGCGCGCACCTCGTCGACGTCGGCGCCTCGGAGGTCTGCGAGCCCCTGAACCACATGGGCGACGTATGCCGGTTGGTTCGGTTTGCCGCGGTGGGGGACCGGCGCGAGGTACGGACTGTCGGTCTCCGCGAGCATCCGGTCGATGGGGCACAGCCTCGCCGCCTCGTGCAGATCCGTCGCTGTCTTGAAGGTCACGATTCCGCTGAACGACAGGTACGCACCGCGTGCGAGGCACTGCCGAGCCTCGTCGGGACCGCCGGTGAAGCAGTGGAAGATGGTCCGCTCGGGGGTTCCCTCCGCGTCGAGGATGTCGAAGGTCTCTGCCCACGCATCGCGGGTATGAATGACGAGTGGAAGTGATTGTTGGTGGGCCAATTGGATCTGAGCCGCAAACGCAACGCGTTGCTCGGCGCGTGGCGAATGGTCGTAGAAGTAGTCGAGCCCGCATTCGCCGATGGCCACGATGTTGGGATCGTCGATGTACGGGACGATGGTCGCGACGCCGTTCTTGGCCTCATGCGGATGCAACCCGGCCGTCGCGAAGATGTCGTCGTGCGCCGCGGCCACGGCAATGGCCTGTTCGGTCGTGGCCGCGTCGCACCCGACGTTGATCATCGTTGTCACTCCCGCGTTGCGCGCCGCGGCGATCACATCCTCGACCGCCACTCCGCGCGTGTCGTACAGATGACAATGACTGTCCGTGTACGACACGGCGCCTCAGGTCGCCTTGCGAGGAAAGAGCGATTCGCCCTTGGTCACGGCGAGGCCTCCGGGGTATCCGCCCCACTCGGCCGCTGCGGGCAGGCGCTGGTCGTCGACCCGACCGCTGAGACCAAGTCGTTCCCAGACGGTCTGGGATGTCTCGGGCAGTGCGGGCGTCGCGAGAATGGCAACGATGCGCAATGCTTCGAGGGCATCGCCCATCACTGCATCGACCTCCGGCCCGCGTTCGGCTTTCCACGGTTCGTTGGCCTCGAGATGAGAATTGGTGGCGCGGATCAGGCTCCACGTCGCGTCGAGCGCCTTGCTGGGTGCGTACTCCGCCCACGCAGCGGCCGTCGCCTGATAGGCCGAAGCCGCTGCAGCAGCGAGTGGCGAATCGGCCTTCGGTGCCGGGCCGATCCCGTCGCATGTCTTGCCGACGACAGTTGCAACGCGTGCCAGCAGGTTGCCGAGGTTGTTGGCCAGATCGGAGTTGTAGCGACCGATCAGACCCTCATAGGTGATGTCGCCGTCGTTGCCGTAAGGAGTCTCGGCGAGGATGTAGTAGCGGAAGCCGTCGACGCCGACATCGGCGATCAGGTCGAGCGGATTCACAGCGTTGCCGGCGCTCTTGCTCATCTTTTCGCCGCCCACCAGCAGCCATCCGCCGACAGCCCAGCTCGCCGGTAGCTCGATGCCGGCACTGATCAGCATTGCCGGCCAGTACACGCAATGATGCCTGATGATGTCCTTGCCGATGAGGTGGTGTGCCGGCCACCACTCGTCGAACCGTTCGGGATCGGTTCCATACCCGACGGCCGTGAGGTAGTTGGCCAGGGCGTCGAACCACACGTACGCGACGTGCTTGTGGTCCCACGGCAGCGGGATGCCCCACTTGAGGCTGGTGCGACTGACCGAGAAGTCACGCAAGCCACCGCGGATGAGCCCGAGTGCCTCGTTGCCGCGGAACTCGGGCACGATTGCCCCGGGATGCGCCGCGTACCAGTCGAGTAGGCGGTCCTGGAAGCGACTCAGGCGGAAGAAGTAGTTCTCTTCCTCGACGCTCTCGACCGGGCGCTTGTGTATTCGGCACAAGTCCCCTGGGTCGAGCTCGTCGTCGGTGTAGTACTCCTCGCACGCGACGCAGTACTTGCCCTGGTACAGATCGAGTTCGATGTCGCCGGCGTCGTAGCAGCGCTGCAACAGTTCCGCGACTCCGATCTTGTGTCGTTGCTCGGTGGTGCGGATGAAGTCGTCGTTGGAGATGTTCAACTGCTCCCACGCCTGCTGATAGAGCGGAGCGATCGAGTCGGTGAAATCCTGGGGCGACAAGCCGGCGGCTTCCGCCGCTTGCTGCACCTTCTGCCCGTGCTCGTCGGTTCCCGTGAGGAAGTGCACGTTGTCGCCGAGCAGGCGGTGCCAGCGTGCAATCGCGTCGCCGACGATGGTGGTGTACGCATGGCCGAGGTGCGGCTTTGCGGTGACGTAGTAGATGGGGGTGGTGAGGAAGTAGTTGCTCACGACTGGATCCTTTCGAAGAATGGCGAAACGACGGCTGGGTTAGGAGCCGGTGCGCATTCGACGGGTTCGAGTCGGTGTTCTCACGTCGCCAAGGATAGGTCGCGCTACGACGGTCGAGGCAACCGATTTCGGTCAGCGCCGGGTGCCGAAGAGGCGACCTTTGGCGTAGCGGCTTGCATATCGGGTACCTGCGGCGAACCCCGCCGCTGCAACACCTGCAGTTCCGAGCGCCTGCGTCGTTCGACGAACGACCGCTTTGGTGCGCTTGCTGAACACCACGATCGGCCAACCGTTGTGGTGGGCGATTCGCTCGAGCTTGGCATCCGGGTTGACGGCGACCGGATGCCCCACGGCCTCGAGCATCGGCAGGTCGCTGGCGGAATCGCTGTACGCGTAGCACTGCGCGAGATCGAAGTTCTCCCACCTGGCCAGGTCGGTGATGGCCTCGACCTTGCCAGGCCCGTAGCAAAAGGGTCCGCCCAGTTCGCCTGTGTACACGCCGTCGGCGGTCGCGCTGATGGTGCCGATCCCGGCCGTCATGCCGAGCGCTTTCGCGAGTGGTTCGACCAGTTCGATCGGTGACGCCGAGACGATGTAGGTGGCTCGTCCGGCGTGGCGATGCCGATCGACGAGAGCTTGGGCCTCGGGCCGAACCTTGTCGAGCAGCCTCGGGACGATGTCGGCATTCAGCGCGACGAGGTCGTCGACGCGAACGCCCTTCACTGCGCCGAGGATGCGATCTCGCACACCGTTCGACGTGTTGTCGCTGGCACCGCTGAATCGGAATGCGACGGCCCCCACGGCATCCCTGCCGAACTGCCGAGGCGGTATCAGCCCGGCGCGCCACGCGGCCACGCCCAACACGAATGCACTCGATCCGCTGATCAGCGTGCGGTCGAGATCGAAGAACGCAGCGCTGGGTCCGGTCGAGATGTATTGCGTGACCGCGGCTTGGACGACAGCTGGGGGTATCGCTTCACCGCTCGTCGCCTCGTTTCCGGCTTCAGGCATTGCGAGCCTCTGCCAGCGCCAAGTCGTAGACGCGTCGTTTCGGGACCTCGAGTTGTCCGACGACGGCCTCGACAGCGTCCTTGCGGGTGTGACCGGCGAGTGCGACGTTCAGGGCCGACCGAATCTCGTCGTCGCTGACCTCGCCGCGCGGCGGCGCGCCCTGCAACACGATCACGTACTCGCCTCGCGGGGATATGTCTTGCAGGTGTGCGACAGCGTCGTCGAGCGCGCCGCGCCATACCGTCTCGTAGATCTTGGTCAACTCGCGCGCCACCGAAACCGCGCGCTGCCCGCCGCATGCTGTTGCGAGATCGGCGATGGTTCGCTCGACGCGATGCGGCGCCTCGTACATCACCGTCGTTCTGGATTCCGCCGCGATCGCCGCCAGTCGACCGGCTCGCTCACGGCCGGATCGGGGCACGAAGCCTTCGAACACGAATCTGGTGGTGTCGAACCCGCTGACGATCAGTGCCATGACGAACGCTGTCGGGCCCGGCACTGCCGACACGTCGTGGCCTGCGTCGAGAACGGCGCGCACGATCCGCGAACCTGGGTCGGAGATGCCGGGCGTGCCGGCATCGGTGATCAACGTCACCGTCTCGCCCGCTTCGAGCAACGACACCACATCGCGGACACGTTCGGTCTCGGTGTGCTCGTTGCAGATGGCGAGGCGTACCCCGCTGATGCCGGCATGCGACAGCAACTTGCCCGAGTGGCGCGTGTCTTCGCACAGGATCAATGCCGAGTTCTGCAATGTCGTGGTTGCTCTTGGCGAAAGATCGCCCAGGTTACCGATGGGGGTGGCCACGAGTACGAGTGTGCCCGTCATTCGCGTATCTCCACGACATCGCCCACGCGCAGGCCCCAGCGTCCGAAAGCCCCTTCTTGGGCCTCGATCACACTGCGGGCCCGCCAAACCGGTGCACCAACGCGATGCCTGCGCATGTGCACGGTCTTCACGACGATGCCCTGCTCATCGACGTAGGCGACGTCGAGGGCGAAGCGCATGCCGAGCGTGTGCACCCACCGGCAGCCGGTGAACACCAGCGCTCCCTCGATTTCGTCGCGTCCGAGAAGACCGACACTCTTGGCGCGTCGCTGTGACGCAGTTTCGCAGGAGGCCAGCACGCGCCCTTCAGTGACCAACCACGCCATGACCTTCAGCCTTGCACGTTTGTAACAGGTACCATCGTCGTCCCGTGTCGATTCCCAATGGCCTCATTCATCCTCCGCAACGTTCCTTCAAGCCGCGCCGCAGGGGTCTCTCGCCGGAGCGCACCGTGGCATATGAACGGGCGATGGCCAGATGGGGAATAGCCGTCGATGGCGAGGAATTGTCTTTCGACGAAGTGCTCGCCGGCACCGGGTCGCAGTGCAATGGCATCGTGCTCGACATCGGTTTCGGCGGAGGAGACGCGCTGATCGAACTCGCCGAGACGCGACCTTCCGAGACCGTGCTGGGCGTCGACGTGCACACGCCGGGCCTTGCCGCGGTGCTGGAGGCGATCAAGATCCGCGGCCTGCGAAATGTTCGTGTCATCGATGGTGACGTCATCGAGTTCCTGCCGCGCATCCCACCGCGATCCCTCGACACGATCAGAGTGTTCTTCCCCGACCCGTGGCCCAAGCAGCGGCAGCGCGTTCGTCGGCTGATTCGACCCGATGTGGTTCGAAGGTTGGTCGAGCGCCTGAGTGTCGGTGGCACGTTGCATCTAGTCACCGACGACGCTGACTACGCAGTCCAAATGCAACTCGTGTGCGACGCCGATGCAGGGCTCGTCGGCGGAGTGATCGAGCGACCGACCTGGCGACCGGTGACGCGATTCGAGCAACGCGGCATCGAAGAGGGTCGTCCGCCGGTCGATCTGGTCTATATCGCGTCGGACAGTTCGGCGAGTGATTCGTCGAGTGCGTTGAGGTAGTGGTCGAGGTCCCATTCCGTGATCGCCAGACCGAGGTTGAGGCTGCCGCGCGGCGCGGTGTAGGCGCCGCGCTGTAGCAATGCGAGGAACAACGCCTCTTGCAAAACCGGATCGCGCTCCAGGAGATCGGCACCGTTCTGCGGCGGTCGTTCGAGCGCATGTACTGCGTTCATCGAGCCGAATCCGGTAACGGTCAGTGGCAGCTTGTGCTGATGCAACACATCGTCGATTCGCGTGTGCAGTTCTTCGCCGCGTGCCGTCAGCGTGACTGCGGTATCGGAGGTGAACAGCTCGCCCAACACGACGCAACCGGCCGACATCGTGGCGATGTTGTTGTTGAACGTTCCGGCGTGGGGGATCGAGTCGGGCTTGGTTGCGTCGAAGTGATCGAGCAGTTCGGCGCGACCCGCGAATGCGCCGAACGAGAAGCCGCCGGCGAAGTACTTTCCGAACGTCGCGATGTCGGGGCGCACCCCGAGGAGATCGGCGAGTCCGCGCGGGCCATGTCGCGAGGTCATGACTTCGTCGGTGATGAAGACTGCCCCGGCTTGTTGAGCGGCATTGGCAAGCCCGCTGAGGAATCGTGCGTCGGCCGGAACACACCCTGAGCCGAGCATCGGCTCGACGATGACCGCGGCGAGATCGAGTGCGTATTCGTCGATCAGTTGCTCGCACGCCTCGAGGTCGTTGTACGGAGCGACAACGGTAGGGAAGGGGGCGTTCCACGGCGCGTTGCCGTTGGAGTAGAAGAACACTCCCCCGTGGTAGCCGCCGTGCATGACCATGATCATCGAGCGTCCGGTGACGATCCTCGCGAGCGTGATGGCCATCAAGTTCGCTTCGGTACCCGAGTTGGTGAAACGCACTCGTTGATGGCCGAAGCGGTTGCAGACCAGTTCCGCGAATCGGATCTCCGCGGGATGCACACCGCCGACGCTGGTGTTGGTGGCCAGAGCGTCGGCAACCGCGGCGTGGACCCGTTTCTCGCTATGGCCGAGCAGGCCGGCGGTGTAGTCGCCCACGAGATCGACGTAGGTGTGACCGTCGGCATCGGTGATGGTTCCGGCGTCACCTTTGACGAACGTCAGCGGAAAAGGTGCGTGATGCAAGATGGTGCGCGTCGTTCCTCCGGGGAGAACGGCTCGCGCTCGTTCGTGCTGCTCACGTGATGCAGGGTTGCGGTCGGCGGTGTCGCGTCGCATGCGCTCCACCACTCCCACAAACGCACTCTCTGTGGTCATTGACCACAGTATGCGCACGATGCGCGCAGGGGATGCAACTCCTGCACGTCACGTTCATCCCATGTTCACGCATCGTCCGCGGATGAAGTAGACTCGTCAGTCAGTATCACTGACTCGCCAGTCAGCGACCGACAAAGGAGAGGCCGCTGTGGCCGTCATCGAGAGCAAACCCGTCACCATCGATTCGTTGATCGATGAGGAGGAACGGCGCTTCCTGGCCCGCATGCCACAGTCGCTGGCGCGCAGCGAGGAGGCCTCCGCAGTGCTCGCCGGAGGCGCAACCTCGAACTGGATGATCTCGCGTCCAGCCGCCGTCTGGGTCAGCCACGGTAAGGGTTCGCGGATTTGGGACGTCGACGGGATGGAGTACGTCGACTTGCACGGTGGGTACGGCGTGATGGTTGCGGGCCACGCCAATCCAGCCATCGTCGAGGCGGTGCAAAGGCGCGTCACCCAAGGCACGCACTTCGCCCAACCGACCGACGACTCGATCGTGGTCGCCCGCGAGCTTGCAAACCGTTTCGGCCTGCCGCTGTGGCGATTCAACAACTCGGGCACCGAGGCGACGATGGACGCGATCCATCTGATGCGCGCCGTGACGGGTCGTCAAGAAATCGTCAAGATCGAGGGCAGCTACCACGGCCACCACGACTCAGTGATGGTCTCGCAGTGGCGCAGCCTCGACATACTCGGTCCCGCCGAGCAACCCCATCGGGTCGCTGCTGACGGCATCCCGCAGGTGATGGCCGACCTCGTGCACCTGGTGCCGTTCAATGATCTCGAGGCGCTCGAGCGCGTGCTGCACGCCAACCAGGGCTCGATCGCCGGGATGATCATGGAGCCAATGATGATGAACGCAGGCATCATTCCGCCCGACGCCGGCTACCTCGCCGGCGTTCGCCAGCTCACTCGAAAGTACGGCGTGTTGCTGATCTTCGACGAGGTCAAGACCGGCCTCAGCGTGCATCCCGGTGGATCCACAGGGTTGTTCGGTGTCACTCCCGACATCGTCTGTTTGGCGAAAGCACTCGGCGGCGGTCTGCCGTGCGGTGCCATCGGCGGCACTCGCGAGGTGATGGCTGCGATCAGCGATGGCCGTTACGACCAGGTGGGAACGTTCAACGGCAATCCGATGACCATGGCCGCGGCCCGCGCAATGCTGACCGAGGTGCTCACCGACGACGCATATCGCCAGGCCGCTGCGCAGTCTCAATCGATGTTCGATCGGTCGATGCTGTCGCTCCGGCAGCACGGCGTTCCCGCGTACGGATACGCCTTCGGCTTCAAGGGTTCGTTGGTCTTCAACGGAACAGCTGCTCGCAACCTTCGCGAGTTCCTCGCCGTCGATACGGGTCTCAGCCATCTGCACTTCCTCGTGCAGCACAACGGTGGCGTGTTCATGGCGCCGTGGGGCAAGAGCGAGCAGTGGACGATCTCACCCATGCATTCCGATTCCGACGTCGATCGGTTCTGCGACAACGTCGAACGGTTCGCCGGAATGGTCCGCTCAACTACCGACGGCCACTCTCACGAGTATGCCGCCGGCGGGTTTTACTGAGCAGGCCGACATGACTTCCAGTCAACTCATCCCAACCCTCACCGGGCGCGAGTACACCTCGGATGAGGTGTTCCAACTCGAGCGAGAGCGGATCTTCCACATGTCGTGGTTCTACGTGTGCCGAGACGACGGCCTCGCGCCGGGAGACCGATTCGTCGCCGACGTCGTAGGCGAGAGCCTGTTGTTGGTGAAGGATCGAGATGGACGCATGCACGCGCACGCGAACGTCTGCCGACATCGGGGTGCCAAGTTGTGCGAGAAGAGCGGGCCGGGTTCGAAGGCCGGCATCACCTGCCCCTATCACGCGTGGACGTACGCGCTCGACGGTCGATTGATCGGCACACCGCACCTTGCGGCCGACGAGATCGATCGCGAGTCGCTGTCGCTGTGGAGTGTTGCCTGCGAGGTGTGGCACGGGTTCGTCTTCGTCAACCTCTCACCCGAACCGGTGCCGTTCCTCGAGTCATTCGCTGCCGGCCTCGACTCCGTCGAGCTCTTCGCACATCTCCAGCTCGGCGAGCTGCGCACGGGCGCGACGACCTCCTCCAACGTCAAGGCCAATTGGAAGATCCTGGTCGAGAACTACCAGGAGTGCCTGCATTGCTCGTGGGTGCACCCGGAGTTGGTCGACATCGTTCCGGTGTACAAGACCGGCTCGGTGGTCGACCCGAATCGCCGCGATGGTGGCGTGACCATCCGCGGCAACAGCTTCAGCATGACCGGCAGCTCCAACTTGCCGGTGCTGCCTCACATGTCCGACGAGGAAGCCGGGTCGTACTACGGCGCAACCGTCTTCCCCAACATGTTCATCGACGTCACCGGCACCAGCGTGATCGTGTCGTCAATGTGGCCGAAGGGCGCTGGCGAGACGACGGTGGTGATGGAGTACCTGTTCTCTGCCGACACCATCGAGGCACCGGGGTTCGATCCCACCGAGATCGTCGAGTTCAGTGAATTGGTCGGCAAGCAGGACTACGACGTGTCCGAGCGGGTGCAGCGCGGTGTGTCATCGCGCTACTTCGATCACGGCGTGCTGGCTCCGCAGGACCATCTCATCGTTGATTTTCTCGCCGCGTATCGATCGCACATGACCGACTAGCGTGACCATTGTTCGTACTTGGGGGAGGACCAATTGGACAGTCGCTTTACTCGTCGACAGGTAATCGGAGGTTCGACCCGGCTGGGTCTCGCTTTGGCCGTCGGTCTGCCGCTGCTGCAGGCCTGCGGCGACGACGGCGCAAGTTCGTCTTCAGGAACGAACACGGAGGCGATCAAGGACGGCCTGAAGCCCGAGGCGGGCCCACTGCGGATCTTCAACTACGACTCGTACGTCAGTCCTGACATCGTCTCTGCGTTCGAGGCGAAGTACGGCGTCAAGGTCGAGATCACGACCTTCACCACCGACGATGAAGCAGTCACCAAGTTGGCATCTGGTGCGGTCGATGTCGACCTGCACCACAGCGCATCGACGACGACTCTGTTCAAACTTGTCGAAACCGGACTGGTGCAACCGCTCAACAAGACCTATCTCGGCAACATCGGCAACGTCGCAGCCTCGCTGCGCGATCCGTATTACGACAAGGGTGCCGTGTACACGGTGCCCTACACCGTGTTCAGTACCGGCATCGGTTTTCGTGCCGACAAGGTTGATGCCGCCAGCGTCTCGTGGGACACGCTGTGGGACCCGCAGTACAAAGGCGTCACATCCCTGCTCGACGACTCGCGCGAGGGCTTGGCGGCCGCGATGTTGCGCAAGGGACTGACCGACGTCAACTCCGCAGATCCGACGATCATCAAGCAGGCCGGTGACGACCTCGGTGAGCTCACCAACTTGATGAACATCAAGGTTGAGATCGAGGGCTACCACACCGTGCCGGAGGGGTCGACCACGGTTGCCCACGTCTGGAGCGGCGACATGTTGAATGCGCAGTACTACCTACCGGAGGGCACCGGCGCCGAGGTGCTGGCCTACTGGCAGCCGTCCCCCGGCACCATCGCCAACGACACAATGTGCGTGCTGTCCAAGGCCAAGAACCCGGTGCTCGCCCATCTCTTCATGAACGAGCTGCTCGACACGACCAATGCCCAGACCAACTTCGGGTATGTCGGATACCAGCCAGCGGTCGAAGGCCTCGGCGCACAGGAGTTGATCGATGCCGGCCTCGTACCGGAGAACCTGCGCAGCTGCGTGCTGACCAATGATCAGATCACCAACGGGCTGCGGTATCTCGCGTTGAGCGCCGACGTCGAAGCACTCTGGAACGACGCCTGGTCCAAGTTCCGCGCCGGGACCTGACGGATGGCCAACGCCGCGGGAGCAGCGCCGGGCGGTCATCGAAATGGGTTCTGGGGGTTCCTCAGCCTGCCCGGCGTTGCATGGCTGCTGGCGCTGTTCGTCGTGCCGTTCTATGCAATAGCAGCTGTTGCGTTCGGGCGTGTCGACCCGATCCTGCGAACCCCGGATCCGGTGTGGAGTCCGTGGTCGTGGAATTTCTCGGCGATGAACAAGGTCATCGACCGAGTCTTCGGGGGAGATCTCGGCGGCGTCGTGGTGCGTACCTTGTCGTTTGTCGGCGCGTCGCTCGCACTCTGCTGTCTGATCGGGTATCCGGTCGCGTACTACGCCGCCCGTCATGCCACCCGTTGGAGAGCCGTATTGCTCACCGCGCTGGTGATGCCGTTCTGGATCAGCTACCTGATGCGCATGCTGGCCTGGATCAACCTTCTCCAAGTCGACGGCTACTTCAACCGCGTGCTGGGCTGGCTGCACCTCGGAGGCTCGCGCAACTGGCTCGACGGCGATTGGTCAACCGTGGTCATCGGGCTCGTCTACGGCTACATCCCGTTCTTCATCCTGCCCCTTTACGCCGCGCTCGAGCGCCTGGACATACGGTTGATCGAAGCCGGTCGTGATCTCGGCGCATCGCCAGCGCGAGTGTTTCGCCGGGTCACGCTGCCCTTGTCGGTTCCTGGCCTGCTCGCTGCCTCGGTCATCACGATCCTGCCGATGTTCGGCGACTACTACACCAACACGTTCCTTTCCAGCGGTTCGCCGCGGACCGAGATGATCGGCAACCAGATCGAACGAGACCTCCGCGGCAGCAGCCAGTCGCAGACCGGTGCGTCGCTGGTGCTGATCCTTTCGGCAATGTTGCTGGTGATGATGACGTACTACCTCGTTGTCACCGTGCGCGCTCAACGATCGGTGGCGACATGAGACGTCACCGCCCCAACCGGCATCCATTCGGGTTGGCGGCCATCACCTGGCTCTACGTGCTGTGGTCGCTGGTGCCCGTGCTGGTCGCGATGCGGATCTCGTTCAACTCGGGCAAGAGCCGCTCGGCGTTCCAGTCGCCGTCGCTGCGTTGGTACTTCCACGACCCTCTGCAATCGGTGTGGCACGACGACTCGTTGCGGCAACCGTTGAGAAACTCCCTCAAGCTGGCAGCGCTCAGCATGCTGATCACCACACCGATCGGCGTCGCGATGGCGATCGGCCTGCAGCGGTGGCGAGGTCGTATCTCCAAAGCCTCCAACGCGCTGATGCTGATTCCGTTGGTGACACCCGAGATCGTGATGGGTGTCGCCTTGTTCCTGGTCTTCACGCAGGTGTACACGGGCGTGCCCCGAGGGTTCACGACACAGCTACTCGGCCACATCACCTTCAGCATTTCCTACGTCGTCGTGATAGTTCGCGGCCGGTTGGCAGCGATCGGCCCGCAGTACGAAGAGGCCGCTCGCGACCTCGGGGCCAATCGCCTGCAGGCCATGCGCCTGGTGCTGCTACCGCTTCTCGGGCCGGCGATCTTCGCCAGTGTGATGGTGGTGTTCGCTGGTTCCATCGACGACTTCGTGATCTCGTCGTTCCTCTCGACCGGCGCATCGAGCGAGACGGTTCCGATGAAGATCTACTCGGGTGGTCGGGCGACCGCGACCCCTGCGCTCAACGCCCTCGCCACGATCATGTTGATGTTCACGCTCACCGCTGTGACGCTGGCGGCGCTCGTGATGCGCCGCATGCGCCGACGCCACGGCGCCGGCGAGGACGCCCAACTCGGCAACCTCGCCGTTGTCGGTTGACCCCCTCGTCCGCGTGGAACGTCGTCGCTGCCGTGTCGCAGAGCGCCGCGAGAGGGTTCGGCGGTCAGGTGGAAAGGACGCGGATCGCGTCGGGGGGCAGATATGCGTCGACCGTCTCGCCCTCGGCTCCGCACAGCGGCGAGCCGTCGTTGGCGATCAGCGCCTGCAGCTTGTGCTCTCCGAGACGCAGCAGGACCTGGGTGACCGAGCCGACGTAGATCCGCTGCTCGACGACGGCGGGCACGGCTTCGACTCGGCCATTGCCGAGCGGCGAGAGCAGCACCCGCTCCGGTCGGATCAAAACCGTGCAGTCGCCGGTGACACCTGCAGTGTCGGCTGAGTGTTCGGAACCGTTGACGACGACTCGCCCGGCCGACGTGATGGTGCCGGGCAGAAGATTGGCGACACCGAGAAAGTCGGCGACGTACGCGCTGGCCGGCTCCTCGTAGGTCTCCTTCGGTGTTCCGATCTGCTCGATCTCGCCCTCGTTCATCACGGCGAGCCGATCGCTCATCGTCAGTGCCTCTTCCTGATCATGGGTGACGTACACGAAGGTGATGCCAACATCGCGGTGCAGTGCACGCAACTCGACCTGCAGGGTCTTGCGCAGCTTCGCGTCGAGCGCGCCTAGCGGCTCGTCGAGCAGCAGAACCTTCGGTCGAAGCACCAATGCCCGAGCAAGGGCGACGCGTTGCTGCTGACCACCCGACAGCTGATGGGCTTTGCGCTTGCCGTAACCGCTGAGCCGGACCAGCTCCAGCGCCTCGCCGACCCGCGCCGTGATCTCGGCCTTCGATGCTTTCTGGAATCGCAGGCCGAACCCGACGTTGTCGGCGACGCTGAGGTGGGGAAACAGTGCGTAGCTCTGGAAGACCGTGTTGACCGGTCTCTTCTCGGGTGCGATGCCGACCATGCCGACGTCGTCGATGCGCACCTCTCCACTGTCCGCAGATTCGAAACCGCCGATCAGTCGCAACGTCGTGGTCTTGCCGCAGCCGCTCGGACCGAGCAGCGAGAAGAACTCACCTCGCTCGATCCTGAGGTTGATGCCCTTCAAGACCGGTGCTTTGTCGTAAGTCTTCGTCAAGTCGACCAGCTCGATCTGACCTCCAGGTCCATCGATGACGTGCTGGTTCGATCGCATCGTCACTTTCTAGCGCGTTTGGCCGTTGTCAAATCGAGCGCTAGCCCTCTTGGATGGGCTGCACTGCGCCTGGGGACGTATCGATAATCGCCTTGCCGACGACCGCCGAGAAAATGATCGCTCCCCCCACAACTGTTGCCGCCTTCGGCGCCTCACTGAGAACCAGGAAGGCCCAGAGTGGTACGAACACCATTTCGGTTTGAGCGAAAATGGTCATCGGCACGGCCGGCACGAGCCTCGACCCCCGATTGAACAGCTTTGTGCCGACGACAATGAACACAGCACCGTGCATCAATGCGTACGCCATGTCTTGCGCGGGTGGCATCAGTGTCTTGCCATTGACAACTGTGATCAACGAGCAGAGCACGATCATCGCGGCTGCGTATCCGGGAAGCACCGGTGACCAATCACGGTGAGGATCGGATCGCACGCTGATGGTGTACATCGCGAAGCCGACCGACGCAGTCAACGCGGCGATATTGCCAAGCATGTTGCCCGCGTGCAGATCACCGAGCACCGTGACGATGAGACCGACAAACGCAACGACGATTGCGCCGAGCGTGACCCGCGAGAGTCGTTCACCGAGCACGAATCTGGCGAGCACCACGGCGGCGAGGGGCGTGACCGAGCCCAGGAACGAAGCGTTAGCCGCTGTCGTGGTCTTCACCGCATATACGAACATGAACGAGGCGAGCAGCAGACCGAAGACTGCCGAGAGCATCCACTTTCCCGACATGTAGGCCTTCGGAAGCAGCATCGGTTGATGGCGGATTGCAGTCATCACTTCCATCACGACGAGGACACCGACCGATCTCCAGATCAGGTATTGGAACGCGTCGGCGTGTTCTGCTTTCCGGGCCGTGACCGCGCCGAAGCTCCACACGACACCGGATCCCAACGCCATCAACGACGCGGCGATGGGAATGTGCGTCGCGTGCCGGGATGTTGTCGTCGCACTGGCTGTCATTGCAGGACTCGTTCACGGTTCCCGTGACATCACGCGTCGGCGGGTGGAGGTGATCGTACAGCGCAGTCCGACGGCGGTCTCTGGATCGCTACCCATTGTCGATCGAGAAGTGTGGGCGAATCGATCGAACCGTTCGATCAGCCGTCCCTGGCCAGCGACAGGTCTTGCAGCATCTGGTCGCTGCGCTCGTCTGCAGGGAAGAACAGCTCGATCGCAAGCTCGTCGATGGTGACGTCGAGCGGTGTGCCGAAGGTCGTCAATGTAGTGAACAACGAGAGTTCGCCGAGGGGGGTCGCGAGTCGGAACGGCACGAGGATTGGCGGGTCGTCGCCGCTCGTTCGGCCGAGCAACGGCGAGATCTGCGCCACGTTGGGATAGGCCGATACTTCGTCGAGCAACGCGACCAGCGTCGGATCGCCCGTCAACATGACCGACCGCCGAAGTTGCCCGAGCAGATACGTGGCCCAGTCGGTGAAGTTGGTGGTGCGACGCGCAAGACCGTCGGGATGCAGGCACAGGCGATACACGTTCAGCGAGGGACCGCGAACGTGATCCGGCACACCGCTGGCGAGCATCAGGCCGGCGCTATTCACCATTGCCACGTTCCATTGACGATCGATCACTGCGCCCGGATAAGGATCATGTGCATCGAGCATTCGTTGGATCGATGCGCGCACGTGACTCATCGCAGGATCGTCGAGCGACATCTGCGAGAACCGCGGTGCGTAGCCCGCGGCGAGCAGCAAGCCGTTGCGCTCGCGCAGCGGCACATCGAGATGGTGCGCGATGGCGAGCACCAGTTCGACGCTCGGCCGCGAGCGACCTGTCTCGACGAAGCTGAGGTGACGCGTGGAGACGCCGACGTCGAGCGCGAGGTCCATCTGACTGCGTCGGCGTCGAGTGCGCCAGTCGCGCAAGAGTTCTCCGACGGGAGGTCGAGCCATCCTTGCCACTGTACGGACCATCGCACGCGTGCACCATGACCTGAGAGGTAATGCAAGTGCCGCGACCATGACCCGACGGGTAATCGCTACGCCTACCCAAGCAGCGCAAGGTGGCACCCATGACCTACACCGACACCACCACCACCATCGCGTCCATCATCGAGACCATCGATCAGCATCTCCAGGCGTACGCGCTGGCCGACGCAGATCGCCGCAACTCACTCATTGCCGCCGCCTGGAACGCCGATGGAGAGCTGCTGGATCCTCCGCTCGAGGGCCGCGGCCACGCCGAGATCAGCGCCCTGGCCGACGTCGTGCTGACCCACTACGCCGGGCACCAGTTCAGGCGCACCACCGCAGTCGATTCACACCACGGATTCGCGCGCTACGGCTGGGATCTGGTGGGACCAGATGGTGCGGTCGCCGTCAACGGCATCGATGTGGTCGAGTTCGACGAGGATGGCAAGCTGAGGCGCATCGTCGGTTTCTTCGGGCCACTCGAGCCTGTCACTTCCTGACCAGATCAGGCTGCTCGAGACGTGTCGAGTTTTGCCTCATCGGGCGAGCTCGGCACGAAGCTGATCAAGACCTATGGCGCCCAGGCGCAGGGCCTTGGTATGCCATGCCTTCATATCGAACGCGTCGCCCGCGCGGGCTCTCGCTTCGTCGCGGGCGGCCACCCATTCTCGCTGACCGATCTTGTAGCTGATTGCCTGCGCCGGCCAGCCGAGATAGCGGTCGATCTCGCTGCGCATGAACGCCTCGGTGTTGCCCGTCTCGCGAACCGAGAACTCGAAGGCGAGATCGGGATTCCAGATCTGGCCGCCGTGAAACGGTGTTCCGTCGTTGAGCGTGGTGCCTTCCGGAATGGGTTTTGACAAATGCATCCCGATGTCGATGATGACGCGCACGGTGCGCAGAATCTGGCCACCGAGGTAGCCCATGCGGTAGTCAGGATTCTCGAACCAGCCGAACTCGTCACACAACTGCTCGGCGTAAAGCGCCCATCCTTCGCCGTGACCGGGGATGAAGCTGCCGCGCTGGATGCGGCTCAGTGATGCCGCTTGCACCTTCGCGTACGCGATCTGTAGGTGGTGGCCAGGCACCGACTCGTGGTAGCAGGTGGTCACGTCGCCCCACCGCGGGAAAATCGTACGTCCCAGCGTGGGATACCACGTACGGCCGGGACGGCTGAAGTCCTCCGACGGTGCCGTGTAGTACGCCGCCGCCGTGGAGCCCTCCGGCGGAATCAACGCCTCGCATCGATCCATGATCGTCGGAATCTCGAAGTGTTCCTTGCTGCGGCTCAACGCTTCGTCGGTCAGCTCTTGGAGCCACGCCCGGTACGCGTCGGCGCTGTGCTCGGCACGGTCCGGATCGTTGTCGAGGAGGTCGATGACCTGGGCGAAACTCGCCCCCGTCTTGATACGTTCGCAGGTGGCGGCGATCTCCGCGCGCAGATGATGGAAGTCGGTCCACGCCCACTCGTACATCTCCTGCGGGTCGAGGTCGGCCCCCAACATCGTGCGCACACCGACCCGGTAGCGCTCGATGCCGCACGCGTCGATGACCTCGGCGTCGGGTGCGTACTCGTCGCGCAGGTAGGCCGCCAAGTCGGCGTATGCATTGTTGGCTTCGTCCGCGCTGGCGACGATGTCGTCGTTCAGCGCGCCGGGGACGTCGTCGCGCGCCGCCGCTTCTGTCGCCAGTGTGTCGAACCAGCGATTGGTGGCCCAGGTCGCGCACTGATCTGCCGCGGCCATCGCCTGTCGGCGAGCGGCGACAATGCCCTTGTCGCGCCCGTCGTCGTACGTCGCTCGCAGACCCGCGAGCGCATCAGGGATGCCACGAAGCCGTGCGGCAATGTTGCTCCACGCCTCGTTGCCCTCGCGGGACATCAGGTCGAACGTGCCGCGCAGCGTCGACGTTGGCGACGCGATCGCGCGTACAGTTCGCTGCCACTCTCCCATGTCGTACGACAGCATCGAGGTTTCGAGGCGCTCGAGGATGAAGTCCTTGGCGAGGCGATCGTTGTCGTCGGTGGGACTCATCGCAGCAAGTGAGGTCACCGCGTGTCGCACGTGGGCTGCTCGGGCCTCGTGGCCTTCGGGCGAGAGGTCGGTCAGCCTGTCGTCGTAACCGGCAACTCCGCGTGCGGTTGCGAGGCATGGATCGAGGGCGGACTGTTCGCTGATGAACTCATCAGCGAACTCGAAGATGGGGGATTGCGCCATAACCCGAGCGTAGGGCCAAGGCGCCGAGGTCCTCCAGCAGCCACACGCGATGAGAGATGAGCCGTTGCCTGCGGCTCATCTCTCATCGCATTTACTGGATTGTGGGCAGCAGGGCAGCGAGCCTGTCGTCGGTTTCGGCCGCGCCGTGCTCCACCCCGGATTCGACGACTGCGTCGCGCGATTCCCTCGAGTCGTACAGCGCTCACGATCACGATCAGGTCATAGATCTTGTTCATTGCGGGCCGCTCCGTTCGAGATCGCCGATCACCAGCGATTGCGGCACATCGTCCTGTTCGGTGCTGACGGACTTTGCGGTCGAGGTAATCACCTCGCAATCCGGACCTCTGCGAGTGAGTCACCACAACCCCACCGCCGCGACACCGTTGGGCCGATGAAGCCGGCAGGGCGACGACGATCAGCCGCGGGTCATCGCCGCTCGAAGCTGCTCCACGGTCGGCGAGCCAGCAGGCCCGTCGGGCGTCTGGTAGACCCGACACGACAGTCCAACCGGAGCATCGGCATCGGCGAAGATGTCAACTCCGTCCACAAGGACACTCGGCGACCCATGGAACCCGACCCGCTCGGCTTCCTCGGGTGTGCCGACGAGCTGGCGCGTGACAGTCACCTCAGGTATGTCGCGTGCGACCGTGGCGAGTCGGTCGTCGGCTACCTTCCAGTTCGGGCAGTCGTCGAAGTAGAGCAGCGTGACGTTCATGACTCGACCCTAAACCCTGATCCACAGATCAAGGCAAGCGATATGATCGGGTCGTGATGATCGGTGAGCTGGCAGACGCGCTCGAGGTGCCACCGGAGACGGTGCGGTTCTATGAGCGGCGAGGGCTGCTCCCCGAACCCCAACGAGCGTCCAACGGCTACCGCCTGTACAGCGACGCAGCGTTGCATCGACTCAGATTCATCCGCAGGGCACAGGCGGCCGGGCTGACACTGGCGGAGATCGGCAGCATCATCAACCTCCGCGACGAGGGCACCGTGCGTTGCAGCCACGTCGGAGCCCTTCTCGAGACCAAACTCGCCGAAGTGAAGCAACGCCAACGACACCTCGCAGCACTCGAGATCGAACTCGACCAACTCCTACTGCACAGCCGTTCTCTCGACCCAGCCGACTGCGGCGCCGACGACGTCTGCCACATCCTCGCCGTCAACACGGGAGCGCCCGCGCAGGCCGACGAAGACGATCCCGCGTAGAGCGCTCGCTGGATGCTCGGGTCGTCGATCGAGAATACGGCACCATGGCGTCGCGGGCCGACCTAGGGAGCAGGTGATTCGCTGATCTCCTGTTTCGTGGCCAACAGGAACGGCCGTCACGGGGATTCTCCTCGCTGCTGGGGGCTGGAAGGTTCTGCTCCGCCACGGGTGCGAGGATGGTTGCCGTGCACGTCGTGATCGAGGGCAACGATTTACCCGGTCGCACGTTCTGTGATCCTGATGGGTCACCGCTCAACGACGTACGTGTCGGCATCCAAGTCCGAAGCGAACCCGAAGGACTGGTTGCAGGTGACGAACCATCGGCACGGTGGGAGATCGAGGTGAACGTCATCGTCGATACCGACGGCGATTTTGACTTCCGAGGTCCAGCGGTCCACGGTAAACGCGGTGACCGGTTTCTGTACGTCACATGGGGCAACATCACCGACCAGGGACACTTCAAGATGTTTCGCCGTGCCAAGCTCAGTCTCAACCGCATCGATCCCGAACTCGTCCGGGCCGCCGCCGAGGCCGTGAACCGGTCCCTCGTTGGCATGGTCCGACTCAGCGACGTCCACGGCGCACCCCGATGCGCCAGAGTTGACCCACCTGATCTCAAGTGGAGCCTCAGCTGAGGCCTCACGGAACATCGGAACGTATGTGCCTTCGGGTAGCAGCGTGGCGAAGCGTTCGACGATCGCCTCATCGATCCCCTCTAGTGCCGTGACCGGCAACGTTTGCCTGTGCCCGAGCGGCAACTGAGGGACGTCTGGCCTGACCGCCGATCTCAACTTCGCTACGCTTCGGGGGTAGACGTCTGCCGGTTCGAGCGGCACGCCAGGGCACCGTCACCGACCGCCGTCTTGAGTGGTCAGGTCGAGACGCGGTAGCGGAGGTGTACGACGCCGTTGCCGAATCGGTGCTCGTCGAGGAGTTCGAGGTTGGCGCGGACGTCCGCCGGGAGGGCTGGCTTGCCACCGCCGAGGATCATGGGCCAGACAAACAGCTGGCACTCGTCCACGAGGCCGGCCTCGAAGGCCCGAGCAGCGAGGTTCGCCCCGCCGATGGTGAGGTCGTCGGTGGCTTGGGCCTTCAGTTCGTGGACGGCGTCGGGGTCGAAGTGTCGTTCGAGGCGAGTGGTGGCGGTCGGTACTGCGGCCAGGGTGGTGGAGTAGACGACCTTGTCGGCCGCCCGCCAAGCACTGGCGAAGTCGGCGGTGAGGTCTGACTGCTCGGCGATCGCCGGGTTGGTCTCCCAGACGGCCATCGTCTCGTAGAGCCGCCGCCCGTAGAGGAATGTGCCGACGGATCTCAGCAGGGCGATCGTTGTACGGGCCATCTGGTTCCTCTTCGGCGTTTTGTCCCTCGGGCTCCGTGCCTCGCCACGCGCGATTCATGGCGTCGGTGTTGCTGAGGTCGGCAAAGGCTCTGGCAAAATCAGCCAGGTCCGTCAGTGAGACGTGGGCTGTTTGGGCCGCCAGTTCGCGAGCCAGTATCCGGCGAAGGTAGTCGGCGCGTGAGAGGCCGAGACGCCGGGCCTTGATGTCGATGGCGGTGATGACATCCGCGGCGATGTCTGGGATGAGGATGTCAGCCACACTCAGGTCCGTTCACTGCGCACGCCGTGTTCGTAGTCGGCCAGCTCGGATTCGAGATCGTGGAGGGTGCCGCGGAGTGCGTCGAGTTGAAGCTCGCGCATCTCCGGCTGCAGCGGGTCCGCACGGGGAGCGTCCTGCAGCTCGGCGAGCGCCTCGCGCATCTCGCTCGCCCGGTTACGGGTGATCTCGTACTGATGTGAGCTGGTGATCATGTGGCGTGAACCTTCGGGCGTGGACGCATGACGGTCATCTCGTGAGCGCGACCGGCAGGCCGAGTGATCGAGCGGCACCGGCCAGGTCGTTGTCGCCGGTGACAAGCACGAGTTCGGCATCGAGCGCAGCCGTTGCGGCGGCGAGGTGAACGGCGTCGTATCCGCGTAGTTGGTGGGCTTGGGCGAGGTCGCCGGCATGGCGGGCCAACTCGGCGGTGATCTCGACATGGTCGATCTCGGTGATGATCGACTCCAGTTCCGCCACCGCGGACTCATGCTGACGCTTGGTGATTCGCCCCATCCGCTCAGCTCGGGCGAGCGCGGCGCGGGCCTCCGGATACAGGAGCCGGACGCTGATGCTGCGGGCGGCTTCGTTCCAAACCCTGGCGCAGGTCGCCGACGACGGCTCACCGATGAGCAGCGGAATCACTGCGGAGGTGTCGAAGTAGGCAATCACTGCCGCTGTTCGGCCACGAGGTCGCTGACGGTGCCCTTGGCGGTGACGCGGAGCGGAGTCCGCGAGCGTTTGGCTGCCGGCGCTGGGGTGACCAGGCCCTCGGCGACGAGGCGATCGAGCGCGCGCGGTTGGTCGAGCGGAACCAGCCGGGCGACGGCCTTGCCGTGGTCTGTGACGGTCACCTCTTGGCCATCGCGTACGACGTTCAGGTAGTGACTCAGACGATCTCGCAGCTCTCGGACTCCTGCTTCCATGTGACCAGTATGGCGCTTTCGTCCAAGAATATCTAGCCACATCGATCCCCTGTGGCGGGGGATTGCCGAGTAGGCCGATGATCGAAAGTTGGATCATATGATCCCTTCTCAGATCAAGTCTTGGATAGGGTCGGACACGTGAATCTCGGCGCGCCGGTTCTCGATGTGGCCCCAGCCGTTCGCGGAGCGCTGCTGCAGGCACTGGCCCGGATGGAACAGCCGGTCACTCGACGACAGCTCGCGGCTACTGCGGCCGTCGCGCCGGGCAACGCGAGCGCGGTGATCGAGGACCTCATCCGGGCAGGTCTGGTGAACGAGACGGTGGCTGGCCGTTCATCGATGGTGGTGCTCAATCGGGACCACCTGGCCGCAGGCCCATTGCTTGCCCTTGCCGGCCTTCGTGGTGAGCTGATCCGCCGACTACGCGTACGGCTCTCCGAGTGGTCTGACCTGGACGGCGCTTGGTTGTTCGGTTCGGTTGCTCGCGGCGATGCAGATGGAGCGTCAGACATCGACCTGCTGATCGTCGCATCGGACCTCGAATCATCAGAGCTGCACGCTCATATGGCCGGGCTCCAGGCCGACGTGCGGTCTTGGACCGGGAACCACGTGCAGCTCACGGAGCACACGCCGGCGTCTTGGCGAAAGCTCGTTCGTGCGAAGAACCCGCTTGTCGACCGGATCCGATCGGAGGGGGTCTCCGTCGCAGGCGACACGTCAGCGCTTCTCGAGCGTCCCTGATGAATCGGCGATCGTCGGCTGACACGGTGCACGACGAGAGACGCGCACCATGACAGCGCCACCCTCTGAGAGAGCAGCCGCTCGGGGCAAAATGGGCTGCGCGACTCGAGCGCGTCGATTCCCACCTCACGCAGGCCTACGTGCACCGAGAGATCTGGCAAGCCCTGCGCGACGAGATCGTGCGAGTCAACCCCACCGCAGATGGCGGGTTCCTATGGAGCTACACCCAGCTCTACGCCGAATCGCTGATGACCACCATCCGACGGATCGCGGACAAGGACCCTGATTCGGACTCGTTGTGGGCGACGTGGGAGCGAGTCCGGAGAAACCCTGCCTTCGCGACTCGACAGGAGTACATCGATCTTGCCGTCGCCCACGTCGGTCTCGAGGATCACGATGCGGTTCGTGAACAGTCCGATCTCCACTTCACCGAGTCGTTCGGTGTGGGGGATCACGTCGACCCGGCACGCATCGCGGAGTACCAACAGCGTCTGCGTGACGACGCTGCGACTGTCGGCAACTTCGTCAACCGGCGAATCGCCCATCTCGATCCGAAGGCGGTAGCTGGTCTCGATCTGGCGGACGTTCATTCAGCCATGGACCGAGTCGCTGCGAGCGCGAACGATCTACATCGCCTTCTCGACCGCACGACGGTCGCCTACAGCCTGGTGGCCGTGCCTCTCGGGTGGCGAGCGTCTCTGAGATCGTTGTTTGCCTGAAGCGTGCGGATTGGGTCTTCGCTGCATGCGACGGGGGCGGCGGTCAGTCGTCGCGACCGACAAGGCGGCGCATCTCATCGAGGTACTGGCCGAGCGCCAAATCGAATGTTGCGGACGGCAGGGTCCAATCGGCATGCGCTTCGCACTGGACCTGTTGCTGGAGGTGATTCTCTATCCAGCGCGCTCGGTCGAGTGAGAACTTCGACGGGCACCGATCGTGAACCTCCTGTCCAGCCGCGGTCCGGCGAAACCCGCCGCGCGTCTCAACTACGAGTCCGGAGCCCAGCAGCCTTCGAAGGGTTCTCTCTGTCTCGTCGTCGTTCAGCACCGTGCGGTTGACGTAGTCGATGAGCCCGAGGACCCTGCTGAGTTCGATCCCGCTCGAATCCGCGTCGCCGACACTCTCAAGTGCGAGCGCATCGAGGACGTCCCAGGTATCGGCCACAGGCAAAGCCTTGCCGCACACGAATCGCTTGTCCAGCAGGACCGTCGCTCAAGGAACCGGGCTCGCTCGCCGCCCCGTGGCTTTCCTCAGCCTTGTGCGCCCCGCAGGTCGTCTGGCCGGAACAGACGACCGATGGCGTCGCGGACGCGGTCTTCCTCGCCGGGCCAGAGGTGGCCGTAGATGTCGAGGGTGAC